>NZ_CAFJ01000186.1 GCF_000239795.1 Bradyrhizobium sp. STM 3809 | reverse complement strand
GTGCCGTTGCGGCGCGCGGTCTGCCACCTCGAAAGATACGAACACGTTCGCCTTCTACACACAAACACCAACGGCCGGGATCGCTCCCGGCCGCCCGCAACAAACACCACCCCCGCTTCGCCTCAGCCGAGGTTCAGCTCCTTGAAGAAGTCGTTGCCCTTGTCGTCGATGATGATGAAGGCCGGGAAGTCCACGACCTCGATGCGCCAGATGGCTTCCATGCCGAGTTCGGGATATTCGACGACCTCGACCTTCTTGATGCAGTGCTCGGCGAGGTTCGCCGCGGCGCCGCCGATCGAGCCGAGATAGAAGCCGCCGTGCTTCTTGCAGGCCTCGCGCACCGCGGGCGCGCGGTTGCCCTTGGCGACCATGACCATCGAGCCGCCGGCGGCCTGGAACTGGTCGACGAAGGAATCCATGCGGCCCGCCGTGGTCGGGCCGAATGCGCCGGAGGCGTAGCCGTCGGGGGTCTTGGCGGGACCGGCGTAGTACACGGGGTGGTTCTTGAAGTAGTCTGGCAGCGGCTCGCCGCGGTCGAGGCGCTCGCGCAGCTTGGCATGCGCAGCGTCGCGGGCGACGATCATGGTGCCGGTCAGCGACAGCCGGGTCTTGATCGGATTCTTCGACAGCGTGGCGAGGATGTCCTTCATCGGCTGGTTCAGGTCGATCTTCACGACCTCGCCACCGAGCGCCTGCTCGACCTCCGGCAGGTACTGCGCCGGATGATGCTCGAGCTCCTCGAGATAGACGCCGTCCCTGGTGATCTTGCCGAGCACCTGGCGATCGGCCGAGCAGGACACGCCGAGCCCGATCGGCAGGCTTGCGCCGTGGCGCGGCATGCGGATGACGCGGACGTCGTGGCAGAAATACTTGCCGCCGAACTGGGCCCCTACTCCCAGGCTCTGCGTCATCTTGTGGATCTCCTGCTCCATCTCGACATCGCGGAAGGCGTTGCCGTCGGCGGAGCCGTGGGTCGGCAGCGCGTCGAGATAGCGCGCCGAGGCGAGCTTCACCGTCTTCATGCACAGCTCGGCCGAGGTGCCGCCGATGACGATCGCGAGGTGATAAGGCGGGCAAGCCGCGGTGCCGAGCGTGAGGATCTTCTCCTTCAGGAACGCCAGCAGCCGGTCCTTGGTCAGCACCGACGGCGTCGCCTGGAACAGGAAGCTCTTGTTGGCCGAGCCGCCGCCCTTGGCCATGAACATGAACTTGTAGGCGTCCTCGCCCTCGGCGTAGATCTCGGTCTGCGCCGGCATGTTGTTGGCGGTGTTCTTCTCTTCATACATGCTCAGCGGCGCGACCTGCGAGTAGCGCAGGTTCCGGCGCAGATAAGCGTCGCGCGCGCCTTCGGAGAGCGCCGCCTCGTCGTCACCGTCGGTGATGACGTTGCAGCCCTTCTTGCCCATGATGATCGCGGTGCCGGTATCCTGGCACATCGGCAGCACGCCGCCGGCGGAGATGTTGGCGTTCTTCAGGAAGTCGAGCGCGACGAACTTGTCGTTCGGGCTGGCCTCCGCATCGTCCAGGATGCTGCGCAGCTGCTTTAGATGGCCGGGGCGCAGGAAATGGTTGATCTCGCCGAACGCGGCCTCCGACAGCGTCCGCAGCGCCTCGCGCGACACCACCAGCATGTCGCGGCCCAGGACCTTCTCGACCCTGACGCCCTCGGTCGTGATCTTCTTGTAGGGCGTGGTGTCCGGCCCGAGCGGAAACAGCGGCGTGTGCTTGTAGGGCGGGACGGGCTTGGACTGGTCGGGGAAAGCGGTGGGCGCGTTCATGGCGAATCTCGCGGGGTTCTAAAGGCGGCCGCCCAAAGCGGTCTTGACAGGTCTGATATCACCC
Source organism: Bradyrhizobium sp. STM 3809 (assembly GCF_000239795.1). Lineage (GTDB taxonomy): Bacteria > Pseudomonadota > Alphaproteobacteria > Rhizobiales > Xanthobacteraceae > Bradyrhizobium. The sequence goes on along the minus strand of NZ_CAFJ01000186.1, from coordinate 313 downwards.
TGGGGCCGAGGCGCAACATATGGTTCGGCATGGCCGTTCCGGGGCGGGACCATGCCACCTTTGGTCTGAATGGCGGGTGGGAGGTAGCTGAAACGGCTGACCGCCAGCTCCCGGACGAAGGATCAGCGCGCGCTGAGCAAACGGTCGATCTGTGCGTTGAACGCGCCCCGTGACAGCTGGCCAGCACGCAAGTCGGAACGGCGGCGCTCGACGTCAAGCAACTGCCCCTCGGTCATGCGGAGAGTCGACTGATGCTGAACCCCCGACGTTCTGACGGCTTTCGGTCCGCGTCCGGTCCATGGCGCTCCATCGC
>NZ_CAFJ01000187.1 GCF_000239795.1 Bradyrhizobium sp. STM 3809 | reverse complement strand
CTGCCCGTGCGGCGAGCGACGTTGTGGATGACGCGCGCATCAGCTCACGATCTCTCTCACGCCAGCTTGCTCGTCGTCACCTCCGGCCCGGCCGGCTGGTGCATCGCGCGGTGGGCGGCGTCGGCGATCCAGGGCTGCTGATTGACCATCGGCAGGCGCCAGGTGCTGGTCTCGCCGGCCGCGATGTGATCGAGCCGGGTCACCGAGCAATTGTCGATGTCGAAGGCGAGGCCCTTCTCGACGAGGCCGCCGAGAGCAAGCCCGACCGCAGCCTTGATGGTGCCGCCATGTCCGACCGCGATGACGTCGCGGCCGGCTTCCGCCACCGTGATGCGCGCGATCGCGGCGGTGACGCGCGTGTACAAATCCATGTAGCTCTCGCCGCCCGGGGCCGGCTCGTCGATGGCGGCGAACCAGTTGCTGCCGGCGGGGCGGCTCGCCAGGAACGCCGCACGGTTCATGCCCTGCCACTGTCCGAGATGCTGCTCGGCAAAGGCGGCTTCCTTGGTCATCATGGGGGGCTGCGGAAACCCGGCGGCCCAGATCGCCTCGGCGGTCTGGTGCGTGCGCATCAGATTGCTCGCATACCACACCGCGCTGCGCGGCAGGATTTTTGCCACCGCCTCGAACACCTCGCGATCCCCGGTGTCGCAGGCGATGTCGGACTGGCCGTAGATGTTGCCGCCGTCGCTGCGCACCGGCGCGTGGCGCACCCACCACCAGCGCGTGGTGACCACAGATGGCTTGCTCCCATCACTCGTCATCGCTCACCCTTCCCTCGGCTGGCCTCTCGCTGTACGTGAAGGCCTAGGTCGTCTCAAGCCGCTTGGCGATTTCAGCACGTTTGAAACGGCGTTTGAATTCCGTTGCGCGGCACGCAACTGATCACAAGGACAGCAGGAGGAAACATGGGCCGCCTCGAAGGCAAATCCGTCATCATCACCGGCGCGGGCAGCGGCATCGGCCGCGCAGCGTCCCTGATGTTCACGAAGGAAGGCGCACGGCTGATCGCGGTCGATCGCACCGACGGCGTCAAGGAAACCGTCGAACTCGTCAAGCAGCAGGGCGGCATCGCGGAGGCCGTGCTGGCCGACGCCGGCTCCGAGGCGGATGTCTCGGGCTTCATCGACCGCGCGGTCGCGACCTATGGCAGGCTCGACGTGATCTGGGCCAATGCCGGCATCTCCGGCGGGCTCAAGCCGATCGCCGAGCAGACCGTCGAGCATTGGCAGGAGATCCTGCGCATCAACCTGATCGGCCCGTTCCTGGCGGTGAAATACGCCATGCCGCATATGGTGCGGCAGCAGCGCGGCGCCATCGTCTGCACCGCTTCGGTCGCCGGCCTGAAGTCCGGCGCCTCCGGCCATCCCTATGCGGCCAGCAAGGCCGGCGTCATCAGCCTGGTGCAGACCACCGCCTATTCGCTGTCCGGCACCGGCGTGCGCATCAACGCGGTCTGTCCCGGCCTGATCGAGACCGGCATGACCAAGCCGATCTTCGACGGCGCGAAAGAGCGCGGCACCGAGGGCAAGATCGGCCAGCTCAATCCCTTGAAGCGCGCCGGCCAGCCGCACGAGATCGCCGCCATGGGCCTGTTTCTCGCCAGCGACGAAGCCTCCTACGTCAACGGCCAGGCCTTCCCGGTCGACGGCGGCCTCACGGCATCGATGCCGTATGCGGGGAAGCCGATCTAAGGCTCTCGCCTCAGGCGCAGGTGTCGGCATCAGCCCCTCCTCTCGCCTCCGTCATGGCCGGGCCCGTCCCGGCCATCCACGTCGAGCGGCATGTGCAGAACGACTTGGATGCCCGGGACA
>NZ_CAFJ01000188.1 GCF_000239795.1 Bradyrhizobium sp. STM 3809 | reverse complement strand
TCTCGACCGTCCAGTCCAAGCTCGGCTTCGAGCGCAAATGGGTGGCCAACCGGCTGACGCACAGCGCGCTCAACGGACTGCTGCTCGACGAGAAAACCGGGGCCGACGTGAAGGACACCAAGGACAAGCTCAAGACGATTCTCGAAGCCCACGATCGCGCGATCGCCGCGACCGGCGGGTGACTGACTTGGTCGCCACCCCCGTCATTCCGGGGCAGGGCCGCAGGCCCTGAACCCGGAATCTCGAGATTGTCTGGGTCCATTCGCAATCAAAAGGGGATTCCGGGTTCAATCGCCGACGCACAGCCGCCTTGCGGCTGCGCATTGACGATTGCCCCGGAATGACGTTGGCCGCGCAGCGGACCGACGTCTGCGCCGCTGTCAACCCAGCTCACCCCCGCGCGAACATCCGCGCTTCGTTCGCGATCACCGGCTTCACCGCCTCGCCCAGCCGCGCCGCCGCCGCATCCACCGTCAGCCCCGCCGTATCCACCACCGCATTCGCCCGCGCATACAGCGGCTCGCGGCTCACCAGGATGTTGCGCAGCTCGGCCATGGCCGAGCGGTCGTCGGCCATCGGCCGCAGATCGCCCTGCTTGCGCACGCGCGCCATGTGCTCCTCCGGCTCGGCCTTGAGCCAGATCGTGTAGAACGAGGTCAGGATCAGGTCGAAGGTGACGGGCTCGGAGACGATGCCGCCGCCGGTCGCCAGCACCATCGGCTCCTTGCGCGCCAATAGCTGCACCAGCGCCGCCTGCTCCATGCGGCGAAAACCCTCCTGGCCGTACAGCGCGATGATCTCGGCGGCCGACAATCCGTTCTGCCGCTCGATCTCCTTGTTGAGCTCGACGAAGCTCCAGCCGATGCGCTCCGCCAGCATCCGCCCCAGGGTCGACTTGCCGGCGCCGCGCAGGCCGATCAGCGCGATGCCCGAGAACGTGCGGCGCAGCGGCGCCGAGCTCCCGCCGGCGAGCAGGTCCTTGACCTGGGCGATCTGGCTCGGGCTCGCCTTCTTCAGGAGATCGCGGATGACGGGCCAGTCCGGCGACGGCTCGTTGCCGGGAATGATGTCGTCGAGCGGCGCGTTGATGGCGTTGGCGATGCGGCGCAGCAGCACGATCGAGACGTTGCCTTTGCCGCTTTCGAGCTGGGCGATGTAGCGTTCGGAAATACCGGAGACCTCGGCCAGCACCTTGCGCGACATGCCGGCGAGGCCGCGCATCCGCCGCACCCGCTGGCCCAGCTGGTCGAGGAAATCGGTCTCGGCCGCCGACTGGCCGGCATCATCCCTGGCTGCGTCGCTATCTGGCGGCATGTCCCTCTGACTTCTTGTGAAACGGAAACATAATGCCGGAGAGGATTGACAGCAAGCGCCGTTGGTGGCCTTCTATGAATTATAATTCAAAAATCGGGGGAGGAACGCCGTGAAGTCGTACAATGCGGTGTCGTGGTTGCTTGACCGCAATGTCGAGGCGGGACGTGGCGACAAGCTTGCCTACACGGACACGGTCTCCGAGCTGACCTATCGCGGCCTGCAGCAGCAGTCCTGCCGCGTCGCCAATCTCCTGCACCGCCTCGGCGTCCGCCGCGAGGAGCGCGTGGCGATGATCATGCTCGACACGGTGGATTTCCCCGCGGTGTTTCTCGGCAGCATGCGCGCCGGCATCGTCCCGGTGCCGCTCAACACCTTGCTGACGACGGAGCAATACGCCTATGTGCTGGCGGACTGCCGCGCCCGGGTGCTGTTCGTCTCCGAGCCGCTCTATCCGGTCGTCAAGGACATCGTCGGCCGGATGCCCGATCTCAATTGCGTCATCGTCTCCGGCGCAAACGCGTTCGGCCACAAGCTGCTGTCGGAGGAGCTGGCGCGCGAGAGCGATCAGTTCGACACGGTCGCGACCCATGAGGACGAGCCGGCGTTCTGGCTGTATTCGTCCGGCTCGACCGGCATGCCCAAGGGCGTGCGCCATCTGCACGGCAATCTCGCGGCGACCGCCGAGACCTATGCCAAGCAGGTGCTCGGCATCCGCGAAAGCGACATTTGCCTGTCCGCGGCAAAACTGTTTTTCGCCTATGGCCTCGGCAATGCGCTGACCTTCCCCTTGTCGGTCGGCGCCACCACGATCCTCAACTCTGAGCGGCCGACGCCGGCGTTGATGTTCAAGCTGATGAACCGCTACAACCCGACCATCTTCTACGGCGTGCCGACCTTGTTCGCGGCGATGCTGCACGACGAGTCGCTGCGCCATGAGAAGGCCGGCAGCGCGCTCCGCATCTGCACCTCCGCCGGCGAGGCGCTGCCGGAGTCGGTCGGCAACGCCTGGAAGGCGCGCTTCGGTGTCGACATTCTCGACGGCGTCGGCTCGACCGAGCTGTTGCACATCTTCCTGTCCAACGCGCCCGGCGACATCAAATACGGCTCCTCCGGCCGCCCGGTGCCGGGGTATCAGGTGCGCCTCGTCAACGAAGCCGGCGAAGCCGTGCCGGACGGCGAGGTCGGCGAGATGCTGGTGCATGCGCCCTCGGCCGGCGAGGGCTACTGGAATCAGCGCCACAAGACGCGCTCGACCTTCGAGGGCTATTGGACGCGCACCGGCGACAAATATGTCCGCGACGCCGAAGGCCGCTACACCTTCTGCGGCCGCTCCGACGATATGTTCAAGGTCTCCGGCATCTGGGTGTCGCCGTTCGAGGTCGAGAGCGCGCTGATCACGCATCCGTCGGTGCTCGAGGCCGCGGTCGTGCCGGAAGCCGATCCGGAAGGTCTGCTGAAGCCGAAGGCCTATGTCGTGCTGCGCCCCAGCGTCGACCGCTCGACCCTGCACGAGGCGTTGAAGGAGCATGTGAAGCAGAAGATCGGCCCGTGGAAATATCCGCGCTGGATCGAGGTGGTGGAGTCCCTGCCGAAAACCGCGACCGGCAAGATCCAGCGCTTCAAGCTCCGCGAGGGAACGAGTCAGTAGTTGATCTTCCTGCCGGTGAGTTGGTCCTGCTGTTAGTTGTCGTCATGGCCGGGCTTGACCCGGCCATCCATCTTCCCGCGATGAACAAAGACGTGGATGCCCGGGACTCCGCCGCGCCGAAGCGGCTTCGGCCGCGCAGGCGGGGCAAGCCCGGGCATGACGAAGGAGAGAATAGCGCATGACGCTCGAAGCGAACGGCTTCCTCACCATCGACTCCGCCCAGCTCGAATATCGCCTGATCGGTCCGCAGCCATCCGACGCCCCGTGCATCGTGCTGCTGCATGAAGGCCTCGGCTCGGTCGGGCTGTGGGGCGATTTCCCTGACAAGCTCCAGCAAGCGACCGGCGCCTCCGTGTTCGCCTATTCCCGTGCCGGCTACGGCGCCTCCACGCCGGTGTCCCTGCCGCGCCCACTCGACTACATGCAGCGCGAGGCGCGCGAGGTGCTGCCGAAGCTGCTCGACCAGATCGGCTTCCAGCGCGGTCTGCTCGTCGGCCATTCCGACGGCGCGTCGATCGCGGCGATCCATGCCGGCAGCCAGGCCGATCATCGGCTCGACGGCATCGTGCTGATCGCGCCGCACGTCGTTGTCGAGGATGTCTCGGTCGCCTCCATCGCCGCGATCAAGACCGCCTATGAGACCACCGAGCTGCGCGCCAGGCTGGCGCGCTGGCACAAGGATGTCGACAACGCGTTTCATGGCTGGAACAGCGCCTGGCTCGATCCGGCGTTCCGCGCCTGGGACATCACCGCCGACCTCGCTCATATCCGGGTCCCGGTCGCGGTCATCCAGGGCGTCGATGACCAATACGGCACCGTCCGCCAGGTCGAGATCATCCAGGAGGAGTGCTACTGCCCGGTCGAGGTGACGATGCTGCCCCGCACCGGCCATTCCCCGCATCGCGAGGCGCCGGACGCGACCTTGCGGGTCATCGCCGAGTTCGCGGCGGCCACGTTGCCGACGCCGGGATCACGAACATGAAACAAAGTGCATGTTTCGGCTTTTCGCGATAGACGGCGGCCGAAACATGAATTATTGTGCATCTCAACGATAAGCACTCCAACGCAAGGGTGACTCATGGCCGGGGAAGACCGCGTGCTCGCGGGAGGCAAGACGTTCATCGATTTTCAGACCGATCCCTCCCGCTATCGGCATTGGAAGCTCTCGATCGACGGCGAGGTGGCGACGCTCGCCATGGATGTCGACGAGAATGGCGGCCTGTTCGAGGGCTACCAGCTCAAGCTCAACTCCTATGATCTCGGTGTCGACATCGAGCTCGCCGATGCCGTGCAGCGGCTGCGCTTCGAGCACCCCGAGGTGAAGGTCGTCGTGCTGCGCTCGGCCAAGCCGCGCGTGTTCTGCGCCGGCGCCAACATCCGCATGCTCGCGGGCGCCACCCACGCCCACAAGGTGAACTTCTGCAAGTTCACCAACGAGACCCGCAACGGCTTCGAGGATTCGAGCGAGAATTCCGGCCAGCGCTTCATCACCGTCGTCAACGGCACCGCGGCCGGCGGCGGCTACGAGCTCGCGCTCGCCACCGACCACATCATCCTCGCCGACGACGGCTCGTCCTCGGTGTCGCTGCCGGAGGTGCCGCTGCTGGCGGTGCTGCCGGGCACCGGCGGCCTCACCCGCGTCGTCGACAAGCGCAAGGTGCGCCGCGACCGCGCGGACGCGTTCTGCACCACGGAGGAGGGCGTCAAGGGCAAGCGCGCCGTGCAGTGGCGCCTGGTCGACGAGATCGCGCCGAACTCCAAGGTCGATGCCAAGGTCGCCGAGCGCGCCAAGGAATTCGCGGCCGCCTCGAAGCGCAATGGCAGCGGCAAGGGCATCGCGCTCACGCCGCTCAAGCGCGTGATCGATGCGTCCAGCGTGCGCTACGGCTTCGTCAATGTCGACATCGACCGTGCCGCCCGCATCGCGACCATCACGATCTCGGCGCCCGAGGCCGCGCCGCCGGCTGATATCGACGGCATGATCGGGCAGGGCGCGTCGTTCTGGCCGCTGCAGGTCGCGCGCGAGCTTGATGACGCCATCCTGCATCTGCGCATCAACGAGCTCGGCATCGCGATGCTGGTGTTCAAGTCGCATGGCGACCGCGCCCAGGTGCTCGCGCATGATGCCTTCCTCGAAGCCAACAAGGCGCATTGGCTGGTCAATGAGATCAGGCACTACTGGAAGCGCGTGCTCAAGCGCATCGATGTCACCTCGCGCACCCTGGTGACCCTGGTCGAGCCCGGCTCCTGCTTTGCCGGCACCCTGGCCGAGCTCGTGTTCGCCTCCGACCGCTCCTACATGCTGATCGGCACCATCCAGGGCGACAACCGCCCGGCGCCGTCGATCGAATTGTCGGCGATGAATTTCGGCCCCTATCCGATGAGCCACGGCCTGACCCGGCTGCAGTCGCGCTTCCTCGACGATCCCAACGGGCTCGCGCGCGTGCACGAGCAGGTCGGCAAGCCGCTCGAGGCTGAGGATGCCGAGGAGCTCGGCCTCGTCACCTTCGCGCTGGATGATATCGACTGGGAGGACGAGATCCGTGTGTTCCTCGAGGAGCGCGCCAGCTTCTCGCCCGACAGTCTCACCGGTCTCGAAGCCAATCTGCGCTTCGCCGGTCCGGAGACGATGGAGTCGAAGATCTTTGCCCGCCTCACCGCCTGGCAGAACTGGATCTTCCAGCGGCCCAACGCGGTCGGCGAGGACGGCGCACTCCGGCGCTACGGCACCGGCGAGCGGCCGCAATACGACATGACGCGCGTTTAAGTTTTCATCCGTCATGGCCGGGCTCGACCCGGCCATCCACGAGCCAAGCAGCTCGCACGACGTGGATGCCCGGCACAAGGCCGGGCATGACCACCGGAAAGGTTTTAGGGAGGTCTCCATGAACATGAACATCATGAACGTCGACTACTCGACCAAGATTCCGAACAACGTGAATCTCGCCGAGGACCGTCAGGTCCTCAAGGCGCTCGAAGGCTGGCACCCCGGCTATGTCGACTGGTGGAACGACATGGGCCCGGAGGGCTTCCAGCAGTCGCTGGTTTACCTGCGCACGGCCTATTCGGTCGATCCGCGCGGCTGGGCCAAGTTCGACTACGTCAAGATGCCCGACTATCGCTGGGGCATCCTGCTGGCGCCGCAGGAAGAGGACCGCAAGATCCCGTTCGGTGAGCATTATGGCGAGCCGGCGTGGCAGGAGGTTCCCGGTGAATATCGCGCGCTGATGCGCCGGCTGATCGTGATCCAGGGCGACACCGAGCCGGCCTCGGTCGAGCAGCAGCGCCATCTCGGCAAGACCGCGCCGTCGCTCTACGACATGCGCAATTTGTTCCAGGTCAATGTCGAGGAGGGCCGGCACCTCTGGGCGATGGTCTACCTGCTGCAGAAGTACTTCGGCCGCGACGGCCGCGAGGAGGCGGATGAGCTGCTGCGCCGCCGTTCGGGCGATGCGGACTCTCCGCGCATGCTCGGCGCCTTCAACGAGAAGACGCCGGACTGGCTGTCGTTCTTCATGTTCACCTACTTCACTGACCGCGACGGCAAGATGCAGTTGCACTCGCTCGCGCAGTCGGGCTTCGATCCGCTGTCGCGCACCTGCCGCTTCATGCTGACCGAAGAGGCGCACCACATGTTCGTCGGCGAGACCGGCGTCGGCCGCGTCATCCAGCGCACGGTCGATGCGATGCGCGCCGCCGGCATCGATGACCCCACCGATATCGCCAAGGTCCGCGCGCTCGGCGTCATCGACCTGCCGACCATCCAGAAGAAGCTGAACCTGCACTACACGCTGTCGCTCGACCTGTTCGGCTCGGAGGTCTCGACCAACGCGGCCAACGCCTTCAATGCCGGCATCAAGGGCCGCTACCACGAGACCCAGATCCAGGACGATCACCAGCTCAAGAACTCGACCTATCCGGTGCTCAAGCTGGTCGATGGCGAGATCAAGCGCGTCGACGAGCCGGCGTTGACCGCGCTCAACATGCGCCTGCGCGACGACTACTCGCAGGACTGCGTCAAGGGCCTGTTGCGCTGGAACAAGATCATCAGCACCGCCGGCTACGAGTTCCAGCTCAAGCTGCCGCACACCGCCTTCCACCGCGCCATCGGCGAGTTCAAGGACGTGCACGCCACGCCGGACGGCATCCTGATCGACGAGGCCACCTGGCAGAAGCGCAAGGGCGACTGGCTGCCGTCGCTGGATGACGGTGCCTACATCACCTCGCTGATGAAGCCGGTGACGGAGATCGGCGAATACGCCTCCTGGATCGCCCCGCCGAAGGTCGGCATCGACAACAAGCCGGGCGACTTCGAATACGTGAAGATCGAGACCTGATCGGAAGCGAATAGCGAATTGCGAGTAGCGAATAGGGCAGGCATCCTATTCGCTATTCACGCTGAATCAGCTCCGAGCGCCGGCCTCCAAACCTCTCCCCGCCCTTTGCGGGGAG
>NZ_CAFJ01000189.1 GCF_000239795.1 Bradyrhizobium sp. STM 3809 | reverse complement strand
CTGACGCCGGTGCCGGTGGCGATCGACCAGGGCTTCTTCAAGAAGTACAATCTCGACGTCGAGCTGATCAACTATTCCGGCTCGACCGATCAGCTGCTCGAGGCGATCGCGACCGGCAAGAGCGATGCCGGCCTCGGCATGGCGCTGCGCTGGCTGAAGCCGCTGGAGCAGGGCTTTGACGTCAAGATCGCCGCGGGCACCCATGGCGGCTGCATGCGCGTGCTGGCGCGCACCGATTCCGGCATCACCAAGCTCGCCGACCTCAAGGGCAAGGCGGTGGCGGTCGGCGATCTCGGCGGTCCCGACAAGAACTTCTTCTCGATCCAGCTGGCGCGGCTCGGCATCGATCCGGTCAAGGACGTCGACTGGCGCGTCTATCCCGGCGCCGTCGTCAACGTCGCCGCTGACAAGGGCGAGACGCAGGCGTTCCTGGCCTCCGATCCGCTCGCTTATCTCTGGCTCAAGGATCCCGCCTACAGGGAGGTCGCCTCCAATCTCGACGGCGAGTATCAGAACCGCGTCTGCTGCATCCTCGGCCTGCGCGGCAGCCTGGTGCGCGAGGAGCCCCAGGTCGGGCGCGCCATCACCCAGGCGCTGCTCGATGCCGCGATGTTCACCGCAGAAAACCCGGTCGAGGCAGCGAAGTCGTTCCAGCCCTATGCGCCGAAGCAGGCGACGCTGGCCGATCTCGAGGGCATGGTGCGCTATCACACCCATCATCATCATCCGCATGGTCAGCCGCTCAAGCAGGAGCTGAAGGCGTATGCCGACGACCTCAAGGTCGTCTCCGTCTTCAAGCCGAGCACGGACACCAGCAAATTCGCCGAGCGCATCTATGTCGACATTTTCGCTGTCTGACGCCCCCGCCGGCGGCATCGCGCGCAGCAGCGGGCTCGCCGACAAGCTCCGCGAGGTGGCGCCCGGCATCGCGGCTGCGCTGGCCTGGGCCGCTTTCGGTGCGGCCTGCCTGGTCCGCGAGGACGTCGGCGACTGGTCCCGTACCACGGATCTCGCGATCGCGGCGTTCGTGATCGCCGGGCTCGTGCTCGTTGTGAGCGTCGCTGCGGCGCAGCTCGGCCGTGTCGGCTCGGCCTTGCGCAAGCGCAGCCCGTGGCTGCTTGCGCTCGGCGTGTTCTTCTCGCTGTGGGAGTTGGCCAGCGCGAAGTTCGCCTGGCTGCCGCTGCCGTTCTTTCCGCCGCCGCAGGCCATCATCGAGGTCTACACCGACGATCTGCCAAAGCTGCTCGACAGCGTCGTTGCCTCGATCAAGCTGCAGCTCGGCGGCTACGTCATCGGTGCCGCCATCGGCTTCGTGACCGGGGTGTCGATCGGCTGGTCGACGCGGATCGGCTATTGGGTGCATCCGGTGTTGCGCTTCATCGGTCCCGTGCCGGCCACCGCGTGGCTGCCGATCGCGTTCTTCACCTTCCCCACCAGCTGGAGCGCGTCGACCTTCCTCATTGCGCTTGCGACCGGCTTTCCCGTCACGGTGTTGACGTGGTCCGGCGTCGCGAGCGTGCCGACAGCCTACTACGACGTCGCGCGCACGCTCGGCGCCAGGCCGTGGTTCCTGGTCCTCAAAGTCGCGATCCCCGCGGCGCTCCCGCACGTCTTCGTCGGCCTGTTCATGGGGCTCGGCGCCTCGTTCGCGGTGCTGGTCATCGCCGAGATGATCGGCGTCAAGGCCGGGCTTGGCTGGTATCTGCAATGGGCGCAGGGCTGGGCGGCGTACGCCAACATGTATGCCGCGCTGTTGGTGATGTCCCTGTTGTGCTCCGGCGCGATCACGTTGCTGTTCAAGACGCGCGACCGCGTGCTGGTCTGGCAGAAGGGTGTCGTCAAATGGTAGCTGCAGCCGAAGTCGCGCGGGCGCAAGTCCCCGGCGCGGCGATCGACATCGCCCATGTCGACCATGCCTTCGACATTGACGGCGCCGAGCTGAAGGTGCTCGACGACGTCAGCCTGATCGTCGAGCCCGGCGAGTTCGTCGCGCTGCTCGGGCCGTCCGGCTGCGGCAAGTCGACCCTGCTGCGTCTGATCGCCGGCCTCGACAAGCCGCGCAGCGGGACCTTGCGCGAGGACGAGGTCGGCATCAGGGGACCGCATCCCTCGCGCGTCGTCGTGTTCCAGGATCCGACGCTGTTTCCGTGGCGCACGGTCTGGGACAATGTCGCGCTCGGGTTGGAGGCCCAGGGTATCCTCAAGAAGCAGCGCCACCGCGTCGATGCCGCGCTGGATCTCGTCGGCCTCACCGACTTCAAGAATGCCTATCCGCATCAGCTCTCCGGCGGCATGGCGCAGCGCGTCGCACTGGCGCGGGCGCTCGTCAACGATCCCAAGGTGCTGGTGCTCGACGAGCCGCTCGGCAAGCTCGACTCGCTGACGCGGATCGCCATGCAGGCGGAATTGGTGGCGCTGTGGCAGCGCAAGGGCTTCACGACCCTGCTCGTCACCCACGACGTCGAGGAGGCGCTGGTGCTCGCCAATCGCGTCATCGTGCTCAGCGACCGCCCGGCGCGCATCAAGGCCGACATCGTCGTGGACAGGCCTTATCCGCGGCATCGCGGCGATCCGCATCTTGCCGACCTGCGCCGGCAGATCCTCGGTCTCCTCGGGTTGGAAGCGACATGGTAGCCGTCATTGAAAGCCTCACGCCACGCCAGACCGGCGTTGACAATGAAGACGAACTGATCGCACGCGCGCTGCGGCTGGTGCCTGTCTTCGCCGGCCGCGCGCCGGCCCATGATCGCGACCGCAGCTTTCCGTTCCAAAATTTCAAGGATCTGTTCGAGGCCGGTCTGCTGTCGCTGACCGTGCCGACGGCCCTCGGCGGCCATGGTGCCGGCGCGGGTCTGACGGCCCGCGTGCTCGGAATCATCGCCGAAGCCGACCCGTCGACGGCGCTCGTCCTGGCGATGCACTACATCCAGCACTTCGTGATGGCGCGGCAGCAGGAATACCCGTCGCGGCTGGCCCGCAAGCTACAGCGGGACTCGATCGAGCGCGGCGCGCTGATCAACACCTTCCGCGTCGAGCCCGCGCTCGGCTCACCGTCGCGCGGTGGCTTGCCGGAGACGATCGCGCGCCGCACCGAGACCGGCTGGCGGCTGAGCGGCCACAAGATCTATTCGACCGGCGCGCCGATCCTGTCCTGGTACTCGGTATGGGCGAGGACCGACGAGGCCGAGCCGCGGCTCGGCCTGTTCCTGGTGCAGGCCGGGCTCCCCGGAATCAGCATCGTGGAAACCTGGGACCATCTCGGCCTGCGCGCCAGCGGCAGCCACGACGTCGTGTTCGACGACGTCGTGATCCCGCTCGACCACGAGATCGAGCTGCGCAGGCCCGCCGACTGGCGCGTGCAGAATCCGACCCAGGCGCTGGTCCATGCCGCCTTCGTCGGTGCGATCTATGACGGCGTCGCGCGTGCGGCGCGCAACTGGATCGTCGACTTCCTCAAGACGCGCACACCGTCGAGCCTCGGCGCACCGCTGTCGACTCTGCCGCGTGCGCAGGAGGTGCTCGGCGCGATCGAGGCGCGGCTGCAGGTCAATGCGCGGCTGATCGAGAGCGTCGCGCGCGATTTCGACGAGGGCCGAGTGGTCAGCCCGGTCGAGGGCAACATCATCAAGCTCACTGTCACGAACAATGCGGTTGCGGCAGTCGAGGACGCGCTGTCGCTGTCGAGCAATCACGGCCTCAGCCGCGCCAATCCGCTCGAGCGGCATTATCGCGACGTGCTGTGCGGCCGCGTTCACACCCCGCAGGACGACGCCACGCGCATCGCCGCCGGCCGTCTGGCGCTTGGACTTTGACAATCTGAGGAGACAGGACACATGTCCGAGATCGAATTCATCGGCTTCATTTCCAACAACAATTCGTCCGAGATCATCATCCGCCAGGGACCGGTGCTCGATCCCGTGCACATCGAGACGGTGGCGAAGGCGCATGAGAATGCCGGCTTCGACCGCGCGCTGCTCGCGTTCCACTCGACCTCGCCGGACAGCCTGCAGGTGGCCCAGCACGTGCTCGGTGTCACCTCGAGGCTCAACGTGCTGATCGCGCAGCGGCCGGGCTTCACCTCGCCGACCCTGCTGGCGCGGCAGTTCGCGGTGCTCGACCAGTTCTCGAAGGGCCGCGTCGCGCTGCACGTCATCACCGGCGGCAATGCCACCGAGCTGCGCCAGGACGGCAACACGCTGGATGACAAGAGCGAGCGCTATGCCCGCACCAGCGAGTTCCTCGATATCGTCAGGGCCGAATGGACCAGCGACAAACCGTTCAGCTACGCCGGCAAGTACTACCAGGTCGAGAATGCGTTCGCGCAGGTCAAGCCGTATCGCAAGGAGGGCATCCGGATCTATTTCGGCGGCGCCTCGGATGCCGCGATCGACGTCGCGGGCAGACATGCCGATACCTACGCGCTGTGGGGCGAGTCCTACGCGCAGGTGCGCGAACAGGTCGCCCGCGTCAGCGCGGCCGCGGCGAAGCACGGCCGTCCGGCGCCGCGCTTCTCGCTGTCGGTGCGCCCGATCCTCGCCGACACCGAGGAGAAGGCCTGGGCGAGGGCGCAGGACATCCTGGAGCGCGCCACCGCGCTGCAGGACCAGACCGGCTACCGCAAGCCGGCCGACGGCCACGCCACCGACGGCGCCAAGCGCCTGCTCGCGATCGCCGAGCAGGGCAAGCGCGTCGACAAGCGGCTGTGGACTGAGATCGCCAAGCTCACCGGCGCCAACAGCAACACCACGGCGCTGGTCGGCACGCCGGAGCAGGTGGCCGAGGTGTTCGGCGACTACTACGATCTCGGCATCAGTCATTTCCTGATCCGTGGCTTCGATCCGCTGATCGATGCCATCGACTATGGCCGCGCGCTGATCCCGGCGACGCGCGCGCTGATCGCGCGGCGGCAGGGCGCGAAGGGAGTCGCGGCGGAATGAAGCGCGTTCTCCTGGCTGCGGGCCTGCTGCTCGCATTCACCGCCTCGGCCTTCGCGCAGGTGACACTGCGCGTCGGTGACCAGAAGGGCAATGCGCGCGCCGTGATGGAGGCGGCGGGCGTGCTCAAGGACGTGCCCTACACCATCGAATGGAAGGAGTTCGTCGCCGCGGCGCCGCTGCTGGAGGCGCTCAGCGCCGGCGCGATCGACACCGGCCTCGTCGGCGATGCGCCCTTCACCTTCGCAGCCGCCTCCGGCGTGCCCGTCAAGGCGATCGCTGCGATCCGCCAGACCCAGGAGGGGTTGGCGATGCTGGTGCCGGAGACTTCGCCGATCAAGAGCTTCGACGATCTCAAGGGCAGGAAGATTGCGACCGGCCGCGGGTCTATCGGACACCAATTGGTGCTTGCGGCGCTGGAATCGCGCGGCTGGACCACCAGCGACATCCAGCTCGTCTTCCTGCCACCGTCGGATGCCAAGGTCGCCTACACCCAGGGCTCGGTCGACGCCTGGTCGACATGGGAGCCCTATGTCAGCCAGGAGGAGGTGCTGTTCAGGTCGCGCCGCGTCATCACCGGCGAGGGACTGACGCCCGGCCTGAGCTTCCAGGTCGCCACGCCGACAGCGATCAAAGAGCACCGCGCGGCACTGGAGGATTTCGTCCAGCGGCTGGCCGCCGCCCGCGCCTGGTCGCTCGGCCATGTCGAAAGCTACGCCGAGACCTGGGGAAAGCTGATGAACATCC
This sequence comes from Bradyrhizobium sp. STM 3809, assembly GCF_000239795.1. Taxonomy (GTDB): domain Bacteria; phylum Pseudomonadota; class Alphaproteobacteria; order Rhizobiales; family Xanthobacteraceae; genus Bradyrhizobium. Next base: position 11,689 of record NZ_CAFJ01000189.1, on the reverse strand, counting down.
CGCCCGCCGTGCCGCTCAACTGGCCCAAGCGCGCCCAGGTCCGCATCGTCCCGATCGACGACGCCGTCGTCGCAGACGAGCAGAAGACCATCGACCTCTACACCCGCACCGGCCTGATCAAGGAACGGCTCGACGCGGCGGCCATCCTCGACCGGTCATTCACCGCGGCGATCGCAAAGGGCGCGGGCCTTTGAGCGACCACTGCGTCCGCGCCATGGCGTGGCCAGCCGCAGCTCGCTCGCGGTGATCTTGCGGTCAGCTTTCATAAGATCGAATGCTGGTCTTGCCAGACCAGCGCCACCCTGACGCGGCTCGCGCGGCGTATTCGCCAACGTCTGAGACCTTGGACAGCGGGCCGGCCCAGATCTCAAGTACGCCGTCTTTGTCAGCCTCTCCCCTGCGACGACCACCGCACGTGCCGCTGGCCTGCTAACGCCACTCCGTGATCGCAGCAACGTGGCCCTCGTCATGCTGCCCCCCGAGAGGAGATGATGCCAGACGATCGTCTGGCGATTTTCCGTTGCCGCCCCGGCAATGGCAGGCGATAGATCATGAAGGGCGCCAAGCGCGCAGACCACGAAATATTCTTGTGGAATCAAAACGAAAGAAATCTGTCGGTCGCGTCAGCGGCGTGCTGCAATGGTCTCTCGGAAGAGTCAGGAAAAATCAAAACTTAGAAGATGTAGAGATAATCGAGTGGGAGTAGGGCTTAACTAAGATTGGATGCGGGAGTCCGCTGGCGCACCTCCTTACAAGAGAGGATCTCAAGGCCCGGAGGACCGAATGGGCCGAGGAGTTTCCCGGCGCTGCGTTTGGATCTCGCTGGGACATTGGCTCGTCAACGTGGAGCAAGCTGCGCGCTTCCTTAGCAGCGGTACCAGAGGAGGCGATTCAGAGATGTTTGGCTGAGAATCCATATCTGATCCAATAAGCTGTTGATCATTCCGGGCATCACGGCGTGCGCGGTTCGTATTAAAACAGATGATCAAGCCGCCAGCGTCAGATGGATCTCCTGGTCTGATTCCGGTGCGAATGGATCACGGCACGGTGGTGTGGCGGCTGTTGAAGGGCGAGGGCCTGATGCGCAAGCAAGCGGCTTGCTGCAAGGCGAGATCCGGCGCGTGGTCGAGCCGATTACGCGGCTCGTGATGTGGGTCAGTGATGCGCGCAGTTTTGCGGTGCATTCATCGCGGCGGCCCGCCACGTGATACTCCCACATTGCTGCCCTCGGCTCCGCGTGTATAAGTCCCCCGCCGTCCTGCGTTGCTGCGGGCGTTGTACCGAGCGCAGGTCATGCTTCGTCCCGACAGCCAGACATCCGACGAGATGACATCGCCGCCTGAGCCGCGTCGGGGCGCGGTGGCGTTCATCTTCGTCACCATCCTGCTCGACATGCTCGCGCTCGGGCTGATCATGCCGATCCTGCCGAAGCTGATCGAGGGCTTCGTCGGCAACGACACGGCGCAGGCGGCGCGCATCTTCGGGCTGTTCGGCACCGCCTGGGCGCTGATGCAGTTCGTGTTCTCGCCGGTGCTCGGCAGCCTGTCGGACCGGTTCGGGCGGCGGCCGGTCATCCTGTTGTCGAACTTCGGCCTGGCAGCGGACTACGTATTGATGGCGCTGGCGCCGTCGCTGGCCTGGCTGTTCGCCGGGCGGCTGATCTCCGGCGTCACCTCGGCCAGCATCGCCACCGCCTTCGCCTACATCTCCGACCTCACGCCGCCCGACCGCCGGGCCGCGGTGTTCGGCCGCATCGGCGCGGCGTTCGGCGCCGGCTTCGTGCTCGGGCCGGCCACCGGCGGCCTGCTCGGCGACATCGATCCGCGGCTGCCGTTCTGGGCGGCCGCCGGGCTGAGCTTCGCCAATGCGCTGTATGGCCTCCTGGTGCTGCCGGAATCGCTGCCCTCGGAGCGGCGCAGCCCGTTCCGCTGGCGCGCGGCGAGCCCGCTCGGGGCGCTGCGCCTGCTGCGCTCGGAGCGGACGCTCGCCGGCCTGTCGCTGGTCAACTTCATCACCCAGCTCGCCCATGTCGTGCTGCCGTCGACCTTCGTGCTGTACGCGACCTACCGCTATGGCTGGGACGNCGCGCACGGTCGGCCTGACGCTGGCCATCGTCGGCGTCTGCGCCATGATCGTGCAGGGCGGGGCGGTCGGCTTCATCGTGCGGTCGCTCGGCGAGCGCGGCGCGCTCATGCTCGGGCTGGGCGCCGGCACGGTCGGTTTCCTGATCTTCGGCCTCGCGCCCACTGGCAGGCTCAGCTGGCTCGGCATTCCCGCGATGGCGCTGTGGGGCGTCTCGGGCGCGGCGATCCAGGCGCTGATGACACGGCTGGTGCCGCCGGACCGGCAGGGCCAGCTGCAGGGCGCGACGTCGAGCGTGCAGAGCATGGCCCAGCTTGCCGGGCCGTTCCTGTTCACGCTGACGTTCGCCTATTTCATCGGCGCGAATGCGCCGCTGCATCTGCCAGGGGCGCCATTCCTGCTGGCCTCGGCGCTGCTGATCGTGGCGCTCGCGATCGCGGTGCGGACGCTGCGTGCGCGCGACGAAAAACCCTCATCCTGAATGCGTCGTAGGATGCGTCTCGGATGAGGGGGATAGAACAGGGGCCTCATGGTTCGAGACGGCGCTGCGCGCCTCCTCACCATGAGGATCAGGCGCCGAGGGCGCGCTGCACATCGGGACATGAGCAGCGTGTTCTGGGCGAGAGGCAACAGGCGGTGACTCGCAGACCTACTTCTTCACCAGCGGGCACTCGCTGGCTTCGAGCGGCTTGGCCGCGTCCTCGGCGGGGATGGTCGCGATCAGCTTGTAGTAGTCCCAGGGATATTTGGACTCCTCCGGCTTCTTGACCTCGAACAGATAGGCCGGGATCAGGCGGCGGCCGTCGGCGCGCAGTGGGCCCTTGCCGAACAGCGGATCGTCGGTCGGGATCTCCTTCATCTTGGCCACGACCTTGGCGCCGTCATGCGGATTGCCGCCAAGCGCTTCCAGCGCCTTCAGGTAATGCAGCGTGCCGGCGTAGTTTCCGGCGACCGTCATCGACGGCATCGTGCCCTTGGGCGACAGCTTGATGAAGCGGTTGGACCAGGCGCGGGTCTGCTCGTTCAGGTCCCAGTAGAACGATTCCGTGAAAGTCAGTCCCTGGGCGACCTTCAGGCCGAGCGCGTGCACGTCGTTGACGAACAGCAGCAGCGCGGCGAGCTTCTGGCCGCCCTGCACGATGCCGAACTCCGAGGCCTGCTTGATCGCGTTGGTGGTGTCGCCGCCGGCATTGGCGAGGCCGATGACCTTCGCCTTGGACGACTGCGCCTGTAGCAGGAAGGAGGAGAAGTCGGCGGTGTTGAGCGGATGCTTCACCGAGCCGAGCACCTTGCCGCCATTGGCCGTCACCACCGCCGATGTGTCGCGCTCCAGCGCCTGGCCGAACGCGTAGTCCGCGGTCAGGAAGAACCAGCTGTCGCCGCCGGACTTGGTCAGCGCCTTGCCGGTGCCGTTCGCCAGCATGTAGGTGTCGTAGGTGAAGGAGATGGTGTTGGCGTTGCAGGCCTTGCCGGTGAGGTCGGCCGTCGCGCCGCCGGAATTGATCAGGACCACGTTCTTGTCCTTGACCAGGTTGGAGACGGCCAGCGCCACGCCGGAGTTCGGCGTGTCCATGATCACGTCGACCTTCTGGGTGTCGATCCACTGCCGGCCGATGTTGACGCCGATGTCGGGCTTGTTCTGGTGATCGCCGCTGATGACCTCAATGGTCCAGCCCTTGGCCTTCAGGCCGGAATCCTCGACCGCCATGTTGATCGCGGCCACCGAGTTCGGGCCGCCGATGTCGGCATAGAGGCTCGACATGTCGTTGAGCACGCCGATCTTGACGACCTTGTCGTCGGCGAAGGCGGAGCCGGCAAAGCTGAGCGTGGTGGCGGCAAGCAGCGCGGCAATCCGCCGCGCATGAGACGTCGTCATCAAAATCCTCCCTGGTGTCTCGTTGTGTCGTGTCGCGGCGGGGCATCTTCGGCGCCCTTTGCCGTCTGTCATCCTGATTAGCCGGTCTCCGCAGTGGCTTCAATGCGCCAAAGGGGGCAGGCCCGCCCAAGCTTTGTGCGACAGGAGAGAGCGTTAACGCAGCGCGTCCGAGGTCAGCCGGAATTTCTGGATGCGCTTTCCGGTGTCGACCTCGGCGGTATAAACGTTGCCCTGCTTGTCGACCGCCATCGCGTGCACCCAGTGGAATTGGCCGGCATTGCGGCCATTGTGGCCGAAAGCGCCGACGACGTTGCCATCGGCGCGGCGGATGATCCGGATCTCGTTGTTCTCGCCGTCGGCGGACAACAAATAGGTCTGCTTCGGATCGGGCCAGATCGCGATGTCCCAGACCGCGCCGTTGCCGAGCGTCGCTTTCTCGAAGAACCATTCGGTCACGAAGGTGCCGTCCTTCTTGAACACCTGGATGCGGTCATTGATGCGGTCGCAGACATAGACGAGGCCGTCGTCGGCGATCTTCACGCAGTGCACGGGATTGCCGAACTGCTGCGATACGGGGGCCTTGGGATCATAGGGCGGCTGCCTGGCATCGTCGGGCACGTGGCCATAGGCGCCCCAATGCCGCTTATAGGCCAGCGTCGTCGCGTCGAACACGATGACGCGGCGGTTGCCATAGCCGTCGGCGACGTAGATTTCGTTCGCGTCCTTGTCGATCGCGGTCTCCGCGGGCTTGCCGAGCTGCGTCGTGTCGTTGGAGCCCTTGCTCGGCGCGATCGCTCCGATCTGCGCCACGAACTGGCCGTCGAGCGTGAATTTCAGGATCGCATTGTCGTTGTCGGCGTTGCCGCCGATCCAGACGAAGCCGCGCTCGTCGACCTCGATGCCGTGCTCGCGGCCGACCCATTCATAGCCCGGTCCAGGGCCGCCCCAGGCGCGCAGCAGATTGCCGTCGGTGTCGAACTCCAGCACCGGCGGCGCCGGGATGCAGCACTTCGAGCGCGGCGGGTTGAGGGCTGCGCCCTTCTCGTCGTCGGTCAGCGAGCGCGGGCGATGGATGACCCAGATGTGGCCCTGGGCATCGACGGTGATGCCGCCGACCTGACCGAGGATCCAGTTGTTGGGAAGCTGCTTCGGCCAGGACGGCTCGACGGCGAAGGTTGGAATCTCGCCAGCATGGACGCGGTGCGGGAGCAGGGCGCCGGCGGTCGCGACGACGGCCGTCAGCAACGTCAGGGCAAGACCACTCGCGCGTCCGCGTCGTCCTCGCGTCATGGCATCCTCCCCGATCTGCTGCGGTCATCCGCTTAGTTGAATGCAGTCAATCGCGCGCGGGGCAGGGTGTCAATTGGCGGCGATGGAGATGCGCGGTCTCACTCGACCGCCGGCGCGGCGGCGGGCTTGAGGAAGCGCGTCAGCATGAGACGCAGATGCTGCGTGCTCTGCGCGACGTCGACGTCCGGGTTGCGGATCGGCAGGGCGCGGGCGCCGTCGACCACGAGGAACAGGATGTTGGCCGTCGCCTCGGGATCGAGGCCGGCGTCGATGTCGCCGCGCTGCTGGGCCCGGATGATGAAGTCGACCAGCAGCGCCCGCATCGCCCGCGCATGAGCATGGACGATGGCCGCGAACTCCGGATTGCGGCAGGCCTCGGCCAGCGCCTCGGCGCTCAGCACCTGCGCCTGCGGCTGGCGGATGCTGGTGCTCTCGAGCTCAAGCACCAGCGCCTCGATGACGTCGGGCTCCGTCAAGATGACCTTGAGACGGGAGGCGGCGTGGCTGAGGTTCTGCTCCACCAGCGCCTGGATCATCGTCTCCTTGCTGGCGAAGTAGTGATAGAGGTGGCCCGGGCTGATCCCGGCCTCGGCGCAGATGTCGGTGGTGCTGGCGCCGTGAAAGCCGTCCCTGACAAAGCACGTCAACGCGGCCTGGAGGATTTCCCGCCGCTTCTGCTCGTGCCTGACCGGATCGACCTTCCTCATCGCCTCATCGCCTCAAACCTCGCCTGCCCAACTTCCGCCTCGCTTTGTCCGTCTCCGCCAACGCCTTGTAATATAAAATAATATTTCTCGCCGCGGTTATCTAGAGAATTTGATCTAGTTTAGATGGACAAGCCGGAAGGTTCGTGGGACTTAATTAGAGTGAGCTATCTATCAATGGGTCTCTCCCCGATGAAGGGTCTTGTCCCGCTGCAGTGGACAGCGCTGCTGTCGCTGGCTCTGGCGACCGCCGGCTGTGCGACCGCCCCGCTGGAGCGCGCCGGCTCGCTCAGGAGCTACGATCGCCTCGCCGACGCCAACGGGCTGGTGACGCGCGCGCAGATCAAGGCGAACAAGAAGGACCTGCTCGAGGCCAAGACGGTCCGCATCGAGCCGACCGCGTTTCCAGCGCGGACCGACGTCGCCCTGGACGAGACCGAGCGCAAGCTGGTGGCCAATGTCATCAGCCGCGAAATGTGCCTGCGGCTGAGCGAGCGATTCCGCGTGGTCGCGCCGGGCGAGGACGCCGATTTGATCGTGCAGGCCACCGTCACTCACGCGACGGCGACCAACGCGACTGCGTCGGCCGCCTCGCAGGCCGCTTCCATTGCCAAGAGCGTGGCGCTGCCCGGCATGCCCGTTCCGGTGCCACGGCTGCCGATCGGTCTCGGCACCCTGTCGGTCGAGGCCGAGGCGCGCGACATCGCGGGCTTTCAGAAGGCCGCGATGGTCTGGGCGCGCGGCGCCAATTCGGTGTCGACGGCGCGCATGGCCAGTGATGGCGACGCCTACGACCTTGCTTCGGAATTCGGCGCCGATTTCGCAAGGCTGGTGTCGACCGGCGAGTCGCCGTTCACCGGCGTGCCGTCGCTGGCCTCATTGCCGTCTGTTTCCAGCGTCCCTGCCAAGTTCGGCGGCGCCCCTAAATATGCCGCATGTGAGCAGTTTGGTCGCTTCCCGGGGCTGAAGGGATTCGTCGGCGCGGGCCTCGGCTTGCCGCCGGGCTGGACCGACAAGGGCGCGGACGAGGCCAGGTCCTCCTCGCCGCCGCCTTCGCCTGATATCGCGAGCATGGAGCAGCAACCCGCGCGATGAAGCCCGCCATGACTTTCCGCGCCATTGTCTCGCGTGTTGCGGTCGTGCTGATGGCGTCGCTGCAGCTCGGCGGCTGCGCTGCCGTCATGCCGCGCAACGCGCCGTCCGAGATGGCGGCCATTCATGCCGAGCCGGTCGGCTTCCGCGACGTCCGCTACTGGGGCGACGAGGCGTCGCCGCGCATGGCGGAAGCCTCGATGCAGCGCGCCTCGGCAGAAATGGCCGCGTCGCGTCCGATGAACTTCCTGGCGATCTCCGGCGGGGCCGAGAACGGCGCGTTCGGTGCCGGTCTGCTGGCCGGCTGGAGCGAGGCCGGCAACCGGCCGACCTTCGACATGGTGACGGGCGTGAGCTCGGGCGCGCTCATGGCGCCGTTCGTGTTCCTCGGCCGTGCGCATGATGAACGGCTGCGCGAGATCTTCACCGCCTATGAGCGCAAGGACATCTTCACCGTCAACCTTCCCGGCCTGCTGCAGGGCGCGGCGCTGGCCGACAACACGCCGCTGTCGCGCCTGATCGAAAAATATGTCGACCGCGACTTCCTGCGCGACATCGCCCGCGAGAGCGCGAAGGGCAGGGTGCTGCTGGTCGGCACCACCAATCTCGATGCGCAGCGGCCGGTGCTGTGGGACATGGGCCGCATCGCCGCCAGCGACACGCCCGAGGCGATCGACCTGTTCCGCCAGGTGCTGCTCGCCTCCGCCACCGTGCCCGGCGCCTTCGCGCCGGTGCGCATCAAGGTGCGGATCGGCGACAAGGACTACGACGAGCTGCATGTCGATGGCGGCGTGACGCGGCAGGTGTTCATCGGCCCGTCGGTGCTGCGCCTCGTCTCCATCCGCGGTCCACGGCGCAGCGTCAGCGGCGCGCATCTCTACGTCATCCGCAACGCCCGCATCGATCCGGAATGGGACAGCGTCGGCGCCGACGTGCTGTCGGTGACGCAGCGCTCGCTGACGACCCTGATCAAGAACCAGGGCATCGGCGATATCTACCGGATCTATTCGGTGGCGAAGTTCAACGGCATCGACTTCAACCTCGCCAGCGTGCCGGCCGATTTCCAGGTCAAGCCCAACGGCGCGTTCGACCGCAGCTACATGACCGCCCTGTTCGATCGCGGCTTCGAGATGGGACGGCGCGGCTATCCCTGGGTGAGGAGCCTGCCGGGCCTGCAATCGAACGAGCATGGCCTCACGGCGCAGCTGTCTGCGCCCACGATGGCGGCGGCACGATGAGCCGGTCGGTGCCAGGCCCCGGAACGATCGCGGCTGCGCGCGCCCTGCCCGTCGCAGCGGCCCTGCTGGCCACGCTATCGCTCGCCGGCTGCGCGACGTCGTCCACGCCGGCGCCGGAGGCCGGTGCGAGCTTCAACAACACCTACAACTACCTTCCGGTCAACGACCTGCCGCATGACGACCAGCGGCCGGTGCTGTCGGTGGAGCAGCAGGAGAAGCTGCGCAAGGAGCTGATGGCCGTGCGGGACCGGCAGATCCCGGCGTCGGCGAAAGCCACGGCCGCAAAGCCGGCGACGGCGACGCCGGCTCCGAAGTAGGTGGTGCTGCAATGAGCGATCAAGTTGTTCCATTCACTACCGTTTTGAGTGGCGTGAGTGAGAGTCGCGGTGTCGACCACATCCTCCGCTGTCGTCCCGGCGAACGCCGGGACCCATACCGCGTGATGTGCGTGGGGACAAAAGTCTGAGTTGCCATCATCTGCAAACATCACCGCTGGTGGTTATGGGTCCCGGCGTTCGCCGGGACGACAGCGGGGGATGTCGCAAGCGGTTGGGCATGATCAGCCGATGTTGAAGCCAACGAACGCCGCTGCGCCTACTGGCAATCCCACATCGTCACGGCTGCCGCCTGACGCAGATGAACCAGGAGCAGACGGGTGACCGACCAGACCCAGCCGACGCTTTCAAAGCGCACCAATCCCGCCAAGGTTCGCAAGGCCGCACAGCATCCGAAGCGGCCCGGTGTCGGCTGCAAGGCCAAGCCCGGCCGCTTCCTGCCTGTTGTCGATCGCAACCGATGCGAGGCCAAGGGCGACTGCGTCGAGGTCTGCCCCTACGACGTGTTCGACATCGCGCCGATCGGCGATGAGGATTTCCGCGCGCTGTCCTTCCTGGGCCGGCTGCGCGTGCGCGTCCACGGTATGAAGACGGCCCATACGCCGAACAGCGATCGCTGCCTCGCCTGCGGCCTGTGCGTCGTCGCCTGTCCCGAGCGCGCCATCGCCCTCGTCGAGGTCGCGGCGGGCCGCGCAGGCCTGCGATAGCGCCGACTCACGCCGGCGGCTGAAAACTCTTCAGTGTGCGATTCTTGTAGTCGTAGAACTTGCCGGTCTCGGTCCAGGAGGGCAGGCACATCGGCAGGATGAACTCGGCGGCCTGCTCGGGGGTCTCGAGAGTCATCGGATCCTCGCCGGGGAAGACGGTGGCGCGCATGCGGGTGCGGATCGGGCCGGGGCTGAACAGATTCACGCGGAGCGGCGTGCGCTCGGTCTCGTGGGCCCAGACGCGCGCCAGGGTCTCCAGCGCGGCCTTGGTCGCGGCATAGGGGCCGAGATAGGCCTGCGCCTTGTGGGCGGCGCCTGAGGTGACGAACACGGCGCGGCCGGCATCCGACACTTTCAGCAGCGGCTCCATGCAGCGGATCAGCTGGAAGTTGGCGGTCAGATTGACCGCGACGACGTCGTTCCACGGCTTCAGATCGATATGGCCGAGCGGCGAGGAGGGGCCGGGCACGGCGGCGTTGCCGACCAGGATGTCGAGCTTGCCGTGGCGCTCGTGCAGCGCGGCGCCGAGCCGGGCGATACCGTCGCTGTCGGTCATGCTGAGCGGCACCAGCGTGGCGCCGTGGCCTGTCTCCTTGCGGATCTCGTCGTCGAGTTCCTCCAGGCCTCCTTGCGTGCGGGCGACGGCCACGACATGGGCGCCGGCCCGGGCGAGCGCCCGCGCCGTCGCATGGCCGATGCCGCGCGAGGCGCCGGTGACGAGGGCAATCCGATTGGCGAGGGGAAGGTTGGTCATGGCCGCAGGTCTCGATCTTCGTCGTCCCGGCCTGGCGCGCGATTGCGCGCTTGGCGCCGGGACCCATACTCCGCGCCGGTTATGATGGAGTTGGCTGGTTGTGGCTAGCCCTGCCTGCCAAACAGCGGTCGTTGGCTATGGGTCCCGGCGCCAATCGCGCGCCAGGCCGGAACGACTTGTTTCCCAAGCGCCGTCATTCCGGGGCGAGGCCGCAAGGCCTCGAACCCGGAATCTCGAGGTGAGTTGCGCAAGACAATTCCGAGATTCCGGGTTCGATGCTTCGCATCGCCCCGGAATGACGGGGTGTGGCGATCGCGCCATGTCCTGATGACGCCGTCTTAGCATTGGGACGGCGTGTGGATACGGTCTCAGCTCGCTTCCGCCAGCAGCGAGAGCTGCTGCTGGGTCGGCTCGACCAGCGACTGGTCGGTGAGGCTGGTCGGGTAGCTGCCGGTGAAGCAGTGGTCGGCGTATTTCGGCGCGGCGGGGTCGCGGGCCGGCTCGCCCATGGCGCGGTACATGCCGTCGATCGACAGGAAGGCCAGCGAATCCGCGCCGATCAGCTCGCGCATCTCCTCCAGGGAATGCGTCGCCGCCAGCAGGCCGCCGCGGTCCGGCAGGTCGATGCCGTAATAGTCGGGATAGAGAATCGGCGGCGACGCCAGGCGGAAATGCACCTCGGTGGCACCGGCGTCGCGCATCATGCGCACGATCTTGCGCGAGGTGGTGCCGCGCACCAGCGAGTCGTCGATCAGGATGATGCGCTTGCCTTCGATCGCGGCGCGGTTGGCCGAGTGCTTCATGCGCACGCCGGATTCGCGGATCGCCTGGGTCGGCTGGATGAAGGTGCGGCCGACATAATGGTTGCGGATGATGCCGAGCTCGAACGGCACCCCGGAAAACTGGCTGTAGCCGATCGCCGCCGGCACGCCGGAATCCGGCACGGGAACGACGACATCCACCTCGGGATGGCTCTCGCGCGCGAGCTGCGCCCCGAACGCCTTGCGCACCTCATAGACCGAGCGGCCGCCGACCACGGAGTCGGGACGCGCGAAATAGATGTATTCGAACACGCAGGGACGCGCCGGCTTCGGCGGAAACGGCTTGTGGCTGTGCAGGCCGGTCTCGTCGAAGACGACGACTTCGCCGGGCTCGATGTCGCGGATGTAGCGTGCGCCGATCATGTCGAGCGCGCAGGTCTCGGACGCCAGGATCGGGCAGCCGTCGAGCTCGCCATAGACCAGCGGGCGGATGCCGAGAGGATCGCGGGCGCCGATCAGCTTCTTGTTGGTGAGGCAGACCAGCGAGTAGGCGCCCTCCAGTGCGCGGAGCGCCTCGATGAAGCGGTCGATGAAGTTGCTGCGGCGGGAATGGGCGACGAGATGCAGGATCACCTCGGTGTCGGTGGTCGACTGCATGATCGCGCCGGCACGCACCAGCTCGCGGCGCAAGGTGAGGCCGTTGGTGAGGTTGCCGTTGTGGCCGACCGCGAAGCCGCCGGCGTTGAGCTCGGCGAACAGCGGCTGCACGTTGCGCAGGATCGTCGCGCCTGTCGTCGCGTAGCGGACGTGGCCGACCGCGGCGGTGCCGGGCAGGCGCTCGATCACCTCG
>NZ_CAFJ01000190.1 GCF_000239795.1 Bradyrhizobium sp. STM 3809 | reverse complement strand
CGCCTCGCGACATCATCGCGAGCTACGATGCCGTGTTCGCCCATGGCTGGGACGTCGAGCGCGAACAGCGTCTGTCGCGGCAGAAGGCGATGGGGCTGGTGCCCGAGGCGACCGACCTGCCGCCGCGCAATGACGGCGTGAAGGCCTGGGAGGCGCATTCCGACGACGAGCGCCGCGTGTTCACCCGGCTGCAGTCCGCCTTCGCCGGCATGCTCGACCACGCCGACCAGCATCTGGCGCGGCTGCTCGCCTTCCTCGACAGGACCGGGCAGCGCGACAACACGCTGGTGATCGTGATGTCCGACAATGGTGCGAGCCAGGAGGGCGGGCCGCTCGGCTTCGTCAATGCGATGGGGCCGTTCAACTTCAAGCCGGAGCCGATCGCCGAGAAGCTCGCGCGGATCGACGACATCGGCGGCCCCGACACGCATTCCAACTTCCCGCATGGCTGGGCGATGGCGTCGAACACGCCGCTCAAGCGCTACAAGCAGAACACCCATGGCGGCGGCATCCGCGATCCCTTCATCCTGTCATGGCCGCGGGCGGTCGCGGCGCGCGGCGAAGTGCGCCACCAGTTCGTCCATGCCTGCGACCTCGTGCCGACCTTGCTCGATCTGATCGGCATCGAAGCGCCGGCAACGATCGCAGGCGTGCCGCAGATGCCGCTCGAAGGCGTGAGCTTCGCAGCCTCGATCGGGGACGCAAATGCGCCGTCAAAGGCTTCGCCGCAATATTTCGAGATGTTCGGCCATCGCGGCCTCTGGCACGACGGCTGGAAGGCGGTCGCCTTCCATCCCACCGGCACGCCGTTCGACAACGACAAATGGGAGCTGTTTCACCTGGCGCGGGATTTCTCCGAGACCCGCGATCTCGCGGCGGCCGAGCCGGAGCGGCTCGCGGCGCTGGTGAGACTGTGGTGGGAGCAGGCGGAGGCGCATCAGGTGCTGCCGCTCGACGACCGCTTCGGCCCGCGCTTTGCGGAGAATGCCGCGCGCTTCCACGGCGCGCGCACCCGCTTCACCTTCCACGCCGGCATGGGCCATGTGCCGACCGACGTCGCGCCCGACGTGCGCAGTCGCGACTATCTGATCGAGGCGCATGTCGAGATCGACGAAGGCGGCGCATCCGGCGTGCTGATCGCCCATGGCGATGCGACGTCGGGCTACAGCCTCTATCTCAAGGACGGCCACCTGGTGCACGATTTGAACATCGGCGGGCGCCACGACATCGTGCGTTCGACGCGGCCCGTGCCGGCGGGATCGCATCGCCTCGGCCTACGCGTCGAGCGCCTGCGGCGCGAAAGCGAGCCCGCCAAGGGCGCGCGCACCGGCATGAGCCGCTATACCTTGCTGATCGACGGTGAGGCGGCCGGCGCGCTGACCACTCAGCTCGCCTTCCACACGCTGATCTCATGGTCGGGCCTCGACATCGGCCATGACCGCGGCAGCCCCGTGTCCGACTACGCGGCGCCGTTCGCATTCACCGGACGACTGTCGCATGTGACAGTGACGATGCAGAACGAGCAGAGCCTCGACGGTGAGGGCGTCGGCAACGCCGAGATGGCGCGGCAGTAGGGACGCGAGCAGGAGCGGCGGGTTACTCCGCCGCTTCCTTCACCGGGCCGGCGGCGGCCGTGTCCGTCTCGTGGTCGATATGCGTCCGGCCCCAGCGGGCGAAGGCGTTGTTGACCTTGTCGAGATAGAGATAGATCACCGGGGTGGTGAACAGGGTCAGCATCTGGCTGACGATGAGGCCGCCGACCATCGAATAGCCGAGCGGCTGGCGGATCTCCGAGCCGGTCCCGGTTCCGAGCATCAGCGGGACGCCGCCGAGCAGCGCCGCCATCGTCGTCATCATGATCGGGCGGAAGCGGAGCAGGGCGGCCTGGCGGATCGACTGCTCGGGCGCGAGATGCTGGTCGCGCTCGGCGGCGATGGCGAAGTCGACCATCATGATGCCGTTCTTCTTCACGATGCCGATCAGCAGGATCACGCCGATGAGTGCGATCAGGCTGAAATCGTAGCCGAACGCCATCAGGATCGCGAGTGCGCCGACGCCGGCCGAGGGGAGCGTCGAAAGGATCGTGATCGGATGGATGTAGCTTTCGTAGAGGATGCCGAGGATCAGGTAGACGACGACGAGCGCCGCGAGGATCAGGAGCGGTACGGTCGACAGCGACTGCTGGAACGCCTGCGCGGTGCCCTGGAAGCTGGAGTTGAGCGTCGCCGGCGCGCCGAGATCGACCATCGCGCGCTGGACCGCCTGGGTGGCCTGGCCGAGCGCGATGCCCTGCGCGAGGTTGAAGCTGATCGTGATCGCCGGGAACTGGCCCTGGTGGCTGATCGACAGCGGCCGGACCGGAACAGTGCTCCAGCTCGCGAAGGTCGACAGCGGCACCTGGTCGCCGGTGGTGGGCGATTTCACGTAGAGCTTGTTCAACGTGTCGAGATTGCCCTGCAGCTCGGGCAGGATCTCCAGGATGACGCGATAGGAGTTGAGCTGCGTGAAATATTGCGCGACCTGGCGCTGGCCGAACGCGTCGTACAGCGTGTCGTCGATCAGCTGCGGCGTGATGCCGTAGCGCGAGGCCGTGTCGCGGTTGATGCTGAGCTGCACGGTGGTGCCGTCGGCCTGCTGGTCGGTGGCCACGTCGCGCAACTCGGGCAGCGAGCGCATCTTGTCGAGAATCTTGGGAGCCCATTCGTTGAGCTCGGCAAGGTTGGAGTCCTGCAGCGTGAATTCGAACTGCGTTCGCGTCGGACGCCCGCCGAGCCGGATATCCTGCGCCGCCTGCATGTAGAGGCGGGCTCCCTCGACCTTTTCCAGCTTCGGCCGGAGGCGGCCGATGACCTGCTGCGCGCTCGCGTCGCGCTCGTCGAGCGGCTTCAGCGTGATGAACATGTTGCCGTTGTTGCCGGCGCGTCCGGACCCGCCGACCGCCATGGCCACGCTGGCCACCGCTGGATCGTCCATCACGATCTTGGCGAGCGCCTCCTGGCGCGACTGCATCGCCTTGAAGGAAATGTCCTGCGAGGCTTCCGACGTGGCGGTGATCAGGCCGACGTCCTGCTGCGGGAAGAAGCCCTTGGGGATCAGGATGAAGAGGTAGACGGACAGGCCCAACGTGGCGAAGAACACCATGAGGGTGACGAAGCGCCAGCGCAGCGCCAGGTCGAGGCCCTTCTCGTAGGCGCGCAGCAGCGCGTCGAACGCGGCCTCGCTCCACTGGTAGAACCTGCCGTGCTGCGCCGCGTGCTCGTTGCGCAGGAAGCGCGAGGCCATCATCGGCGTCAGGGTCAGCGACACGACCATCGATACGAAGATGGTCATCGCCAGTGTCACCGCGAATTCGCGGAACAGGCGGCCGATGATGCCGCCCATCAGCAGCAACGGGATCAGCACCGCCACCAGCGAGATCGAGATCGAGACGATGGTGAAGCCGATCTCCCTGGCGCCCTTGTAGGCGGCGGCCATCGGCGATTCGCCTTCCTCGACATAGCGCGAGATGTTCTCGAGCATGACGATGGCGTCGTCGACCACGAAGCCGACCGCGATCGTCAACGCCATCAGCGAGAGGTTGTCGAGCGTGTAGCCGACCCCCCACATCATCGCGCAGGCTCCGAGCAGCGCCAGCGGCACCGTGATGGTCGGGATCACCGTGGCCCAGAAGCTGCGCAGGAAGATGAAGATCACCATCACCACGAGGAAGATGGTCAGGATCAGCGTGAACTGGACGTCCTCCACGGCGGCGCGGATGGTCGTGGTTCGGTCCGATATCAGGTCGATCTTGATGGCCGGCGGGATCGCCGCGACCAGCCGCGGCAGCATCGCCTTGATGCGGTCGACAGTCTCGATGACATTGGCGCCGGGCTGCTTGAAGATGACCAGGAACACGCCGCGCTTGCCATTGGCCCACGCCGCCTGCTTGGCATCTTCCGGGCCGGTCACGGCCTGCCCGATATCGCGGATGCGCAGCGGACCGCCATTGCGGTAGGCGATGATGACGTCGTTCCAGTCCTTCGAGTCGGTCAGCTGGTCGTTGGCGTAGATCGTGTAGGCGCGGCGGTCGCCGTCGATGTTGCCCTTCGGGCTATCGACGGTCGTGATCGCGATCTGGCTGCGCACATCCTCCATCGACAGGCCTTTGGCAACCAGCTTGGCCGGGTCGATCTGGACGCGGATGGAAGGTTTCTGCTGGCCGCCGATGATCACCTGGGCGACGCCGGAGATCTGGCTGATCTGCTGCGCGAGGCCGGCGTCGACCGCATCACTGACGGTGGTCAGCGGCAGCGTTTCCGAGGTCGCCGACAGCAGGAGAATCGGAGAATCGGCCGGATTGACCTTGCGGTAGGTCGGTGGCGACGGCAGGGTCTTGGGCAGCTGGCCGGAGGCGGCGTTGATCGCGCCCTGGACGTCGTTGGCGGCGCCGTCGATGCTGCGGTTGAGATCGAACTGGATCGTGACCGAGGCGGTACCCAGATAGCTGGTCGAGGTCATCTGGGCGATGCCGGGGATCTGGGCGAATTGCCGTTCCAGCGGCTGCGCGACGGAGGTCGCCATGGTCTCGGGGCTGGCGCCCGGCAGGTTGGCGGTGACCTGGATGGTGGGGAAGTCGACCTGCGGCAACGGCGCGACCGGCAGCAGCGGGTAGGCGACGAGGCCGATGAACAGAATGCCCGCCATCAGCAGCGAGGTGCCGATGGGGTATTTGATGAAGGGTGCCGAGATGCCGCCGCCGCTCATTCCTGCCGGACCTTCGCTGCCGCCGGCTCCGTGCTGGCGACCGCTGTGGTCACGACGGAGCCTGGCTGTACCTTGAATTGACCGCCGGTGATCACCTGCTGGCCCGGGGTGAGACCCTCCTCAACGACCGTGCGGCCATCGATCGAGGCACCCACCTTCACCTTGCGCAGCTCGGCCTTGTTCTCCGGGCTCACGGTGTACGAATAGAGCCCGTTGGTCGAGTGCTGGACCGCGTCGTCGGGAACCACCGTGGCGTCCTTCAGGGTCCGCACCAGGAGACGCGTCGAGACCGACTGGCCCGGCCACAGCACGTGCTCCTTGTTGTCGAACACCGCCTTGAGGCGGATTGTTCCGCTCGACGTGTCGACCTGGTTGTTCACCACCATCAGCTTGCCCTCGGCGAGCTGCTTCTTGCCGTCGGTGGTGAGCGCGATCACCTTCAGCGACTCGGTCTTCTGCGCCTCGTTGATGTAGGGCAGCTGCTCCTCCGGGGCGGTGAAGATCACCGCGATCGGCTCGATCTGCGCGATCGAGACGATGCCGGTCTGGCTCGAGGCGTTGACGATGTTGCCGATGTCGACCTGGCGCAGGCCGGCGACGCCGGAGATCGGGGCCTTGACCTGGGTGTAGCTGAGCTGGGTCTGGGCATTGGCGATCGCGGCGTCGTCGGCGGCGATCTGGGCGGTGAGCTGGGCGACGGTGGCGCGCTGGGTGTCCTGCTGCTGCCGGGTCGCGAACTCGCCGAGCTTCGTATAGCGCTGCAGATCGAGATTGGCGTTGGCGAGATTGGCCTCGTCCTGGGCCTTCTTGGCCTTGGCCTGGTCGAGCGCGGCCTGGAAGGGACGCGGATCGATCTCGACCAGGAGATCGCCTTCCTTGACCAGCTGGCCCTCGGTGAAGGCGATCTTGTCGATCTGGCCGTCGATGCGGGTGCGGACCTGGACCGTATTGAAGCCCTGCACGGTCCCCAGTCCGGTCAGAAACACTGGGAAATCCGTCTTCTCGACGGGAGCGGTCGATACCCGAACGGCCGGCGGCCGGGCCGACTTCTGCGCCGCCGTCTTCTTCGCCGCCTCAGTGTCCTGATGGCGCTGCCAGCCGTAATAGCCGGCGCCGCCGAGGGCCGCGAGCAGCAGGATCCAGGTGATGGTGCGTGATGTCTTCATGCTCGCCCACATGCTGAGATGGACAGGATAACGGGTCTTTAAAGCCATTCCCAGCGGCCCAGATATAGTACGCACGCAATTAATGTGTAAACACACGACCGCTTGCTCCAACCTAAACAATTGGCAAGCTTCGCAGTGCGATCAAAAGACTTCACGGGAGGTCACGGCCATGTCGATGGACGACAGACGTCAGCTGATCGCACAGCTTGTCGAAAGCTCGCGCATTCTCCGCAACTATATTGATCATCGTGCCAAGCAGCGCGGCACGACCCGCGCGCAATGGGTGGTGCTGTTTCGGCTGCGCGCGCAGGAGGGCCTGTCACAGGTCGATCTCGCGGAGGTGCTGGAACTGCAGCCGATCTCGCTGGTGCGTCTGCTCGACCGATTGGTGGAGCAGGGGCTTCTGGAGCGCCGGCACGATCCGAGGGACCGTCGCGCGAATCGGCTCTATCTCACCGAGGCCGGCCGCACGCTCGTCGACGAATTCGATGTGGTCCGGGACGGGATCGTCGCCGACGTCCTGCACGACATCCCCGACGCCGCGGTGGCGACCAGCCTCGCCACGCTGCGCGCGCTCAAGGAGCGCATCAAGCTGCTGTCGGAGACCAAGCCGGACGTCGCCGCCAAATAGCGCGGCGTGGCGGCAAGTCCAATGTCTTCGACCTTGAATTGCGCAGATCGGATGACGCATCCTGAATGCGAGGTGGCGAGGTTTCGCTCCGATGGTCTGGTGCGCGCCGTCATCCTCGTCGTCCGGCCCGGGGCTCGCCTCGCGAACTGACCGAGCGTCGCGCACGGCCGCTGCCGATTGCGTCGGGGACACCATCGCCTTGGACACCTCGAGGGGGCCGCAGCATCGGAGCGCAATGATCGCCGGCTCGTCGCGCGGCGCCGCCCGCAGTCCTATTGTCGCCGTCTTGTCGCGTCCGATGAGAGCTGATTAGAAGCGGATGATGTCGGCGGCCGAGGATGCCGCCGGAGGCAATCGGCGAATCTTCAACCCAAGCAAGGCTGCGTCGACCGGAGCGGCGAGGATGCGCCGCGCGGCGACGACGAGACGTGTGGAGTTTTCGATGGAAGAACTGAACGGCAAGATGCTCGCGTGCCAGATCCTGGTCACCGGACTGATCGCGCGCGTCGCCAACGAGCAGCGCGATCCCTTGCGTTTCCTCACCGATTTCCGCGATGAGATCAGGGCGGTCGTCAACGGCGTGCGCATCGCGGGCATCGAGGATTCCGAGCGCGTGCGCAGAATCGCGGTGCAGACCGTGGACGAGCTGTTCTCGCTCATGAAGCCGCCGAGCAGCGACGAGCCGGCCGGTTCGTCGAGCTGAGATGTGAGGCGTCACGACAACAGCGCGATACGAATCGCGCTGTTTAGAACGATTTCAAGTTCCGTCGCGTTATTAGTCGTGAGGTTTAGAATTGTTTTGATCTGGAACTATTCAAGACCAAATTAGGGCTCCTCAAATTGACCCTCTGAAACACGCCCGATACCAACGACGCATCGCACTGCGAATGATCCGCGGAAGCGATGTGGAATGAAAAATCTGGGGCGCGTGAAATTCAAATGGGACAGGTGAGAGCACCGCGTTCGCTGCGCGAGGGCGTGGCGATGAAGTTTTTCGAGGGGCGGGGAGAGGGGCCGTTCGTCACCAAGGTATCGGCGGTCGCCGGACTGATGGCCGTGGCCTCGGTGTCGTCGGCGGAGGCGCAGCCGGCGGCTGATCTGCCGCCGGTCAACGTCGATGTGCCCGTCGCGCGCGCCAAGCCCACGTCCTCCAAGCCGACCGCCGAGCAGGTCCGCGCACGCAATGCCCTGCGTCGCGCGGCGCGCCAGCAGGCCGCGCAGCAGGCTGCGGTGGCGTTTCCCAATGCGGGTGGGCTGACCGCGCCCGACGCCAACCCCTATGCGGATGCGGCCGAGCCGTACAAGGTCAACCGCGTGCAGGCCTCGGGCAAGTTTCCCGAGCCGCTCTTGAATACGCCGAAGACGATCACCGTGATGAGCAAGGAGGTGCTGCAGGACAAGCACGTCACGGCGCTGAAGGAGATCGGCCGCTCGACCGCCGGCGTCACGCTCGGCTCGGGTGAGGGCGGCAACGCGTTCGGCGACCGCTTCTTCATCCGCGGCTTCGACGCCCGCAACGACGTCTTCATCGACGGCATCCGCGATCCCGCCGTGTCGATCCGCGAGAACTTCTTCACCGAGCAGATCGAGATCCTGCGCGGTCCGGCCTCGTCCTATGCCGGTCGCGGCACCGCCGGCGGCGCCATCAACATCGTCACCAAGCAGGCCGGCGACACCAACTTCAAGCGGATGGACACCGAGTTCGGCACCGACCAGCAGAAGCGGGTGACGCTGGACGTCAACCAGGTGGTGTCGCCGACCTTCTCGGTGCGCACCGGCGGCCTGTTCCAGGATTCCAACGTCGCCGGGCGAAACTACGTCACCGACGATCGCTGGGGCGCCTTCCTCTCGACCAAATGGACGCCGACCGAGGATCTCAAGTTCACGACCAACTATGTCCACACCGATCTCTCCGGCTACCCGGATTTCGGCGTGCCCTATTACAAGCAGGGCAACGTGCCGGTGACCTCGGCCGGCATTCCGCGCGGCACCTGGTACGGCTTCCTCAACCGCGACTTCCAGACCGCGCGGCAGGATTTCGGCACCGGAACGATGGAGTACAAGGTCAACGAGGCGATCACGCTCACCAGCAAGTTCCGTGGCGAGCACTCGCTGCTCAACTATATCGGCACGCTGCCGCAGAACCCGAACACGACCAGCTCCAACCCGCTGCTGTGGACGACGACGGCCAGCGCGCAGAGCCGCTATCAGAACGTCGACGTCTGGTCGAACCAGAACGACGCCACGATCAAGCTCGACACCTGGGGCGTCAAGCACACCGCGGTGGTCGGCACCGAGTTCTCCGACGAGACGATCTCGATCGACCGCTACACCGGCCTGTCATCGGAGCTGTTCGGCGGCGGCTCGACCAGCTCGGGCGCGGTCACGGGCGTCAACATCTACTCGCCGCAATACACCAACATCCCGTTCGGCATTACGCCGTCTCTCGTCGGAAATCCCACCCGCTACGGCGTCAACACCAACAGCGTCTACGCGATGGACACCGCCAACTGGCGGGACACGATCATCGTGAACGGCGGCCTGCGTTACGACGGCTACCACATGGGCTCGTCGAACAACACCAGCTATCTGAAGATGAATGCCGACCTGGTGAACTACAACGTCGGCCTGGTCTACAAGCCGATGCCGATCGGCAGCATCTACGCCGCCTATGCGACCTCGGCCAATCCGTTCGGCTCGGAGCTCGACGCGACCGGCACCGACTATGGCGGCGTGCCCGCCAACAGCCTCATCCTGCTCGGGCCGGAGCGCAACAAGGCGGCCGAGCTCGGCACCAAATGGGAGCTGGTCGACCGCCATCTGCTGGTGTCGGGCGCGCTGTTCCAGACCACCAAGGACAATGCGCGCGAAACGGTCAACGGCCTGCTCACCTCGGGCGCGGCCTACCGCATCCAGGGCATCGACATCGAGGCGGAGGGCCGGCTCACCGATCGCTGGAGCATCTTCGGCGGCCTGGTGCTGATGCAGTCCAAGGTGACGCAGAGCGGCATCGCCTCCAACATCGGGCTGCAACTCGCCAACATCGCGCACCAGTCGTTCAGCATGCTGTCGAAGTACAAGCTCGACAATGGCTGGGAGATCGGCGGCACGGCGGTGTACCGCTCCAAGGTCTATGGCGGCACCTTCGCGGCCAACACCGGCAACGAGCTGCCGAGCTACTGGCGGTTCGACGCCTTCGTCGAGAAGCAGATCGACAAGAACTGGACGATGAAGCTCTACGCCCAGAACCTCACCAACAAGCTCTATTACGACACGCTGTACCGGAGCGCGGTGCCGTTCGTCGCGGTCGCCCCCGGCCGCGCCTTCTACATCATCACGACTGCGAAGTTCTGATCATGCTGATCTGCATCCCGGACGTTCTGTCCAAAGACGAGGTCGCCGATGTCCGCCGCATCATGGATGCGGCGGAGTGGGAGGACGGCCGCTCGACGGCCGGGGCGCAGTCGGCCATGGTCAAGCGCAACGAGCAGCTGCCGCCGGACGGCGAGGCGGCGCGGATGCTGGGCCAGCGCATCATCACGGCGTTGACCAGGAATCCGCGCTTCCTGTCGGCGGCGATCCCGCTGCAGATCTTTCCGCCCTTGTTCAACCGCTACACCGCCGCGCGCGGCGACC
Organism: Bradyrhizobium sp. STM 3809; assembly: GCF_000239795.1. Classification (GTDB taxonomy): domain Bacteria; phylum Pseudomonadota; class Alphaproteobacteria; order Rhizobiales; family Xanthobacteraceae; genus Bradyrhizobium. Next base: position 10,939 of record NZ_CAFJ01000190.1, on the reverse strand, counting down.
ATTTCGGCATCCATGTCGACAATGCCGTGCGCGGCGATCCGTTGACAGGGCTTCGCATCCGCACCGATCTGTCGATGACCTTGTTCCTGGCCGAGCCGGAGACGTATGACGGTGGCGAACTTGTGATCGAGGACACCTATGGCTCGCACGAGGTCAAGTTGCCCGCGGGGCATGCGGTGCTGTATCCGTCGTCGAGCCTTCACATGGTCACGCCGGTCACGCGCGGCGCCCGGGTCGCCTCTTTTTTCTGGCTGCAGAGCATGATACGGGATCCCCATGTCCGCAGCATGATCTTCGACCTGGACATCACGATTCAGAGTTTGACGGAGCGCCTCGGGAGGGACGATCCCGATGCGGTCAAGCTGACCGGCATCTATCACAATCTGATCCGGCAATGGGCCGAGGTCTAATGAGCCGAGATATGATGACATCGTTCCTCGCAAGGTTTGCCATCGTCCTGTCATTCCTGACCGTTTCGGCCATGGCTCCCGCCGCGGCACAACAGGCCGGCCAGCCGTCGGCCCCGGCGATTTCGGCGGATGTGTCGGCCCAGCCGGCCGCAGCCCAGCCCGCCGCGGGTCAGGCGGTGGCCGCGCCGGCGAGCCCGGGGGCCGGCGTGCGCAATGCCAAGACGATCGCCACCGGACTGGACGAGCTGTCACCGCTCGGCATGTTCCTCAAGGCCGACATCGTCGTGAAGGCGGTCATGATCGCGCTGGCGCTCGCCTCGGTCGCGAGCTGGACCATCCTGATCGCCAAGAGCATCGAGTTCTCGGTGCTGCGCCGCCGGCTCGCCGGCGCGCTGCGCAAGCTGTCGGCGGCGCGGTCGCTGGCCGAGGCCCAGCTCGCGCTCGGTCAGGGCAGGACTGAATCCAGGAACGTCGCGGCCGTGCTGCTGCAGGCGGCGATCGCCGAGGCGCGGCTGTCGGCCGGCCTGAACAGCGACGACGGCATCAAGGAGCGCGCGGCCTCGAGCTTCACCGAGATCGTCCGCGCCGAGGCGCGGCGTGTCCGCGTCGGCATGGGCCTGCTCGCAACCGTGGGCGCGATCTCGCCCTTCGTCGGCCTGTTCGGCACCGTCTGGGGCATCATGAACAGCTTCATCGGCATCTCCAAATCGCAGACCACCAACCTCGCGGTGGTCGCGCCTGGGATCGCCGAGGCGCTGCTGGCGACCGCGATCGGGCTTGCCGCCGCGATCCCCGCGGTCATCATCTACAATCACTTCTCGCGCGTCACGAAGGGCTATCTGGAACTGGTCAACCGCGCCTCCGGCGCCACCGGCCGGCTGCTGTCGCGCGATCTCGACCGCAGCCATGTCAGCGTCCACGCGCGCGCGGCGGAGTAGCAGGCGATGGCCGTCTCGCTCTCCGAAGGCGATCTCGACGACGATTTCGACGAGACCCACGACATCAACGTGACGCCGTTCATCGACGTCATCCTGGTGCTGCTGATCATCTTCATGGTGGCGGCGCCGCTGTCGACGGTGGACCTGCCGATCGACCTGCCGTCCTCCACCGCCACGCCGCAGAAGAAGCCGGACAAGCCGACCTACGTCTCGATCAAGCCGGACCTCACGATCGCGATCGGTGAGACGCCGGTGAAGCGGATCGATCTCGTGCCGGAGCTGAACAAGGCGATGGCCGACCATCCGACCGATGATCGCACCGTGTTCCTGCGCGCCGATCGCGCGGCGCCCTATGGCGAGGTGATGGAGGTGCTGGAGCTGCTGCGCAGCGCCGGCTACAAGTTCAAGCTGGTGGCGCTGGAGCGTGTGCCAGGTGCTCCCGGCGGTGTCGCTCCCGCGGTCCAACCCTGATCCATGTTGACGGCATGAGTGAGCTCGACGAAATCCACACCGGCTCTCGTGCGGCCTGGTTCGTCGCCGGGCTGGTGGCGATCGTGCTCCATGCTGGTGGCGCGGCGCTTGCCTTGAACAAGGGGGCCGGGGACGAGGATGGCGGCGGGCTTGGCACCGCCGCTGACGTGATCGATGTCGAGATCGCGGCGCCGAAGGTCGAAGAGTCCGAGCTGCCGATGGGGGTCGACTCGGTCGCGGACGCGGCCTCGGCCGCAACGCCCGAGCAGAAGGCCGAGACCGAGCAGGCGGATCTGCAGAAGGGCGTGCCGACCACCACGGAGGAAGCCGACCAGCAGGTCTCGCCGGCCGAGGTCAAGAAGCCCACCGAAGAGCAGAAGGTCGCCGCCGTGGAGACCAACGCGTCCGAGTTCCATCAGTCGGCGATCGACAGCGCTCGGAAGTCGCTGGACGCGAAGGTGCCCGAGGCCGATCGCGTCAAGGCACCGGAAGCCGGCATCGGCAAGGACCGCGATCCGCAGACCACCAACTGGCAGCGCAAGCTGAGCCTGATCGTCAAGAAGAACCAGAAATATCCGCCCGGCAAAACCAAGGGCGGCAGCGTCCGGGTGACGTTCACGCTCAACCGGGTCGGCAATGTGCTGTCGGTCGACGTGACCCAATCGTCCGGAGATCCCGATTACGACCGGGAGGCCGTGGCCATGGTCCGCCGGTCCGATCCGTTCCCCAAGCCGCCGGCAACAGCCGCGGATGACGAGATTCCGTTGTCGATCGTCGTGAACTTCCCGCCTGGCAAGAAAGCCTGAGGCGCCTTCGGCGGGCCCTCCTGGGCGTTACGGCCAATACAGCCTGATCGCGACATAGATCGCGCAGAGACCGACGAAGATCAGCGCCGCCGACAGCTTGCGTTGCAGCGCGGGCGCGGTTTGCGTCGTCTTCGGCTTCGGCGGCAGCTTGCGGAACGCCGTGACGTTGTCGGTCACCGGCTCGGCCTTGACCGGCTTGACCTCGGGCGGGGCGCCGCCGCCGCCCATCTCGGCATAATAGGCCTTGTACATCTCGCGGATGGTCGCCTCGGTCGCCTCGTGCTCCGTCATGTCGGCGAGCCGGGTCTTGTAGCTCGCCAGGAACTCCTGGGCAGCCGGCGGCAGCCCGGAGGCGCCGTTGAGCTTGGCGATCATCTTCCATGTCGCGAAATCGGCGCGAGCGCGCGTGTCGGCGCGGCGCGCGATCATCATGTCAGCGGCTTTGACCAAGAGTGCCTCGAAGCTCGTTACCCGTCCCTGGTGCGGAGACTTATGCGTTACCCGTCAATAGCAGAAGCAGTTGCTGGAGAGAATCGGTCGTGGCGCGGAGCAGCCCTGACACAAGATTAAGATTGAGACCGAACTGGGAGCCCGCCAGGGGCAGAAGGATCAAAATTCCGATCAGGATGAGCATGCCATAGGGCTCGAGCCGGGCGAACGGCCGCGCCAGCAATCCCGGGAACAGGCCAACCGCGATCCGGCTGCCGTCGAGCGGCGGAATCGGCAGCATGTTGAATACCGCCAGCAGGATGTTGAAGGAAAAGGCATTGACCAGATTGGAGGCAACCCAGCGCGCGCCCTCCGGCGGTATCATGGGCAGGAGGTGGAAGGCGAGCGCCGCGGCCAGCGCGAGCGCGATGTTGGTCGCCGGCCCCGCCAGGGCCACCATGATCATGCCGGCCCGCAACGGCTGCAGATTGCGGAAATTGACCGGGACCGGCTTGGCATAGCCGAACAAAAACGGCGAGCCCGACAGCAGCAGCATGCCCGGCAGCAGGATCGTCCCGACCGGGTCGATGTGCTTCAACGGGTTGAAGCTCACGCGACCGAGTTGCAGTGCGGTGTCGTCGCCGTAGCGCCAGGCCACATAGGCGTGGGCGGCCTCGTGGAAGGTGATGGCGATGATGGCCGGCAGGACCCAGACGGAGATGCCGTAGAGGGAGGGGTTCAAAGCGCAGGTTCCGGAGCGGTGTCATCCCTAGATAGGCATGACGGTTCCGCGATGCTACGCGGGATTTTCCGGAAATTGCGGCAGACCGTCGTTGATCAGGACCCAGCCGATCCTGGCCGAGGTCCAGATGTGCTCGGTTGGCGCGAACGCATCGGGGTCGTCGAAGCAGGCCAGCGCCACGCCGACCACCGGGCGGGTCTTGCGCCAGGAGAACAGCCGCGTCCCGCAGCGCGGGCAGAACATCCGGTCGAGCGCATCGGAGGACGGGAAACGCGCGGCGTCGCCGTGAATCGTCAGCGCCTCGTGCGAGAACAGCGCGCGGGCGAAGTAGGGCGCGCCCGTCGCCTTCTGGCAGTTGCGGCAATGGCAGATGCGCACATTGATCGGCTCGCCTCGGCATTCGAAGCGCACCGCGCCGCAGAAGCATCCGCCGTGATGGATCATGATGTCGCTCCCCTGGAGATCGCGGCGCACGAAGCTGCCGCGGATCGCATCGCGTCATTGGAACCGCGGCGCTCGCCACCGGTTGAGGCGCGGTCTGACGGGACGTCCCGACGCCCGGCCGGCCATGTCACGGCGACATGTCACACCGAGGAGGCTGGTCATGGCAAGCGCGACAGATCGCGATCCGCGCCGGCACCATGCCCGGACGATACAGACGCCGCGGGATGGCCTCGCGCCGACCGCCTGGAGATGACCGCCGCACCCCGATCATGGGTAGGGAGCGCCTCGATGGATCTGATCTTACCGAGCCGGCGACGTCGGCTGCTGCTCACCGGCGTCGTCGCGGCGGTCGCCGCGCCTGCCGTGCTCACCGCGCCGTCCGTCGCGCAACCGAAGGCCGCGAAGCAAGGCGAGGAGAAGGAAACGCCGGGGGAGGAGGTCACTCCGCCGGAGGACCTGATGCGCGAGCACGGCGTGCTCGACCGCTGCCTCCTGCTCTACGAGGCCGGCGTCCGCAAGCTCGGCGCGAACGCGGATCTCGATCCCAGCCTGATCACGCAGTCGGCGGGGATCATCCGTGACTTCATCCACGACTATCATGAGAAGTCGGAGGAGCACCACGTCTTCCCGCGCTTCCGCGCGGCCGGGAAGATGACCGATCTCGTGGCCATACTGGAACGCCAGCACGAGGCGGGACGCAAGGTGACCGACACGATCCTCCGTCTGGCTCCCGCGGTCCGCAGCAATGAGGACGACCGCCGTCAGCTCGTCGCCGCGATCCAGTCCTTCATCACGATGTACCGGCCCCACGCCGCCCGCGAGGACACCGAGCTGTTTCCGAAGCTGAAGGACGTCGTCTCCGCGCACGAATACGACGCGATGGCCGAGGACTTCGAGAAGACCGAGCACGAGCTGTTCGGCGCGGACGGCTTCGAGAAGATGACCGCCCGCGTCGCCGGCCTGGAGCAGCAGATGGGCATCTTCGACCTGAGCCAGTTCACGCCGCGCTGAACGGCTGCGACGACGCGCCGTCGCAATCCTGCGGACGACCTCGCAAGAAGAGGGCTCGCGGACCGGGGCACGGCCTCACCCGCCACTTTCCGGAAAGGCGCCCCTTGACATTACGTGTATATGCACGTATGTCTCGGTCCATGGCAAGCAAACTCACGGCTCAGGATCTCGCGGCTGCCTGCGTCTGCCTCGGCGTTCGCAAGGCCGCGCGGCAGGTGGCGCGTCGTTACGATGACGCGTTCCGGCCGCTCGGACTCACCTCGGGACAGTTCTCGATTCTCGCTGCGCTGCTGCGCGACGAGGTGGTGCCGCTCGGAGCCATCGCCGACGTGCTCGGCATGGACCGGACGACGCTCAATCGCAACCTGAAGCCGCTCGAGCAGGAGAAGCTGGTCGCCACGTCCGCCACGGCCGAAGATCGTCGCGTGCGTGGACTCGTTCTGACCGCGAAGGGAAGGGCGCTGCTTGATCGCGCCATTCCGATCTGGCGTACCGCCCAGGCCGAGAGCGAGCGGCGGCTTGCTGCGATGGACTGGCCGACATTTCGTTCGCAACTGCAGGCGCTGAGCTGAACGGGCCGGGCTCGGCGAAGACGAACCTTGGAGAAAACTGGCCCATATATGTGTAATTACACATAATAAGGATGCCATCCATGACCACGCTCTCTCGCAATGACTCGCACCGCATCACGCTCGGACTGGCGGCCGTGGTGGCCATTTGGGGCGCGGCCGTGATCGCCGGCGCCCGCACCGGCTTCTTCGCCGGGCTCTACATGCCGATGATCGCGGTGATCGTCGCTGCCACCATCGCGATCCCGACCCTGATCTACTTCTGCTCGCCGCGCCTGAAGGCCTATGCCGACGGCATCGGCCATGGTCCGATCTTGCTGTTTCATACCTGGCGCATCCCGGCCGCGCTCGCGTTCTTCTGGTACGGCCTTCAGGGCGAACTGCCGACTGCGTTCTGGGCACTCGCGGGCACCGGCGATCTCATCGCCGGCAGCTATGCCGCCTATCTGATGCTGCAGCCTGAGCGCAGCCGCAACCATCTCTCTTTCCACATGTTCGGCTTCGCCGACTTCGTCGTCGCCGTCGGCACCGGCCTGACCTTCACGCTGCTGCAGGACCCGCGCATGGCGCTGATCGCCGCGCTGCCGATGGCGCTGATCCCGCTGTGGGGTGTCGGCATCTCCGGCGTCACCCATCTCGTCGCCTTCGACATGCTGCGCCGTGGCGTCGGCCGGTCGCCGGCGATGTCACGCTCCACCGTGCTGCCAGCATGATCCGACCTGGCGGGCCGGCCGTTGCCGGTCCGCATGCGATGCCAGGGCTTCGCTGCTGGAGCCTGGTCAGGAAGAGTCGAAAAGGACCCTGGACATGACCGCGATCGCCTGCCTGCTTCTCCTCGCCTTGGTGATGTCGGGCGTGGCTGCTGCCATCATGCGCTATCTGCCACGACGTCAGAGCGCGGTGGTCCTGGTGATCCTCATTCTCTGGCTGGCCTATGTCTGCGCGATGTCGTGGTCGGGTCTCGTCGCGAGCTCGACGTTGCGGCCGCCGCCTGCGGTCCTCGTGGCGCTGCCGGCGTTCCTCGTCACTGTACTGGTGCTCGCGCCGCTGCGCGTGGGCTTGCGGATCGCGCAATCCTTCCCGGTCTGGCTGCTGCTCGGTGCCCAGGTCTTCCGTGTCGGCGTCGAGTTGCTGCTGCACCAGCTCTGGCGCGACGGGCTGGTGCCGCGCCTGATGACCTATGAGGGCGGCAATCTCGACATCCTCATCGGCCTCTCGGCGCCGCTGATCGCGTGGATCGCCACGCGCGGACGTGCAGGGCTTGCGCTGGCGCAGCTGTGGAACGGCCTCGGCCTCGTTGCGCTGGCCAACATCGTCGCGCGCGCGGTGCTCTCCGCGCCCGGACCCTTGCAGACACTGAATGGAGATGTGCCCAATCTTGCGATCGGTACCTTTCCCTTCACCTACATCGCCGCGTTCTTTGCCCCGCTCGCCTTCGCGCTGCATGTGCTGGCGATCCGCGCCATCCGCGCGGCACGGCCGGCGCGGCTCGTTTCAACTCCTCCCGACACCTGAACAGCCCCAAGGAGATCGACCATGCGCTGGCTCGAGCACAGGATCCCACCGCCGATCGTCGTCGTCATCGTCGCCGCAGCGATGTGGCCGCTGGCACGTTTCGCGCCGGCCGTTCCGCTCGACGATCCCTGGCGCTGGGTCTTGGCTGCCGTCCTTGCGCTGTGCGGCCTGCTGGTCGCCCGCGCCGGCGTGGCTGCCTTCGCCCGGCACAAGACGACGATCAACCCGGTCAACATCGACGCAGCCTCAAGTCTCGTGACCTCGGGCATCTTCGCCCGCACCCGCAATCCGATGTATCTCGGGATGACCCTGCTGCTGCTCGGCTGGGCGGTGGTCCTTGCCGGCGCCTGGACCTTCCTCGGCCCGGTCGCGTTCGTGCTGTTCATCACGCGCTTCCAGATCATGCCCGAGGAGCGCGTCATGACCGCCAAGTTCGGTGCGGCCTACGAGACGTATCGGCGCGAGGTGCGGCGCTGGATCTGATGGCGATGGCCGTGAGCCCGCTACGCGAACTTCCAGCCCGCGACCTTCTTCACCATGCTCCAGCACAGCTGATCGAGATCGCCATCCATCTTGCTTCCGCGGCGGCGCGTGTTGGTGAAGGCGGCCCAGCAGAAGCCGCTATGGGTGCGCACGGCGATGGTGGTCGTTCCAGGCAGGCTGCCGGTGTGCCACCAATTGTCGAACGTGTTCACGCTCCAGCCCTTGGCGTAGTCCTTGTTGGCGCGCGAGCCGGTGGTCATGGTCTTGATGGTGTCGCCGCGCAGGATGTTGGCGGGCCGGGTGAAGCCGTCGACATGCATGAACAGCTGCACGAGATCGGCCGGGCGAGCGATCCAGCCGCCATGGGAATCCATCCGCGTGACGTTCATGCCGTAGGCATTCTCGTCCGGGCTGAGATACTCGACCTCGCGCGGCTGGCGCTGATCGCGCCGGTTGCCTCCGATGGTCATGTCGGTGACGCCGCAGCGGCCCAGCACCTCGGCACGGACGTGGTCGGCATAGGCGCGGCCCGTGAGCTTCTCGATGACGCGCCCGAGCACGCAATAGCCGAAATTCGAATAGGCATAGGCCTCGCCCGGCGGATGGTCGAGCGGACGATGGGCGAGGGTCCAGTTGATCAGTTCGGATTGGCTCCGCATCGGAAACGCGAACATCGGATCGCGATTGTCGTTGCTCCAGCCGCCGCTTGTATGCGTGAGCAGGTGCTCGATCGTGATCTGGTCGACGCCTGGATTGTACGGCGGAGCCAGATAGTCGGTGCCGAGCACGGCGCCGGGGCCGAACACGCGATCGCCCAGTCGGACCCGGCTCTGCTCGATCAGCCGGTGCAGGGCGATCGAGGTGATCGGCTTGCTGACGCTGGCGATGCGGAACAGATGCTGCGGCGTCACCGCCTCCTGTCCTTGCAGGTCGGCAAACCCCCACGCATCCTGGTGCACGATCTCGCCGGCATAGCCGACCGCGAACGACAGCGCGGGCACGCCATAGGTGTCCATGAAGGCCCGGCCGAGCGCCGCGATCTCTGCGCGTTCGGGAGGCGAGGGCGGACCCACGCGCGCCGGCTTCGGCTCGACCTGCGCGCCGACCGCGCCGGGATGGGCGCCGAGCACGGCTCCGGCCGTGGCGGTCATGATCTGGCGACGCGTCAACTGCATGTCGTTCTGCCCCCGCAACAGCCTGCGACCAAGATAGGTCGCACGAGGTGCGTCAGCGTTCAATTGGTCGCCGCCGCGCCATGCGATCCGCTCGTGACCTTGCTTGCGACCTCCCATGCATCAGGTGCGGCGCTGGATCTGATTCTGATGAACCCTGGTCACGACGTCGGCTCCGGCGGGGCCGGCAACTCGAATCGATAGAACAGCGTCCAGCCGCGGGTCTGCGGGTCCGCAAGCCGGGCATCCAAAGCGCCGGACGCCAGTTGCGCCCGCGCCAGGCCGATGAGCTGGTCCGTGCTCAGCGCCTGCAACGTCTCGAAGCCGGTAAACTCGGGATGGCAGGCGAAGACGATGCTGTTGAGCAGATCACCGCTCGCGGCGTCATCCACGCTCACCTCGAGGGCATGTCCCCAAGGACGGTCCTTGCGGGCCGCGACGCAACGATACGGACCCGTGACGAAGGCGAAGGGGACTGCCGTCATGATCTCCTCCACGGCGCCGTCCATCGCGCGTGCAGCGGGACAATCGCGCGGCCAGCGGCCGCTGTCATACCGCCTCTATGGGATCTTGCAGATCACGACCGGTCTGCCGTGCTCCCAGGCCCACAGCTGGACATAGTCCTGCTCGCCCTCGAACACCATCTCTCGCGCGATCATCTCGTCGATGCCATCGCCGTCGAGATCGCCGGTGGCGAGCAGGTAGAAGTAGTCTGAGTTCTCTCCGGTCGACCACGCCTCACGCGCCGCGAGATAGAGCGGCCTCAATACGCCATCGATCTTCCTGAACAGGCCCCAGGCCTCGTAACCGACATAGTCGTCGGGCTTGCCCGGGTCGGTCTCGACTCGCCAATTGATCGACCAGACGTGCTGTTTGACCCGCGGTGTCTCGAGGGCCGCGTCGAGCTCCTGGACCTGGACGACGGCTGTGTTCCGCGTGACATCGAGACGTGGGCTGCCGAGCTTCCGCGCTGACAGAAAGCGGGCAATCCCGCTTCCCGACAAGCTCGTGAGTAGCTCCGGCGTGATTACCCGATCTTTGGGATCGGTGCGGCTATCGGATCGTGCAACGTAGCGCGTTCTCCAGGCGACCGGTGTGAGCCGGACGGGCGACGGCTTACCGGATTTCAGCAGGCGCACCGTCGAATCCTGGCTGAGGTACGAGAAGGACGCGAACGTGCCCCTGCCGGGATCAGGCCGAGCCTTGTCGGGCACGAACGTCAATTGCCAACCCCGGAATCGCGACGCGAGAGCCGGTGATGGCTGCGCGACCCACGGGCGGGTCGGTGACGCTTCGCTCGATGGACCAGGACCTTGCGCGGGCGAAGTCTGTGCTGTGGCAGGACGTGCGATCAAAGTCAGCAGGAGCAGGGCGTTGGCGGACAACGCGCATCGCGCGGAGATAGCCCTGGCGGCAGTCGTCACGAGACAGTTTCCTCTGCGCGTCAAGGATCGAACGGCCACACCTTATACAGTCTGCGTGCCGCAGCGCCAAGACATGGCGTCCTTCCGTGAACAGCAGATGGTCGCCGCCATCCGGGCCTGCTTCGCACCGGACGTGATGGAGCATCGCTTTACAAGAAGTGTAGTAGAAGAGAGTGCTACGGGCGCGCTGCGGTAGGGTGGGCAAAGCAGCCGCCGCCAGGCGGCAGCGTGCCCACCGTCGATCGGCGAGCACGTTGTTGAGACGGTGGGCACGGTGCCACTGCGATCTCGGGCTTGGAAAGACCGGCGCTGCGCCTTTGCCCATCCACCGGTTCAGTGTCCGGGATACAGTGTGGCCGATCCGGCACGTCGGGCAAATCGGGTGCGAGGTTGTTTGGTGCTCGGCTCATCGCGACGTCTGCTGTGGAGAGGGCAGGAGCCGGCGATTTCCTCAGTCATTTCAGATGCCTCGTTGAACCGGATTCTCCAGCATGATTTTCTTGTTTCTATTTTTCGGAATTCGTG
>NZ_CAFJ01000191.1 GCF_000239795.1 Bradyrhizobium sp. STM 3809 | reverse complement strand
CACCTCGTCATTGGTCTTCTCCGCCTGCATCGCCGCCGCGCCGGCGATGGAGGTGGATTCGGTCACCTGGCGGCTGATCTCGCTGATCGAGGCCGACAGCTCCTCGGTTGCCGCAGCGACCATCTGGACGTTGCCGGAGGCGCGCTCGGAATCGGAGGCCACCGAAGACGCCTTCGTCCGGCCCTGGTCCGCCGTCGCCGACATCGATTGCGCCGTGCTGTTCAGTTCGTTCGACGCGGCGGTCAGGGTCTGCAGCGACGAGGTGACGGTCGCCTCGAACTGACGGATGAGATGGTCGACGGTGGCCTGGCGGCGTTCGCGCCGGCTCTGCTCCGCCTCCTTCTCGCTGGCGAGGCGGTCGCCGGTGATCATGTTGTCCTTGAACACCGCGAGCGCCCGCGACATCTCGCCGATCTCGTCGCCGCGATTGATGCCCGCGATGTCGATGGTGTAGTCGCGATCCGCCAGCCGGCGCATCGCCGCCGCCAGCGAGCGGATCGCAGCGGAGATGCGGCGCTGGACGACCAACAGCCCGGCGAAAGCCACGGCGAGCGCGATCACCATCATGACGGCGTTGAGGATCAGGCTGTCGCGCGCATCGCTGATGCGACGGCCGGCCACCGCCACCATCTCGGCAAGCACGGCATTGGCCGCATCGACGCTGTAGGACAGCAGCGCGGTGTTGAGCTTGGACAGTTCGGCGAACTTGACCTCGACCGTCTGGTTGTTGCGAAGCGCCTTGACGAGGCCGGCCTGCTGCTCGGCCATTGCCATCGCATCGGCCTGCTTCGAGCGGTTGACCGCATCGACCAGCGCGGCCGGCGCGTCGGGACGCGCCGCCGCCGTGAGCACCTGGCTCCAGGCCTGGCTCTGGCGGCCGAAATCCTCGGCGCCGCCGACGATCTCCGCGACCGTCCACGGCTTGCCCGACGCCGCCGCGTTCTCGAGCCGGATCGCGAACTGGCCGCCGAAGTTCCTTGCCGCCCAGGCCGCCTGCTTGACGTTGATCATCTGGTCGACGACCGGATCGACCAGCTTCATCGTCTCTTCGAGATCGGCCGCGATGACGAGCAGCGCGTCGAGGTAATCCTGCGCCGCCTTGCGGAACGAGTCCGCCAGCTGCATGTCGCGCGCGGCCTTGGGCTGATGGATGGCCCGCTCCGCGTCGGCGCGCAGCGACGCCAGGCGGTCATGGGTTGAAACGAGACTGCCGAGACGGCTCGCGATCTTGGCGTCGGCGAAGCCGGCGAGCGCATCCTGGACCTGCTTGTAGGCATTCTCCGACAGCTCGCGGTTGGTCGCAATGCGCGTATCAGCGGCCTGGTCGGCGGTGCCGTCGGCCGCCAAGGTCGCCAGGAACGTGCCACGCTCCAGCCGGAAGCCGATCAGGGTGTTGAACAGCTGCTGGTCGGCCCCGGCCAACCGCGCGATGCGGTGCGCGGACTGATAGCGGGTCAGCGCGTCGACCACGCCGGTTGCGAGACTGCCGATCAGCAAAACCGCAAGCGCTCCGATGATCAGGCCGAGAACGGTCCGTATCGTCAGGCCATCGAGCAGGCGCATCCGTAGACTCCGTTGTCCCTTGGCTACGCCTGGCAACTTCGCCGAGCGGTATTAACATTTTCTCTCAAAATGTCCGTAATCTCCGCAGTACGGGGTTCGGCGACTCCGCACCCCGTATTCGTACGGAGCACCGAACAATTCTGCTTCGTTTTATGTGAAGTCGGCCGGCAGACACGTTCGGAAACAACGAACAAGGAGCTGTTAAACGTTACAGCCGCACCTGGACGCAGGTTTGATGTCGCAACCTCCGGAGCACGCCATGACGTCGATCTCTGCCTCCTCCATCAGCGGCTTTTCGCCGCTCGACCTGCTCAAGCAGGAGCTTTCCAAGGAAGTCTCGTCCGGCAAGGTCAGCTCGACCGACCAGACCGCGCTGTCGTCGGCGCTCGACGACATCGATTCCGCACTGAAGAGCGGCAGCAGCAGCTCGTCCTCGACGACGAGCGCGAGCACGCCGCCCTCGCCCAAGGAGATGCAGTCGAAGATCGATGATCTGATCCAGAGCGAGGTCGACAGCGGCAAGCTCACCTCCGACCAGGCGAGCGAGCTGAAGAACGTGTTCGCCAACGCCTTCTCCGGCGGCCCGGGCGGCGCTGGTGGCGCGGGTGGCCCGCCGCCTCCGCCGAGCGACGACTCCAGCAGCGACACCACCTCGAGCACCTCCTCCACGTCGTCGTCGTCGGACTCGTCGTCGCAGGTCGAGGAGCTGCTGAAGAAGCTGCTCGAGGCCCTGCAGAGCTCGAACAGCAGCACGACGTCGTCCTACAGCGCCAGCGGCAGCAGCTCGTCGAGCTCGACCAGCAAGTCGCTGGTGGTGGATTTTTCGGCGTGAGGGATCACCTGTTGACGTAGCACGTAGCCCGGATGAGCGAAGCGACATCCGGGTTCATCGCAACAGCGCGTGAGACCCCGCATGTCGCTGCGCTCATGCGGGCTACGCCACGGCGACACCACGACACGACCTTCACTCTGGCGCGTTGAACGTGCGCGCGAAGTACACCGGCGCCGCAGCGGCTTTCAGCCGGTAGAGCTGCGCCGGCCGGTTCGGGCCCTTGCGCATCTTGGCGATCGGCTCGATCAGGTCGGCCGAGAGCATGCGGGTGCGGAAGGCGCTCTTCTCCAGCGCGCGATCAAGCACGATCTCATAGGTCCGCTGCAGCTCGGGCAGCGTGAACTCCTCCGGCATCAGAAAGGCCGGCAGCGAGGTGTACTCGACCTTGCTGCGCAGCCGCTGCACGGCCGCCTGCAGGATCTCGGCGTGGTCGAAGGCGAGCTTCGGCTTCACGCCCGTTGCGTCGAGCGCGAACCATCGTGCATCCGCGGCAAGCGCCGCCTCCGCGGCTGAGGCGGGGATCAGCGCGAAATAGGCATGGGTCGCCGACCAGCCGCGGGGATCGCGCGTGGCACTCCCCCAGCTGCCGAGCTGCTCCAGATACGGGCTGACGACACCGGTCTTCTCGACGAGCTTGCGGCGCGCGCAGGCGGCGAGATCGGCATCCCTGGCGACGTCGACAAAGCCGCCCGGGAGCGCGAATGCGTCCGGAAACGGCTCGCCCTCGGCATGGCCGCGGCGCACCAGCAGCACGTGCAGCGCCTCCTGCCGGATCGTGAAGATGACGATGTCGACCGTCGTCAATGGTCGCGGAAAATCCAATCCGCCCCCTTTCTCACCCGCCCCGCCGCCCTGCCCTTGCCGTCCTGCCATACCGCTCGCCCCCCAAAGAATGCCCTTGACACTAGCACACTTAGTTGTACTGTCCAACTTACTTAGTTGGCGTGACACACTTATGTCGCCAGCCAGTAGCCCGGGTGAGCGCAGCGACACCCGGGTTCACCTCGGCAAGTCGTGAGACCCCGGATATCGCTGCGCTCATCCGGGCTACGCGATCACCAGACGACAGGAGGCCGCCATGTTCGGCATTCGCTTCATCAAGGCCCAGCCCACCACCTACCTGCTCAAGTACCGCGCCGGCACGATCGTCGAGGAAGGCGCCGGGCTCTCCACCTTCTATTATGGCCCCGCGACCTCGCTGGTCGCGATCCCCATCGGCAGCCGCGACGCCGCCTTCATCTTCCAGCAGATCGCCCGCGACTTTCAGACGCTGACGATCCAGGGCCAGGTCACCTACCGCATCGGCGAGCCGAAGAAGGCGGCGGCGATGCTCAACTTCACCCTCAAGCGCGACGGCAAGACCTACGACTCCGATGACCCCGAGGAGTTGCCGCAGCGCGTGCTCGGCGCAGTCGAGGTGCTGGCGCAGCAGGCGGTCAAGGACATGCCCCTGCGGGAAGCGCTGCGCGCCTCCGACCGCATTGCGGAGGTGATCGCGACCGGGCTGAAGCAGCGCGCCGACATCGATGCGCTGGGGCTCGAGATCCTCGGCGTCGCCGTGCGCGCGGTGAAGCCGACGCCGGAAACGGCCAAGGCGCTGGAGGCCGAGGCGCGCGAGGCGATCCTGAAGACCGCCGACGAGGCCATCTTCGCCCGGCGCAACTTTGCCGTCGAGCGCGAGCGGGCCATCCGCGAGAGCGAGCTCGATACCGAGATCGCGGTCGAGCAGAAGAAGCGGTCGATCCGCGAGACACAGATGGACGCGGAGGCGAGCGTATCCGCCAAGACGAATGAGCTGCGCGAGGCGGGCATGGTGGCCGATATCGGGCTGGAGGCCAAGCGCAAGGACTTCGTGGCGCTGAATGCGGCGAACACCCGAACGCTGGCGGATGCCGAGGCCTATCGGGTCGGCGCGCTGATGAAGATCTTCGAGGGCGTCGACACCCGCGTGATCCAGGCGCTGGCGGCGACCGGCATGCAGCCGGGTCAGCTGATCGCGCAGGCGTTCTCTGGGTTGGCCGAGAAGGCCGAGAAGATCGGGCAGCTCAACGTCTCGCCGGAGTTGCTCAACAGCCTGATGCAGAAGCCCGCGGAGGCCCCCCGTGTCCGGTAGCGACCGCAAGGTGGTGCTGGTCGTCAGGAGAACGCGGCTCGAGGAGCTGATCGCCAGATTCCTCACCGCGGACCAGGCCCGCTTCTATGTCGAGCATCTCGGCGCCGACTTCTCCGATTACGAACGCGAGCACGCGGCCTACCAGGCCGCGCGCGCCACGGCCACGCAGACCTTGGAGCGCTGGGGCCGCTACCAGATCGTCGACCGCGGCTTCCTGCCGAACTTCATCTTCGGCCCCGCCGACATCGTCGCCGCGCTCGGACCGGACGGGCTCGTCGCCAACACCATGAAATATCTCGACAGCCAGCCGCTGCTCGGCCTCAACCCGGACTCGCTGCGCCACGACGGCGTGCTGCTGCCGTTCGCGCCGGATGACCTCGCGAGCCTGCTGCCGGAGGTCGCCGCCGACAAGCGCGCGGCGAAGGCGGTGACCATGGCGCGCGCGAGCCTTGCCGATGGCCAGGTGCTCTACGCGGTGAATGACCTCTTCATCGGCGCCCGCACCCATGTCTCTGCGCGCTACGAGATCGCGACGCGCGAGCGTCAGGAGCGGCAGTCCTCCAGCGGACTGATCGTCGCGACCGGCCTCGGCTCGACCGCCTGGTTCAAGAGCATCGTCACCGGCGCGCTGGCGATCGCCGGCAGCTATGGCGGTCACGGCGATGGCGGCTACACCGCCCTGCCCTGGGACGCCCGCGCGCTCCGCTTTGCCGTGCGCGAGCCGTTCCCGAGCAAGACATCGCAGACCACGCTGGTGTGCGGCGGTCTCGACGGCGCCGAGACGCTGCGTCTCCGTTCCCTGATGCCCGAGAACGGGGTGATCTTCTCCGACGGCATCGAGGCGGACCATCTCGATTTCAATGCGGGGACGGAAGCGGTCATCGGGATTGCCGAGCGACAGGGGCGATTGATTGTGTAGGTTCTTGCTGCGGATCACTTCGCTGATGGAGCGACGTGCTCTCACCGCGTCATTGCGAGCGCAGCGAAGCAATCCAGAATCCCGCCCACCACCCTGGATTGCTTCGCTACGCTCGCAATGACGGCGGAGAGACAGGCGTCCGTCTTTTCAACATCGCCGTTGCGGGCACGGTCTCGTAGGGTGGGCAAAGCGGCCGCCGAAGGCGGCAGCGTGCCCACCGTCGATCCGCGAGCATGGCGGCGAGATGGTGGGCACGGCGCCTCTGCGATCTCGTCCGTGGACAGAGCAGTGCATCGCCTTTGCCCACCCTACGGTTCTCGTTGTCGACCAAGACCGTCGCTCGTAGCCCGGATGAGCGAAGCGATATCCGGGGTCTCACGCGCTGTTGCGATGAACCCGGATATCGCTTCGCTCATCCGGGCTACGCACCCTCAGGCCCGCGCGAACACCAGCACGCCATTGGCGGGGATCGTCACCATCGCCGAGTTGGGCTGGCCGTGCAGCGCTGCGCCATTCGCACTGACCTCGCCGTTGTTGCCCACCACGCCCGGGTTGACCCAATTATCGTAGACATCGCTGTTGAACACCTCGTGCCAGGTGCCGCCAGCGGGAAAGCCGATCGCGTAGTCGCGCCAGGGCGTCTCGCTCAGGCTGACGATCACCATGACGTCGTCGCCCTTGCCGTCCCAGCGGTGGAAGGCGAGCACGCGGTTGGAATCGTGGACGTGGACGATGGCGCAGCCCTCGCTGGTCAGCGCCGGATGGGTGCGGCGGATCGCGATCAGCTCGGACGTGAAGCGCACGGCATCCGCGGTGATCTTGTCGGCGCCGTCGAGCAGCGGCCATTGGATCGTGGTGTCCGGGCTCGGCGTGTCGCTCCAGGGACGGTCCTCGAACAGCTCCTGGCCCATGAACAGCATCGGGATGCCCGGCGCGGTGAGCAGCAGTCCGGTGGCGACGCGGCTGCGGCTGCGTGCGTACCAGCAGCGGCTGTCGATCGGATCGGCGAGACGCGGGATGCGCGGCTCGCGGCCGGCATAGACGATGTCGTGGTTCTCGATCGAGTTGACGGCGCGCCAGCGCTTGTCGAGGCCGAGATCGGCGATCGCGGCCGCAATCGGCTGCATCGGCACGAGCGCCCCTGCTCCGCCTGCTGCGCTGGCAATCGCGCCCCGCACCGCCAGCCGCAAGCCATCACTCCAGGTCGCGTCGAAGCCTGCGCCGCCCGCGGCGATGTCCTTCACGATCCACGGATTGACTGGCCAGTACTCCGCGATCTGGATCGCGTCCGGCTTCTCGGCGCGCAGCGCCTCGGTGAGCTGCTGACAGGTCGCCCAGCCGCCGAACCGGTCCATCACGCTGACCTCGTCGAAGCGCAGGCCGTCGGCGTGATACTCGCGATAGAACATGATCGCGTTGTCGACGAGGTACTGCCGCACGTCGGCGTTCCAATAGGCAAACACCTGGCCGCCGGCCCAGCCCTGGTCGGTGAAGTAGAGACTGCGGTTGGGATCGCCATACGCCTGGCGGTCGAAGAACCAGATGCTGGCCTCGTCGAAACCGCCGCCACCATGATTGTAGACGACGTCGAACAG
This sequence comes from Bradyrhizobium sp. STM 3809, assembly GCF_000239795.1. Lineage (GTDB taxonomy): Bacteria > Pseudomonadota > Alphaproteobacteria > Rhizobiales > Xanthobacteraceae > Bradyrhizobium. The sequence continues at coordinate 4,381 of NZ_CAFJ01000191.1, read as the reverse complement.
CACGGCGATGCCACTGATATGGCAGACGTCGATCAGCGCGCGCAGCTGGTCGTCGCAATGCCTGACCACGCCGATGTCGGCGTAGGGCGCGGCGCCTGCCGCGGTCAGGATCTCGTTGGTGCGCGCGAAGTAGGAAGCGAGATGCGCCTCCTCGTGCTCGCCATATTCGGTCTCCGGGCTGAACAGGTCGGTGCCGTTGTAGCCCATGCTGAACATGGTCGGGAATTCCTGCACCGGCAACAGCTCGATGGCGTTGATGCCGAGCTTCTTGAGATGCGGCACGCGCTCGATGACGTCGAAGAAGCAGCCGTCGGGATTGCCGGCCTTCATGTCGAAGCAGCCGACATGGAGCTGATAGATCACCAGCTCGTTGCTGGGCGGCGGCGTGAAATCCGCATCGTGCCAGGGAAACGCTTGTGGGTTGCGCAGCACGCTGTGCGCCTGCGGGAACGGCGGATCGACGGTCAGCAGCCGCGCATGCGGATCGCGCTTGTAGCCGGACGTGCCCTCGCCCTCGACGAAGTACATGTAGGCATCGCCGTCCTTCAGGCCAGGGATGAAGACGGCCCAATGGCCGTTGCCGATCGGCGCGAGGCGACAATTCGCATCCTGAGCCCAGTCGTTGAACGGGCCGGAGACGTAGATCGCCTTGGCATGCGGTGCGAACACGCGGAAGGTGGCGCCGCCGGTCACCAGGGTGCCGCCCATGGGAGCCTGGAGAAGATGCATCTGCCTCAAGGAAATTCGAATGCCCTCGGGGAATGGCGGCAGCGTAACAGGTTCCAGCAGCATATCCACGGTCTCGCCCCCCGCTCAGAACAATCGCGCGCCGTTCGGCACGGCCTTGTCGGGCTTGAACAGCACGACATTGCCCTGGTCATCGGGAAAGCCGAGCGTCAGCACCTCGGACATGAACTTGCCGATCTGGCGCGGCGGGAAGTTGACGACGGCGGCGACCTGGCGGCCGACCAGGGTGGCCGGGTCATAAAGCGTCGCGATCTGCGCGCTGGAGCGCTTGCTGCCGATGGCGGACCCAAAATCGATGGTCAGCTTCAACGACGGCTTGCGCGCCTCCGGATAGGGCTCGGCGGCGACGATAGTGCCGACGCGGATGTCGACGGCCAGGAACTGGTCGAAGCTGATCTGGGCGGCCGCCGGTGCTGTGGGCTCGTGGGCAAGATGCATGGGCGGCCTCTTCGAACGCGGGACAGGCCGGCCGAAGGGTGGTTCCCGGCACGGCGCGAATTGGAGATTCCTCAACCGGATCAATTTCTAGTCGCCGGGTCGGGCGGTGACAATGCGCCGGTTTGGGGACGGCGCGTCCCCGCGGGCGATTGGGCAAGTTGGTGTGGCCGAAGAGCAGCAGGCGGCCCCGCATCCCCGCACCCGCTTTGGGAAGAGCCCCGCCGCTTCCCCAGCCTCCGCCGTCGTCCCGGCGAACGCCGGGACCCATAACCACAGGCCGTCGTGATGACGCGAGACAGCCAGGCCTGCGCAAGCCAACAACCGACACGGAGTATGGGTCCCGGGTCGGCGCCCCGCCGCCGCTTCGCGTCGCCAGGGCTTGCCCGGGACGACAGCGGAGGTAGCGTGAGAGCGGAGGATCGGAGCCACCTGACGGTGCCTGCGATCACCTGTAGCCTTCAAGACGGTGGTCGAGTTGAACGCATCGTCTCTCCTCCGTCATTGCGAGCGCAGCGAAGCAATCCAGGGCGTCACGAGGACTCTGGATTGCTTCGCTGCGCTCGCAATGACGCGGTGAAGGCTTGTGTGACCGTGTAGCCCGGATGAGCGCAGCGATATCCGGGGTCAACCGCACTGGTCATGAGAACCCGGATGGCGCTGCGCTCCTCCGGGCTACGACGTCACGCATTTTCCAAATGACACGCCACCCATTGGTCCTCGCCCTTCAGCCTGAGCTCCGGCACCTCGCTGCGGCAACGGTCGAAGGCCAGCGGGCATCGCGTGTGGAAGCGGCAGCCTTTCGGCGGGTTGACGGGGCTCGGCACGTCGCCCTTCAAAATGATCGGCGTGCGCTCGGCGCCCGGCTCGGGCACCGGCACGGCTGACAGCAGCGCCCTGGTATAGGGATGACCCGGCGACGCGAAGATCTGCCGCCGTGGCGCGATCTCGACGATCTTGCCGAGATACATCACGGCGACGCGGTGGGTCATGTGCTCGACGATGGCGAGGTCGTGGCTGATGAAGAGAAGCGCGAGGCCGAACTCGCGCTGCAGGTCCTGCAAGAGATTGACGATCTGCGCCTTGACGGAAACGTCGAGCGCGGACACCGCCTCGTCGCAGACGATCAGCTCGGGCTTGGCGGCGAGCGCACGCGCAATTCCGATGCGCTGGCGCTGGCCGCCGGAGAATTCGTGCGGGCGGCGGTTCACGGCGTCGCGCGGCAGGCGCACGATCTCCATCAGCTCCGCGATGCGCGCGTCGAGCTCGGCTCTGTCCTTGGCGAGACCGAAATTGTTGATCGGCTCGGCGAGGATGTCGCGGATCCGCATGCGCGGATTGAGGCTGGAGAAGGGATCCTGGAACACGACCTGGACGCGGCGGCGCATCTCGCGCAGCCGGTGCGGGCCGAGATCGTCGATGCGCTCGCCGTCGAGCACGATCTGCCCGCCAGTGATGTCGAACAGCCTGAGGATGGCGCGGCCGACGGTGGACTTGCCGCAGCCGGACTCGCCGACCAGCGACAGCGTCTCGCCGCGCGCGATCTCGAACGACACGCCGTCGACCGCGTGCACCTTGCTTTTGGTGCGGCCGAACAGCCCGCCCGAGATCGGGAAATGCTTCTTGAGGTCGTTGACCTGGAGCAGCGGCATGGTCATGCGGCAGCCTGCTCCTTGGCGGCGAAATGACAGGCGGCGATGTGATGCGGCGCCTTCTGCTCCAGGCCCGGCGCGTATTGCCGGCAGAGGTCGGTGGCACCAGCGCAGCGGCCGGCGAACACGCAGCCGTCGATGCGCTTCTTGAGGTCCGGCACCTGGCCGGGAATTTCGGCGAGGCGCCTGGTCTCGCCCGACAGCGACGAGCCGAGTTTTGGCAGCGCGCCGAGCAGGCCTTGCGTATAGGGATGACGCGGTGAGCGGAACAGCTCCTTCACAGGGGCTTCCTCGACCTTGCGGCCGGCATACATCACCATCACGCGCTCGGCGACCTCGGCGACGACGCCGAGATCATGCGTGATCAGGATGATGGCGGCGCCGACGCGCTGCTTCAGTTCGAGCATCAGCTTGAGGATCTGCGCCTGGATGGTGACGTCGAGCGCGGTGGTCGGCTCGTCCGCGATCAGGAGCTTTGGATTGCACGCCAGCGCCATCGCGATCATGACGCGCTGGCGCATGCCCCCCGACAACTGATGCGGATATTCGCGGACGCGGCGCGCCGGCTCGGGGATGCCGACCAGCGTCAGCATCTCGACGGCGCGCTTCTCCGCGGCGTCGCGGTCGAGGCCCTGATGCAGCCGCAGCGTCTCGCCGATCTGGCGGCCGACGGTCAGCACCGGATTGAGGCTGGTCATCGGTTCCTGGAAGATCATCGAGATGTCGTTGCCGCGCAGCGCCCGCATCTCGCGGTCGGAGAGCGTGAGGATGTCCCTCCCCTCCAGCAGAATCGACCCCGCGATCTTGCCCGGCGGCTCCGGAATCAGGCGCATCATCGACATCGAGGTGACGGACTTGCCGCAGCCGGACTCGCCGACGATGGCCAGCGTCTCGCCCGGATTGACGTGGAACGAGACGCCGTCGACCGCCCGGTTGATGCCGGTGGGGGTGCGGAAATGGACCTGGAGATTCTCGACCTCGAGCAGTGGCATCAGGTCAGCTCCCGGCCGCGTGGTGAGGCTGCATGCGGTGACATTGGGGCCTCATGGTTCGAGACGCGTCGCGAATTGCGACTGCTCATGGTCACGATCAACTCGGCGCGACGCTCCTCACCATGAGGGTTGGGTTCCGAAATCGGCGCTGCGGATCGGTCATGAGCCTTGTCGCTATGCCGCTCACTCTCACCCCTCACCCTGAGGAGCCCGCCGGAGGCGGGCGTCTCGAAGGGCGAGGCCCCTGCTCGGGCCACAACGTTCAATTTCTCTCCGCTCATGGGCTCTTCGCCATGCGCGGGTCGAGCGCGTCGCGGAGGCCGTCGCCGACGAGGTTCACCGCGAGCACGGTCACCGACAGGAACGCCGCCGGGAAGAACACGATGTAGGGCTTGACCTGCCACAGCGCGCGGCCCTCGGCCATGATGTTGCCCCAGGACGGAATGGTCGGCGGCGTGCCGGCGCCGATGAAGGACAGGATCGCCTCGGTGATCATGGCGCTGGCGCAGATGTAGGTGGCCTGCACCAGCATCGGCGCCATCGTGTTGGGCAGGA
>NZ_CAFJ01000192.1 GCF_000239795.1 Bradyrhizobium sp. STM 3809 | reverse complement strand
ATGCCATCCAGGCGATCTCGTCGACCATCCAGCGCGTCAACCAGATTGCTTCGGCCATCGCAGCCGCGGTCGAGCAGCAGGGCGCGGCGACCCGCGAGATCGCTCGCAACGTGCAGCAGGCGTCGGAGGGAACCAATGCCGTGTCGCACAACATCTCCAGCGTCTCCGAAGCCACCGCCGCGACCGGCCAGGCCGCCGGAGGGGTGCTCGACTCCGTCCGCACGCTGTCGAAGCTCTCGGCCGATCTGCGCCACGACGTCGACCAGTTCGTGAGCCAGCTCAGGGCGGCGTAGCGCTCTTGTCCGCGCGGCCGGGTGACATCCGCCGCCGGTCGCCCCGCCCATCGCCGTCATTCCGGGGCGCGCGCAGCGCGAGCCCGGAATCCATCGGGCGGCGGGTGATGCGGAGGAATGGATTCCGGGCTCGTGCTGCGCACGCCCCGGAATGACGACCTCCATGGCGGCAGACGGGCATGCGTACCCAACCAGCATTGCGGCATGCCGAGAGCGCAGTGCTCGATGCGGCGAAATGGTGTATCCGCGAGGGGACAGGCGGCGCCTCCAGGGCTGTCCGCCACGAGGAATAAGCTCCCGGAGGAACATCCATGTCGGCGCTGCCGCTGTCTGGCATCAAGATTCTCGACCTTACGCGCGTGCTCGCCGGCCCGCTCTCGGCCCAGATGCTGGCCGATCTCGGCGCCGAGGTGATCAAGATCGAGCGCCCGGGCACCGGCGACGACGCGCGCGCCTTCGGCCCGCCTTACCTCAAGGACCCCGAAGGCAAGGCCAACAACAACAACTCGTTCTACCTCTGCGCCAACCGCAACAAGAAGTCGGTCACGGTCAACATCGCCTCGCCTGAAGGGCAGGAGATCATCCGCGCACTCGCCAAGGACTGCGACGTGTTCATGGAGAACTACAAGGTCGGCGATCTCAAGCGCTATGGTCTCGACTACGAGGCCATCAGGGCGATCAATCCCGACGTGATCTACTGCTCCGTCACCGGCTTCGGCCAGACCGGACCTTATTCGCCGCGCGCCGGCTATGACGCGATCTTCCAGGCGATGGGCGGCCTCATGAGCGTGACCGGCCACATGGACGGCGAGCCCGGGGCGGGGCCGATGAAGGTCGGCCCCTCGATCGTCGACTACATGACCGGCATGAACACCTCGATCGGCATCCTCTCGGCGCTGTATCACCGCGACGTCAATGGCGGCGGCGGCCAGCACATCGACGTCTGCCTGTTCGACACGGTGATTGCCTCGCTGTCGCACTACGCCCAGATCTTCCTGGTCAACGGCAAGTCGCCGCCGCGCCGCGGCACCTGGGGCAATGGCGGCATGCCGGCCGGCGTGTTCCGCTGCACCGACGGCGAATTGATGCTGGTGGTCGGCAACGACGCGCAATTCGCGCGCACCTGCGCGGTGCTGGGGGCGCCCGAGCTCGCGACCGATCCGAAGTTCGTCAAGAACAACGATCGCGTCGTCAACGGCAAGGAGATCATGGCGATCTTCGCCGGCCTGTTTCTCAAGAACTCGGTCGCGCATTGGCTGGACGAGCTGGAGAAGGCCGGCGTGCCTTGCGGCCCGGTCAACGACTTCGCCCACGTCTTCGCCGACCCGCATGTCCGTTCGCGCGGCATGGAGGTGAAGGTGGAGCACAAGTTCGAGCCGCAGCTGTCGCTGATCCGCAACGCGCTGACCTTCTCGGGCACGCCGATCACCGACTACCGCGCCCCGCCGCTGCTCGGCGAGCATACGCAGGACGTGCTGGCCGGGCTCGGGTATGACGAGGACAAGATCGCGGCGTTGAAGCAGCAGGGCGTGGTGTAGCGCGCTACAATCGCGGCATTCTCCGGTGTCGTCCCGGCGAACGCCGGGACCCATAACCACCGGCCGCGGTGCTGATCCTCGATCTCTCCCCGCGTGCCTCAAGATGGATCACGCGGTATGGGTCCCGGCGTTCGCCGGGACGACCCGTGGATAGAGTGTGCCTCAGTTATAGCGGTGGTGACGGTAGCGCTTCGCCTTATGCCTTTGTGGGTGATGGCGCGGCTCCGCCACGTACGGTGCCGGAGCCGGCGCCCCCAGCTGCTGCCGCGATTCCTGCAGGCGGCGCTGATAGCCCGGCGAGTTGATCAGGTTGGCGGCGCCGCCGCGGGCCAGCGCCGGCTCACTGGCCGTCACCATCACCAGCGCGGATGCGGCGATGGCGAACAATATCTGCGGTTGGTGCGTCATGGCGAAACTCCATGATGGAAAGCGGGATCTTGCAGCCGGGATGAGCGATCGCGAGATCCGGGGTCGTCGCTGGCGGTCGTGGCGAACCCGGATATCGCTCCGCTCATTCGGGCTACGGAGCGCGCGCGGCCATCCTGGCCGCTGACTTTGCCGCAGGCGCGCGCGCGGTCAAGCCGAGCACGGCGGCGCGCACCACGCGCGCGATCACATCCTCGACATCGTCGAGATCGCATTTTCCGTCGGAGAGCTTGGTCAGCCGCTCGCTCTCGCGGATGGTGTGATGGGCCATCGCCAGCGCGAAATTGAGGCCCCAGAACAGGTCGACCTCGGCGCTGTCGGGCAGCGCGCGCCGCATCGCCGCGGCGAATTTGCGCAGATGGTCGATTTCCTTGGTCTTGATGCGGCGGATCGGCGGCACCGATTCGATCGAGGCGCGGATCATGAATTGCGCCACCGGCGAGCGCTGGTTCTCAGGTCCCAGGCAGCCGCGCAGGATGGGCCCGACGAGGGCGCGCAGGATGTCGGAGATGTCGGCGCGGCCGCCGCCTTTATCCTCCGCCGCGCGCAGTTCGCGCAGCCGTTCGCGGTTGAGCGCGATCGAGCGGGTCACGAAGAGCTCGGCGATCAGCTCGTCCTTGGAGCCGAAATGATAGTTCACCGCCGCGAGATTGACGTTGGCTGCCGCCACGATGTCGCGCAGGGTCACGTCCGAGAAGCCGCGCTCGGCATAGAGCCGCTCGGCGGCGATCAGGATCGCAGTCCGGGTCTGGTCGGTCGCCATGCTCGTCCTCCCGAACGGGGGGCAGGGAGTTGCGTTTCAAACAATTGTATGAAACTATTGTTTGAGACGGCCGGAATGTCAATCGCGGTGCTTCCGCGAGGCGAGATTTCGGCACTGCAGCGACGGTGCCCGCGAAACCGTGCCGCGCAAGATCACTCTTGCGCAAGCGCGGGCAGCGGATCGACACTGCGGCCAAAACAGGTTCGAGGAAACACCCAAGGAGAGTCCCATGGACTTCACGATGTCGGCGAAGCAGCAGGAATGGCTGGAGCGCGTGCGCAGCTTCATGACCAAGCATGTCCGCCCGGCGGTGCCGATCTACAAGCAGCAGGACGCCGAGGGCGACCGCTGGAAGGTGATCCCGATCCTCGAGGAGCTGAAGGCCAAGGCGAAGGCCGAGGGCCTGTGGAACATGTTCATGCCGCCGTCCGAGCATGAGGACGACGAGTTCCGCGGCGCCGGCCTGACCAACCTCGAATATGCGCTGCTGTCGGAGGAGATGGGCCGCATCGCCTGGGCCTCCGAGGTGTTCAACTGCTCGGCGCCGGACACCGGCAACATGGAGGTGTTCATCCGCTACGGCACCAAGGAGCAGAAGCGCAAATGGCTGCGGCCGCTGATGGACGGCGAGATCCGCTCGGCGTTCCTGATGACCGAGCCGGCGGTGGCCTCGTCGGATGCGACGAACATCGAGACCCGCATCCAGCGCGACGGCGACCACTACGTCATCAACGGCCGCAAATGGTGGTCGTCGGGCGTCGGCGATCCCCGCTGCAAGATCGCGATCCTGATGGGCAAGACTGATCCGTCGGCCGCCAAGCATCAGCAGCAGTCGCAGATCCTGGTGCCGCTCGACACCCCCGGCATCAAGGTCGAGAAGATGCTGCCGGTGTTCGGCTTCGACGACGCGCCGCACGGCCATGCCCAGGTGCTGCTCGAGAACGTGCGCGTGCCGAAGGAGAACATCCTGCTCGGCGAGGGCCGCGGCTTCGAGATCGCGCAGGGGCGGCTCGGTCCGGGCCGCATCCATCACTGCATGCGCACCATCGGCAAGGCCGAGGAGTCCTTGGAGAAGATGGTGCGCCGGCTGATGACCCGCACCGCCTTCGGCAAGAAGATCGCCGAGCATTCGGTGTGGGAGCAGCGCATCGGCGAGGCCCGCACCAATATCGAGATGTGCCGGCTGCTGTGCCTCAAGGCCGCCGACATGATGGACAAGGTCGGCAACAAGACCGCACAGGGCGAGATCGCCATGATCAAGGTCGCCGCCCCCAACATGGCGCTGAAGATCATCGACGACGCCATCCAGGCGTTCGGCGGCGCCGGCGTGTCCGATGACGCGGGTCTCGCCAAGGACTACGCCAACATCCGCACGCTGCGTCTCGCCGACGGTCCGGACGAGGTGCACAACCGCGCCATCGCCCGGCTCGAGATGAAGAAGTACGCCAACGAGCCGCGGCACTGAGATGACCCCGTAGGGTGGGCAAAGCATCCGGCTGTGCGCGAAGCGCGCCGCCGGATGCGTGCCCACCATTCGCGTTTGAAGTAAGACGGTGGGTACGCTTCGCTTTGCCCACCCTACGATTCCACGAGCGCCGAGGCTCACCACTCCCGTCATTCCGGGGCGACGCGCAGCGTCGAACCCGGAATCTGGAGATGAGAGCCCCGGTCAGCGAGATTCCGGGTTCAGCCCTTCGGGCTGCCCCGGAATGACGAACAAGTGAGAGAAGAGGGAGGCCTCGTCGTGGCCGACGGCGTCAAGAAGGACGAAGAATTCTCCGGCACCAAGCCGGTCGAGGAGCGGCATCGGTTCGACGAGGCCAAGCTCGCGGCCTGGATGGCCGAGCATGTCGAGGGCTATGCCGGCCCGCTGACGGTGCTGCAATTCAAGGGCGGCCAGTCGAACCCCACCTACCGGCTGAACACGCCCGGCCGTTCCTACGTGCTGCGCCGAAAACCGTTCGGCAAGCTGCTGCCGTCGGCGCATGCGGTCGATCGCGAATTCCGTGTCATCGCCGCGCTGGGCAAGCAGGGCTTTCCGGTCGCCAAGGCGTACGCGCTGTGCAACGACGACAACGTCATCGGCGCGGCCTTCTACATCATGTCGATGGAGGAGGGCCGGGTGTTCTGGGATCCGACCCTGCCGCATGTCGGCGCGGCCGAGCGTCGCGCGATCTTCACGAGCAAGATCGAGACACTGGCCAGGCTGCACACCTACGATCCCCAGGCGATCGGCCTCGCCGATTTCGGCAAGCCCGGCAATTATTTTGCCCGCCAGGTCGACCGCTGGACCAAGCAGTATCGCGCCTCCGAGACCGAGCATCTGCCGGAAATGGAGAAGCTGATCGAATGGCTGCCGCGCACCCTCCCGGTGCAGCAGCGCGTCTCGATCGTGCATGGCGACTACCGGCTCGACAACATGATCTTCCACGCGACCGAGCCGCGCGTGATCGCGGTGCTCGACTGGGAGCTGTCGACGCTCGGCGATCCCATGGCCGACTTCACTTATCTGCTGATGCAATGGATCATGCCCGGCCTTGCCGGCGTCGATCTCAAGGCGCTGAACATCCCGACCCTGGAGGAGGCAGCGGCGATCTATGGCGGGGTCACCGGAACGGCGCTGCCCGACCTCAACTGGTACTTCGCCTACAATTTGTTCCGTCTCGCCGGCATTCTGCAGGGCATCATCGGCCGCATCCGCGACGGCACCGCCGCCAACGACAAGGCCATCGAGTCGGTCAAGCGCATGGTGCCGATGACCAAGCAGGCCTGGGAATACGCGCAAAAGGCGGGGGCGGTGTAGCTTCGCAGTGTCGTAGCCCGCATGAGCAAAGCGACATGCGGGGTCTCACGCGCTGTTGCGAAGAACCCGGATGTCGCTTGCGCTCATCCGGGCTGCATCGTTGATCCAGGCACCGTCGTTGCCGCAGGCGCGCCATCGTAGGGTGGGCAAAGCGGCCGCCGAAGGCGGCGGCGTGCCCACCGTTCCTCCGCGAACTCATCAGCATACTCATCGGCAAGGATGGTGGGCACGCCGCCACGACGATCTCGGACGTGGAGCTTGCACGGCGGCGCCTTTGCCCACCCTACGGCCCCGATCCGGCCGCCGCCGCGCTGGAGGCTAGCGGCCACCACCGCCACCGCCACCGCCGCCGCCTCCACCACCTCCGCCTCCACCAGCCGCAGTCATCGCGCTGCTGTAGCGCGGGTCGGTCTGCCTCATGTAGGTCGGCGAAGTGTCGCGGCTCTGCCGCCGCGCGGCCTGCTGCACCTGATCGGCGGTACCGCATGCCGTCCAGGACACGAGCTCACAGCCGGGCCATGAGATCTCGCGCGCGCTCGCGCTCGTCGTCAGCGCGCCGGCGGCCAGGCCGCTCATCAGGGTGAGCAGAGCAAGCTTCGATCGTCTCGACATGATGTCCATCCTTCGTTTCGGCGAAGCCGGAATGGTCCGCTTGCGAGTTTCGACGGCGGCTCGGAGAAGGCGGTTCGAAAAGGGTGGCTGAAAAATCCTGCTCCGCGCGAGCGTTCTCGCTCGAACCGGATCGGCGCTCGCTGCGACGTGACGCAGTCCCAGCCGGGTCCAGGGATCGACAACATCGCGCGCCTTGCGAATAGCAGGGCGCGCTCCGTCGACGCTTGCTCGTCGGGCAAATCAGCATCTGCGAGCGTGGCGTTGCCGGTCATCGCGACCGCTGCGGTGATTGAAATCATCGTCGCCGATGAAGGGAGTTCGCGAGGCCGGTCAATGTGATCGTCGCGTCCAGCTGGAAGGAGGCAAAGATTTTGCTTTCGCTTTTCCGAAATTCATGATCTGATGCCGGCATCCCGTCCCACCGAAGGGGCGTTGCGCGCGATCGTCACGACACGCGGGGCGGGGAGCGGTGGCCGCGATCCTGTCGCAGCGTAGCCTGTCTACGCGGACGAACGGCGGGGCGCGGACGTGAAGTCGCAGCGTGCTGACACCCCGATGCTGGTGTCGCTCGCGCAATGCGCAAGCATTGTCGCGACATGGTGGCCAGAC
>NZ_CAFJ01000193.1 GCF_000239795.1 Bradyrhizobium sp. STM 3809 | reverse complement strand
CCGAGGCCGCCTTGACGACATCATCTGAAGATGTGCTGCCCCATTCGATAACCATGACGAACGCATCGAGGAGATGGGCTGCGGCCTTTACATCAACCACCGGCAGGATCGGCGGCAAATCGATGAGAACGTAGTCGTAGTCGCTTCTAGCGGTTTTAAGCAGCTGCTTGAATTGGGGCGAGGTGAGGATATCCGAACTGTTCGACGGCTTGATCCGGGTCGAAGCCGGTATGAAATCGAACTTGCTCGTCATGTCGCTGATGACAAGGTCACCAAGCGTGGATTTCCCTGCAACCAGATCGAGCAGACCCGGCGAATCCTCGTACCCGAGCGTCGAGGTCATTGATGGATTGCGCAAGTCACCGTCGATCAGCAGAATCTTGGCGCCGCTTTTGGCAACAAATGCGGCGAAGCCCGCCGCAACGGTGGTCTTGCCTTCGCCAGGCAGCGCCGAAACGATGCCGATCACCTTTCCGCCGGCCGGGTTCAAATCGATGGCGACCTTGATATAGCGCAGCGCCTCTGCGGTCGCCGAATAGGGGGCAACTTCACTGATCTGTCGGAAAGCACCGGACTGCCGTGTGCCGCGCTTCGACCGCGAGATTTTCCTTTGGCTAAACGCCGGCAGAACGGCCAGACAATTAGTCCGCAACAGATTCTCGACCTGAGCGCGCGTATAAATTTGGCGGGTCATCTGCTCGCGTGCCACCGCAGCCATCACTCCCAACCCAAGTCCGCACAGGGTCGCAAGCGCGATCGTGAGCGCCGTCTTGGGAGAGGAGGGAGCGCTCGGAGCTGTAGCCAACGAAACGAGCCGCGCTTCCGTCGAAGGGAACGACTGCTGCTGAACCGATTGCGTGAACCGCGACAAGAAGCTCTCGTAGATGCCGCGATAGGTGTTTGCCGCGGTTTCCAACTCGCGCAGGCGGACTTGCGACTGTCTTGTTGACGACGATTGCTGAAACACCTCCAGCATCCGCTTGTCGATGGATTCTTCCTGGCTCTTTGCGATCTGCAGCTCGCTCTTGTAGCTTTCTGCGATGCGGCTGATCTCGTCCCAGATCGCCCGCTGCAAAGCGGCCATTTCGGCGCGCAGATTGCGAGCGGCCTGATGATCCGAGCCGTAGCGTGCGCTCCACTCGGCTTCCTTGTTCTTGTCGTCCAGAAATTGCTGGCGCAGCTTGGTGATCACCGGACTGCTGAGCGCGTCGGTGACCACCGGATCCGGAATGTTGAAGCTTTCCTTATTCGGGTCGGGACGCTGCTCGAGTACGCGCTCGATACGATCGAGCTTGGCCCTCGCCTGGCTGGTATCTGCACGCGCTTTGGCCAAGGCGGTGCTAAGCTGGTCCAGCTCGATATCGCTGGCCAGCTTGCCATCGACGCCGATGATGATGCTATTCTGAGATTTGAAATCCTGGACCTCGCGGAAAGCGTCGCTGGCCTGCTTTTTCAGCTCGCCAATCCGTTGCTCGAGCCAGACGCTGGCACGATGAGTCGCTTCGAACTTCGCCTGCAGCTGGTCTTCGATATAGGCATCTGCGAATGCATTGGCGATGCGCGCCGCCTTGGCAGGATCAAGCGACGTGTAGGCGATCTGCTCAATATAGCTCCGGCCCAGTCGCGTGATCCGCAGATTGGACTTGACGGTAGCAATGGCTCGCTGCTGCAGTTCCTCTTTCGTCGGCTCGCTGGCCGGTCCCGATGGCAAACCTGCCAACCCAAAAAGCCGCTGCTTCAGACTTTCGCCGGCCCCGATAAATTCAGGATCCTCCGTCAGATGCAGGTTGCGAATGACAGAGGAGACGACTTGTTCCGACTTCGTGGTTTCGATCTCGCTCTCGACCGCGGCGTCATCAATCGACCGGTTTTCCGTCTCAAGCGAAGACTGATTCCACGTCACTCGCTTGGTATCGATGATCATGTCCGCCTGCGCCGTGTAACGTTTCGGCGCCACGGCGAGGTAGGCAACTCCGGCGCCGATCGCGAGCAATGTGACAAGAAAGATCAGCCGCCATTGGCGGCTGAAAAAGTCCCGAACTTCGAGCAGAGAAACGGACCCGGACGAAGAGACGCTGCTACTGGCGAGAGGTTCCGAGTAGCGCGAAAACGGGCCGGCGACGTTCATCTCAAATCCTTGACAGGCTCAGTCGCTGCTCTGGCGATATCAGCGCTTTGCGCTCACGGGAGATGCTGCGGTCGTGGAGGTCGAGGTGGCGCCGCTCACTGCACGTATGCTGACGCCAACAGATGTGATCTGAACAATGGAGGTGCTGCCTCCTCCGCTACGCGGCGAGCTCGTCTGAACGCGCGCGCCGCTGGGATTGACAATGACCACGCTTCCCACCGAGCTGTTTGCGGACGCGGTCGCCGCCTGAACTGCTGCCGTCGACAGGTCGCCGGCGACGGCAGCGAAGGAGGCCTGAAACGCGCTGTCCTGGAATCCCGCGACCGCCTGCTGGATCAGCAAGGCAGCTTCCTGGTCAACATTCGAGCACGCGATTGCCCCTTGCGCCATGCCAGCCGCGATAGCGGAGCGGAAACGAGGTGTGGTATCGGGGACAAGTTGAACGATGTCGGCGCCGAGTTTTGCATCCGTTCCGACGAGGTCTCGAACGAGGTTCTCAATCGTGCGCGTGTCGCTCTCCGGCGCCACGAGGGACTTGGGATCTGCCTTGAACTGCGCAATCGCAGCGGGTGAGAGCGGCGGATTGACACAAGTCCCGGCCCAGGCTTGGCCGGCAGCAATCATGAAAACAGGAGCGCAAATTGCCTTCAACACCCTATTGACAGACATGAAACGCTCTCCAACTACTTGTTTGCACTTAAAAAAAGCTCGTTCCAACCTATAGCAGTCGCCCCGTTAGATCAACAGAGATCGGCGGCTATGGTTGATCGCCGCCGCAGCACTCCCCCTGAGGGGTGCGAATCAAAGGTACTAAAATACCAACGATCAGTTTGACCAATTATAAGCCTCTGGTCCACAACCTTAGACCTTACGCCAGCTCCCTAAATAGCCCTCTTCTGCACGCTTGAGCAGGCCTGCTGCCGCAACGAGTTGAACCGTGCCGTACCCACTTCCCGCTGCCAAGCAGCTCAGCCTTTCCGGTCGAGATCCCCTGCTCCCGCCCGGCCTAAGAGTTTATGCGATAGGCGATATTCACGGCCGGTTGGATCTCTTGGAGGGATTGTTGGCGCAAATCGAGCGCGACCTTGCCGCCCGACCGGCATCACGGCCGATCCTTATCTTCCTCGGCGATTACATTGACCGAGGGCCGGCGTCTCAGCAGACCATCGATCGCCTGGTCCAGCAAAGCCGGTCGCACGAATGCGTCTTCCTCAAGGGCAATCACGAGGCGCTCGCCCTTCGCAGCCTGACCGACCGCGTGGCGTTCGATCGGTGGATGCGACTCGGCGGCTTCGAGACCCTGATCTCATACGGCGTGATGCCGGGCTTTATTGGCGCCGGCCCCTCCCGTCCTGTGCCCGAGACCCAGGCCACGTTCCATGCCGCTCTCGCGAGCAGGCATATGCAGTTCTTCCGCAGCCTGCAGACGAGTTGCACGTTCGGCGATTTCTTCTTTGTTCATGCCGGCATCCGGCCTGGTGTCGCCTTGACGCAGCAGGCCGAGGAGGACCTGCTTTGGATCCGAGGCGAGTTCCTGGACGCGCAAGGCGAGTTCGGTAAAATCGTAATCCATGGTCATACCCCGACCAAGACCGTCGAGGTGAAGCCCAATCGCGTCAACATCGACACCGGCGCATTTGCGACGGGACGCCTGAGCTGTCTGGTCCTCGAAGAGAATTCCCTCTCGTTGATCGATACAATGACACCGGTCGACTGAGCGTGGCCCCCCTCGCGCTGATTTTCCCGCCCGTCTGGCAGGCTTCCAAGGAAACATTCAACGCCTGATCACCTTGCTCGGGGCGCGGCCAGCCGTGCCGGCGTACCGCCATAAATGGCATCGGCAGCCCGCTCGATCCAGGACGCAAGCGCATGATTTCCGCGGCGTACGGCGCTCGCCGACCAGCTGCCGCAGAGAGGCCCAAGCCTGCCAACTTTTGACAATGCCCACAACTGTGCGAAGCTTGGCATCATCTGTCGCTGGTCAGACTGCAGCGAAGCCGCAGGCTCTCCCGCCTTAGGCTACCTGATGCGATGCCAATCTTGACGCCACGGGACAAAAAATGCCCAAAAGCATCCAAACTCATCGGGCGCTGGCACGGCTTGCCGACTTGGTGATCCGGCCGCTGCAAACGAAACAGGGAGCCCATATCGATCCCGAGCTCGCTCCGCCTCCTGATCCGGACACGTGGTCAGCCGATCAACGCGACGCCTATTTCGATGGAAACATGAAACGGTTGCGCGACTGCATCGCCGCGGATTCCGACTGTCGCTCCGCGATCCTGGCAGAACTGGCGGAATACCATTCCGAAACCGTCGAAACCGCCTACAACAAGTGCATCAACTGGGAGCAACTGAGCGTCGAAGAATGGAGATCCGCAGACCGCTCAACGCCCGAGGGCCTGCAGGACTTTTATGACACGCTTTCGTCCTGGAAGTATGACCTCGCCTGGTATGCCTATCTGCAAACTGCGGGATATGCATTCCCTCAAGCGGTTGCGGTCCTGAGGTTTCTCCAGGATCGGCATATTAGCGGAAGCCTGCTTGATTTCGGCTCCGGAATTGGACTGAACGCCCAGTTCTTCCACCGCAGCTCATTCGACGTCACGATCGCGGACATTTCACGTCCATTGCTTCGATATGCCGCGTGGCGGTTTGAACGTCATCAGGACCCAATCAGGATCATCGACCTCAATCAGAGCCAGTTGCCCGACAGCAGCTTCGATATGGTTACCGCCTTCGACGTTCTTGTTCACGTCCCCAAATTCGATGCCACAGCCGCTCAGCTGCATCGCGCGATCAAGCCGGACGGCTGGCTTTTTGCGAACTTCGATACGCGGTCGCCGCATGAGGCAACCGCGTGGCATCTCCACAATAACAAGTTCGATCTCGATCGCCGCCTCAAGCTCGCCGGTTTCATCAAGCGCCATATGATCGGGGGATTTCTGGGCTGCTATCAGCGGGTCGAAGCCAACACCCTCGCCCATCGTCTTCGCAGCGGCCGCGACCTTGTCGTCGCGCCGACCCTTACAGTCGGATCGATCGCAAGCCGCGTGCGCTGGCCCACACCGAAACGGCTGGGCAAGCTCCTCTCCCGGGCCGGCCGTCGATGAACTTGAAAGCAACGTTAACCGACCAATCAGCGAGCTCCGACGGCCGTCGCAATCTCGAAGCGTTAAGATTAGTGCGAAGATGATCACCGTCGCAGTGCATAATGGCCGACCGCGTGCTATTGCGTCCGGAAGGGTCTCCGTTTGATCAGTGCCGATCTGAAGGACCGCAGGCACCACCGGATCAGGATGAGAGCAGAATTGGCAGACAGGCTTCACTGGCGTCGACGGGCAGCCAAGGCACGCCTCTATTGCGAGCGCAAAGCTCTGGCCATTTTTGGGCGCCGCAGGACCAAACCAACCGGACGGCTGCTCTGCTATCATTCCGTGGGACAGCCCGACCTAGGTGTCAACGATTGTTCGCCAAGCCGGTTTCGACGCCAAATCGAACTTGCACTCCGACAGGGTTATCAATTTGTGCCAGCCGCTCGGATTGCACGCGGCGAAGCCGGGCCGCGGGACCTTTCGATCACCTTCGATGACGGCTGGCGCAGCACGCTGATGGTCGCTGCACCGATCCTGAGCGAGTACCAGATCCCCTGGACCTTGTTCGTGGCCACCGACTTCGTGGATTGCCCTTCTGACTGGCATCGAACACGCATGCTCACGTGGGACGAACTCGGCGAGCTTTCGCGCATGGGCGTCGAAATCGGGAGCCATTCCGTTTCCCATCCCGATTTCGGGCGCATTGACGAGAAGACTGCCGTCGACGAGCTGCAGCAGTCCAGGTCGAGGCTCCAATCGCGACTAAGTCTGCCGATCGACTCCTTAGCCATTCCGTTCGGGCAATCACGAAACTGGAGCTCGTTCGCACATCATGCTGCACAACGGGCGGGATATGAGCTGATCTACGCCCAAGCCGAGAACACCCGACCTCCCGGAACCATTCCACGCACCTTCGTGACCTCTATCGACGATGATCGCATTTTCGCGGCGCTGCTCGATGGCGCGTTCGACAATTGGGAAGAGTGGTATTGACCGTGCCCCAAGCGAGAAAAACAGTCTCCGTCGTTGTCCCGACCAACAATCGACCTGCCCTTTTGCGTGAGGCCTTGGCCAGCATTCGAGCGCTCGAATTGGACGATCTGTCCTTTGAGATCATTGTGGGAGACAACGGAACGTCCCCCGAAACCCGGGAGATCGCCGAGGCATTCG
Source organism: Bradyrhizobium sp. STM 3809 (assembly GCF_000239795.1). Classification (GTDB taxonomy): domain Bacteria; phylum Pseudomonadota; class Alphaproteobacteria; order Rhizobiales; family Xanthobacteraceae; genus Bradyrhizobium. Next base: position 12,244 of record NZ_CAFJ01000193.1, on the reverse strand, counting down.
GAGCTAAATATCTACATACGTCCGTCAACGGCTCCGCGGCCGCTCGCAATATCGCGCTGAACGCTGCAACCAGCGAATACGTCGCATTTCTCGATGATGACGATCTCTGGACGTCGAACCATATTCGCCACCATCTGCAGCTTTTGACCAGCACGCCTGAACTCGGCATGGTCGTTGGCCAGATCATCAACACCGATCCGCAACGGCAGCCGATCTACGGGCCGTGGCCGCCGCGAGTTCCTGAGGGCGGCGCCCTCATCAAGCTGATGCTAAGCGGGTATTTTCCGCAGATTGGCGCAACTGTCGTCAGAGCCAGCGTCCGCGAGACGATTGGCTTGTTTGACGAGAGACTGATTGGCGGACAGGACTGGGACTGGCAGCTGAGGATTGCACGCCGCTTCGGCGTTGGCTTCGTCGCTGAGCCTTGCGTGCTGTTCCGTCAACGCCCCACAGGTCACTATGATGAACTGCAAACGCGGCGTATCGCTTTTGCAAGACGGATCTTCTTCCGACACGCGCTTCCAGAATGGCGGCTCTGGACTTCGCCAATCGATTTTGCGAGGTCCTATTTCGAGACGATGCAACATTTTTTCTACTATTTCGTGGAGGCCGCCCTGTTTCGCGCGCGCAAGGGCGAACGCGCAGCGGCGCTGAAGGCGATCTGGCGCGCCATCGCCATTTTTCCAACACGTGCGGCAAGATCCCTGCTGTCCGAAAGTCCGTTGCGAGATGCTGTGACGATCATCATGCGGGGCAACAAGGCCGACACGCCCTTCAACCGGCAGTCCAAATGACAAGCCAACGAGAGCACAATCGGCGAGCTCTAAACACAGATCATCTCGCCGAGAACCTCGGTCGCCGCACGATCCTCGGCGGCGTTGTCGCGGTGGCGGCCCAGCCGATCCGCATGTTGATCCAGTTCGTCACGACCGCGATCCTCGCTCGACTGCTTGTGCCGGCAGATTTTGGTCTAGTGGCCATGGCCACCGCCGTGACCAGCTTCATCGGCATCTTTTCTGAGTTCGGCTTGACGTCGGCCACCGTACAGCGCTCACAGATTGATCAAGACACCGTCAGCGGACTTTTTTTCATTACGGTGGGCATCGGCTGTCTTCTCGTGCCCGTGGTTTGCGGTTTGGCGCCGCTGGCCGCCTGGTTCTTCGATGACCCTCGGGTCTCCGGCGTGATCATGGCCCTGTCGATCGCCTTTCCGCTGGCGGCGCTCGGTTCGCAGCATACCGCGCTGCTGCTGCGCTCGATGCGCTGGATGGCACTGCAAGGAGCGGGACTGTTGGGACATGCCTCCGGTGCTGCCGCAGGCCTTCTCATTGCCTGGAAGACCGATCTCGGGTATTGGTCGCTCGTCGTTACGGTGCTGGTGGCGAACGTCGTCACCCTGTCGACGCTCTGGACGGTCTGCCGCTGGCGGCCGAGCCGGGTCAGCGATTGGCGCGGCGCTCGAAGCGCGCTGCATTTCGGCGTGTATTTGACGGGGTTCAGCGTCGTCAATTTTTTCCACCGTCAACTGGATAACATCATCATCGGCTCACGTTTCGGCGCCTCGGAGCTCGGATACTATTCCCGGAGCTATCAGCTGATGCTTATGCCGCTCAACCTCTTCAACGGGCCGCTCAGCTCAAGCGTCGAGCCATCTCTCAGCCGCTTGCAGAACGAACCCGAACGCTGGCGTCAGGCGCTGCTCGACGCACTTGGACTCGTCATGTTCCTGGGAGCCGGCGTCGCAGCAGGCCTAATTGCCGGATCCGGCCCCCTGATTACGATTGTCTACGGTCCCGGTTGGGAAAAGTCGGTTACGATCTTCCAGTGGCTCGCAGCTTCGATCTTTGCCGGCGTCCCCATCAACGCTGCCGGCTGGATCTACATGTCCCTGGGACGGACAAAACAGATGTTTATCTGGAGTCTCGCCTTTGTTCCCATGATCGGAGCAGGCTTCTTGATCGCAGCGCCTTATGGCGCCGTCGGCATCGCTGCAGCCTATGCCGTGGTGCTGAACATTCTTCTGATTCCGTGCTTCGCCTTCGCTACGCGTGGAACGCCGGTCAGCCTTGGCGACACCCTGAAAGTCATCCTGCCGTTGGGCCTTGCGGGAGCGATCGCTGCGCTCGCCGGCCTGCTCGTCTCGCAGCCTGGCAGTCCGGCACTCCTACAACTGCTGGCCACCGCAACGACATCAGGTCTGGTCTATCTCGCCCTGGCGGGCAGCATTATCGCTCGCGCCGATGTCTATGCTGCACTACGCACGCGGATCTCGACCCAGCTGAGCGACATCCTTGGAAGGATCATGGAGAAAGCCGGGCCTCGCTCTGCCAGCTGAACCAATCCCAGGGGCGCGACTTCAGGATCCACCGATCGCCGGTCGGTCAACGAGACCGCGTGATGTCGACGATCAATCTCGGAAAGGCGCGACCGGATAGCTTCGATTATGGCTTAAGCCTTCGCTTCAGCCATTCCGGGAGCAGGAGGCGACTGCTTGCAGTGACGCCGTGAATATCGCCACGCTTTCTCATGGCTCTCCATTGGGAGAGCCGTTGGGGAAACGGCAATGCTCCCATATAAATCATCTCGATCTCCGCGGCCGAGTATTTCGATCCGACGATGTCCTCGTGCACCGCATCCAGCACTCCAAGCCTGGGAAGTTCGATGTTCGGGGCTGCGCCCCAATCGTCATCGCGTGGCGGCAGACTCGCCGCGTAGCTGAAAATGGCATCGAGCCGCGGGTGCCATCCAGCCGGCACATGAAACTCCTCCATGGCACGACGCACAGACTCGCCGCACTCAGTGCGATACGCCGGATCGGCGATCAAACGCTCGAGAATGGCTTCATAATCGTCGAACGTTCTGGCTACCAGTGACGTGCCGACGAGGCCGACGTGATTGATGCCGAAGATATTGGCTTCATCGGGCAACGTGAAGATCGTCACAAGCGGGAGCCCATAACCGCCCGCTTCCATCATCGATGTCGATGACACGAACGGATAGGAGTCGACGTAGATGTCGGCGGCCTCGAAATAACGTTGCGGATCGGGTTGTTCCGCCAGTCCAATGATACGACCGCCGACCTTGGCCTTCGCGTCCTGCCAGTCATCGGGGTCTCCGGAACCAACGACAATAAGGCTGGCCTTGGGGTACCTTTCGAGAAGTGAGACATGGCGATCAGCGAAGCTTACTCCGTCCAGCGAACGGTATTTGGGGCGCCGCGCGACCGAGAGCAGCGAAATGCCCTCCGGATCCAAGCCCAGCTTGGCCTTGGCGTCATGTCGCGAATTCCGCCTGGCGGTGGCATCGACAATGGTGGGCAGCAGAACATTTCGTCGCGCTTCGACGCCACGGCGTGCCTCAGAAATCGCCGTCGCCGCCTCGCGCAGATTGATGACCAGATGCGAAATGCTCGGCCCCAGCCAGAATAAATGATCGGCGTGGTTGAGAAACAGTACCGGCGGCAGTCCCCACTTGTCTGCAAAGGCCAGCAGGGGAATAACGTCCTCACAGTGAATATGGCAGATAATGGCATCATGCTGGGCGGCCAGACGCCGCAGCGTGCGGGCCCAGTCAAAGAGATTGCCGCGCATCTGGTTGAGCAAAGTGATCTGCCCGCCACTCCGTCGTACTGCCTCGGTCAGATGGCTCGGTATTTGTCCCCGGTGTTGCGTCAGCACGAGAGAATTTACGCGCTGGGCATCGGCATCCATCCAACGGCTGATCATTCGCGTGAGACCACCGACTGCTGCGACCTCGGTGCCGACGTGCAACACTTTCCTGTAGGTCCCTCCATGACAGGGTCGAGCGCCGGAGTCGGCTGCTGCGATCCGGCGCCCAATCGCATTGAGAACGTGCTCCAGGCGAGGACTGGCAAAGATGCCGCAATGCGCATGAGTTGCGATCGTTGCCGCGGTGGCAGCAAAGAACGCAGCGGTCGCGAAGTCGCCTCGCGCATATGCCGCCTCCACGGATTGAACCTCGGCATCAAAACGGGCGAAATTCGCAAGAATCCGTGTTTGTTCCTCGGTGTCCATGCCCGCTTTCCCGCGCCTTTGATCGCTGCCAAACTCACCAGTCACGTCGTTACATGCTTTCTTTATCGGCTAAAACGCAAGAAAAACCATATTGATATCGAGCGCTTTGTCCACTGCAGCGCGACCCGGTCGTGTCTTTAACTCCGTCGGTTATACTTAACTCTAAATGCTCGTTGCTTATCCGACTGCATCTAGAATATTTTGGCCCATGAACCTTTTACGCTCAAGCGACTACCTATTGCCGAGCCGGGGACCATCCTTCTCAGCGCGATACGGAAGATCGGGGCGGTCCTCATGGCCCTGTTCGTGGTCGCCACGCAGCAGGGCTCCGTAAGCGGTGTAACCAGGCGAGAACTTCTGATGATTCCGTTCGTCGATTTGAAAGCCCAATACCAGGCCATTAAGCCGGAAGTTGATGCGGCCATTCAATCCGTCTTGAACTCTTGCCAATTTACCCTCGGGACCGAAGTCGTCGAATTCGAAAAGGAGTTTGCAGCCTATACGGGAAGCCCGCACGGTGTTGGCGTCAATACCGGAACCAGCGCCTTGCATCTGGCGCTCCTGTCCGCCGGTGTCGGTCCAGGTGATGAGGTGATCACCGTCCCCTTCACCTTTGTCGCTACCGTCGCGGCCATTCACTACACCGGAGCCAAGACGGTGTTCGTCGATATCGATCCTGCCAGCTACTGCATGGATCCCGCGCTGCTCGAACAGGCCATTACCCCCCGCACCAAAGCAATTATTCCGGTCCACCTTTACGGACACCCCGTCGACATGGATCCCTTGCTGGCGATTGCGCGAAAGCACGGCCTGACCGTGGTCGAAGACGCGTGCCAAGCGCATGGCGCCGATTACAAGGGGCGTCGCGTCGGAAGCATAGGCGATATCGGCTGCTTCAGCTTCTACCCGGGTAAGAATCTCGGCGCCTATGGCGAAGGCGGCATGGCCGTCACGGCTGATGCGACGGCTCTCCGCTCATTGCGCATGCTGCGAGACTGGGGCGCTGAACGAAAATACGAGCACGTGTTGAAGGGATACAATTACCGACTCGAGGGCATCCAGGGCGCGGTACTGCGGGTTAAGCTGCGTTATCTCGAAGGTTGGACAGAGCAAAGGCGCGCCGCTGCATCTCGCTATACAGCGATGCTTGCCGATAAAGGCGTGCGCGTGCCGACGGAAGCTGCCTACGCCCGACACGTCTACCACATCTACGCCATCAGGACGTCCAATCGCGAGGCGCTCCAGGCCCAGCTGAATGCAAAGGGGATCCAGACTGGCATCCACTATCCCCATCCCATTCATCTCCTGCCTGCGTACGCCGACCTCGGATACAAGCGCGGTCAATTCCCTCACGCCGAAAAGGCTGCTGCCGAAGTCCTGTCGCTTCCGATGTATCCGGAGCTAGCTTCGTCTGCCCAGGAGGAGGTCGCCGCCGCCTTTCTCGAACACTATCGCGACTGATGCGGCCCGTGAGGCCCATCGTCTAATGTGCAAACCAGGGATCATTTGATATGGAAATCGACGGCGCCCGAATTCTCGTGACCGGTGGATGCGGCCTGATCGGCTCGACCACCATCGACCTGCTGCTGCGCGAACACAAGCCTGAGCAGATCCTCATCTTCGACAATCTCAGCCGTGGCACGACACGGAACGTCACTGAAGCGTTGAAAGACCCGCGCGTCAAGCTGATCGAAGGCGACATTCGCGACGTCCCGGCGGTGCACCGGATTACGCAAGGAATGGATGCGGTCATCCACATGGCGACGCTGAGAATAACCGCCTGCGCCGCAGAGCCGCGTGAGGCGTTAGGCGTCATGTGTGATGGGAGCTTCAATGTCCTCGAGGCCGCCCAGGCGGCTGGAGTTCAGAAGGTTGTCACGGCGTCCACGGCGTCCATCTATGGCCTTGCGGACGTGTTTCCGACGCGGGAAGATCATCATCCGTACAACAATCGCACTTGGTACGGCGCCTCAAAGATCATGCTGGAGGGCCTGCTTCGCTCCTTCAACGACATGTATGGCCTCCCCTATGTCGTGCTGCGCTATTTCAATGTGTACGGCCCGCGCATGGACACCCATGGCAAGTATACCGAAGTCCTGATCCGCTGGATGGATCGGATTGCTAACGGTCAGCCGCCGCTGATCCTCGGCGATGGCTCGACGACGATGGATTTCGTTTATATCGAGGATGTCGCGCGTGCGAATGTCCTTGCGCTGCGAAGCGACATCTCGGACGAGGCCTTCAACGTCGCCAGCGGAACCGAAACGAGCTTGAACGAGCTGGCCGCAACCTTGCTCGAGGTCATGAATTCGGACCTCAAGCCCGAGTATGGTCCTGAGCGGAAGGTGAATCCGGTTTCACGACGTCTTGCCGATATTTCCAAGGCCGAGAATCTGCTCGGCTTCCGGGCTGAGGTCGATCTCAGGGAGGGTCTGGAGCGCTTGGTCACCTGGTGGCGTGCCAATCGTGAACTCGTGACCTGATCTCAAAAGACGAGCACCAAGGATTGCCAAGATGATACCGATTATCAAGCCGGTCATGGACGAGAGGGAAGCGGATGCTGCACGCCGCGTCATCCTGAGCGGCTGGATCACGCAAGGTCCGGAGGTCGCAGCTTTCGAGCGCGAGTTTGCAGCCTTCACCGGAGCGGAGCACGCCGTCGCGGTCTCGAATTGCACGGTTGCTCTTCATCTTGCGCTCCTCGCCGCGGGTGTTTCTCCCGGCGACGAGGTGATCACCGTCAGCCATTCCTATATCGCCACAGCGAACTCGATTGCCTATTGCGGAGCGATTCCTGTCTTCGTCGATATCGAGCCGGATACGTTCAACATCGATCCGGAGATGATCGAGGCGGCGATTACCGAGCGAACGCGGGCCATCCTTTGCGTCCATCAGATGGGGATGCCCTGCGATCTGGACAGCATTGTCTCCATTGCTCGCCGCCACGGACTTGTGTTGATCGAAGACGCGGCCTGCGCAATTGCCAGTGAAATCTGTGCGGACGGCAAATGGGAAATGATCGGTCGACCGCGCGGCGACGTAGCATGCTTCTCGTTCCATCCGCGAAAGGTCATGAGCACCGGCGACGGCGGCATGCTGACCACGTCGAGGGCCGACTGGGCTGCGAAGTTTCGCCTGCTCAGACAACATGGGATGAGCGTGCCCGACGTGGTGCGCCATGGCTCGCCAAAGGTCATCTTCGAAGAGCATCCGGTCATCGGCTACAACTATCGAATGACGGACATTCAGGCGGCCGTCGGTCGCGAGCAGCTCAAGCGCCTACCATCGATCGTCCAGACGAGGCGTGAGCGGGCGGAGCGCTATCTGACACTGCTGGCCTCAATTCCCGGCCTTGGGCTGCCGGTCCAACCCGCCTATGCTCGCAGCAACTGGCAGAGCTTCTGTGTCAGGCTGCCGGATCATTGCGATCAGCGCCTAGTCATGCAGACGATGCTGGACCATGAGATTGCGACGCGCCGCGGCATCATGTGCGCCCACAAGGAAAAGGCCTATTCGGAAATGCACCACCGGCACTCGCTAGTCAAATCCGAAGTTGCTCAGACCAGAAGCATTATTCTCCCGCTTTATCCGCAGATGACGGATGCAGAGCAGGATCGCGTCGTCAATGTGCTGAGCGAGGCCTGCAGCCGGCACGAATAAACCTGGCCTTCGCCTCGGAAGCGACTAAAACCTTGCAGGCGAAAGCCTCCAGGCGATGCTGCTTCCGAGCCGGCGCCGGGTCCGTGAAGCGGCGTCGGATCTCGGTTCAGGCCGTCCTGCCGTGACGTCCGTCATTAGCCCCGCTCAAGGTCTGGTCAGAACGGGAGAGTATCCTCATCGTCGCGGCGCCTTTACGGCATGATCGCATCATGCCGTTGCCGATGATCCCTTCGGGGGAACGACACCACCGATTGCGAGCGTCAGGCGCCTGCCGGCAGTTCGTCGACCGGCCGACGCCGAATATGAACCGTTTCGCCCCGACCTCCCATCGAGCTCGTTGCGGCTTCGATCAATTCGACGATCCGCAGGCCAAAGCGACCGTCCGTCATCGGATTGGCGCGCCTTGCGATGCAATCGATGAAATGCTCGGCTGCCACCTTCAATGCCTCACCTCCGTCCAGCTTCGGAGCCCACATGTCTCCCATGCGATATCCAACCCGCATTTCCTGGATCTGCTTCGGGTCGTCCGTGAAGCTCACACCCTTGTCGTAGACTTTGACCTTTTCGCTGGGCTCCAGATCATCATAGGTGATCATCTTCTTGCTACCGCCGACGAGAACCTGGCGGACCTTCACGGGAGCGAGCCAGCTGACATTGGTATGAGCAATCGTACCTGAGTCGTAGAACAGGGTGATATAAGCGAGATTTTCCGGTGTTCCCGGGAAGTGATTGATGCCGCTTGCCGATACCGCCGTAGGATGTTCACCGAGAAGATATGCGAGGATGGAGAAATCGTGCACCGCTAGATCAGCAATGACGTTCACGTCTCGCTGGAACAGACCGAGATTGACCCGGGTCGAGTCGTAATACAGAATCTTGCCGAGTTCTCCTGCCTTGACTAGTTCGGCCATCTTGCGGACCGCGCTCGTGTAGACGAACGTGTGATCAACGAACAGAGTAAGAGACCGCTTCTCTGCTTCCTCGACCAGCCTCTCCGCCTGATGACTGGTTTCGGTCATGGGTTTTTCCAACCACACATGCTTTCCCGCCTTGAGAGCGGCCATGCCGAATTCGAAATGCGTCGAAACCGGCGTCGCGACAACGATCGCGTCGATCGACGGATCGACAACGAGGTCGGAGAAATGCTTGGTCGTTCTGATCGCGGGGTAGCGCCGTGAAACGGCTTCCAACTGTGAGGGCCTCGCATCCGCAACGGCCGATACCGTTACGCCAGGCACGTCGACGAAGTTGCGGAGAAGGTTAGGTCCCCAGTATCCGTATCCGACAAGGCCGATGCTAACCAATGTTCCAAATCCTCTTTCGTTGCCAACAGACGAATTTCGTAACGACTTAAGTTGCCCTAGTTTTTGTTTTGCGCGTGTCGCCGACGATGCGGGCAGGCACACCTGCGACAACCGCGTAGTCAGGAACGTCGGCTGTGACCACGGCTCCAGCCCCGATCAGCGCGCCTTCGCCCACCGTCAGACCGCACAGGATTGTGGCATTGGAGCCGATCGAGGCGCGGCGCTTGACCAGCGTCTTCTCGACGCTCCAGTCCGCCTCAGTCTGAGGACTGCCGTCAGGATTAGTCGCCTGCGGAAATCGGTCGTTGGTGAACATTACACCATGACCAATGAAGACTTCGTCCTCAATCGTTACACCCTCACAGATGAAGCTGTGCGACGATATCTTGCATCTTGCTCCGATCGCGGCGTTTTTCTGAATCTCGACAAAAGAGCCGATCCGCGTGCCGTCGCCTACGCTACAGCCATACAGATTGACTTGGCTCTCGTGATAAATCTGAACGTCTTTGCCAAGACGTACGGAGCTCGCGATCGGCATTACGCTTTTCCCTGTTCACCATGCGCCACAGGTATTGTCGCTCCAACTTCGCGTCCTGTCGGCACGTTTCACACATACTTTGTCTGCGAAAGTTTGGGAAGGTTTGTAGGTTTCTTGCTTAATGCCGCCCGCATTGACGTCGCACGCTGGCGACGACGTTTCCGCCGAGATGTCTGTCGGGGCTCTCGTGTGTGTGCTGCCGCACAAGCAATTAAGCGTCGATCAGATCGACCAAATGGCGTAACATGATACCTCCCGCAATCGCACACCCAAGTTGGCGTTTGCACAGGATTTCGGCGGCCGCCACAACGCTGGCGATGTCAGTGGCCTGACAATGGCCGATCTCGTGCTCGCTGGCCCTCCCGCCGACTGATGGGCCGAGCTTTGGCGCCGCTGCATCAGTCATCCGGTCGGTCTCATACCACCGGCGTCGGGACCGCAACGATCGTGTCGAAGTCTCTCTTGCGAGAGTCTGGTCCGATGGCTGCCAATTAACGCTGCCGAGCAAGACGACGCGACCAGAGGGTGGGTTGATTGCTATTGTGGGATCATCGACATAGGCTTTTCCGCGTCGCGAACTGCGGCACACGAAGCAATGCTATCCGAAATATGACGCGGTGCTGAATTGCGGTGCGCGGGGTCGGCCCGCCCTCGCGTCAAAGCACAAGAGAGGTGTGCGTGGCGAAGCTGGAATCCATCCAAGTTCTACGGGCGCTCGCCGCGGTCATGGTGGTGCTGTTCCATACCAAGACGTTTACCCAAGGCTATGCTGGGGTCGACATCTTCTTCGTGATCTCCGGGTTCATCATGGGCACGGTGGGGATCAAGGAAACGCCGGTCAATTTCTTTCGCCAGCGACTGATTCGCATCGCGCCACTCTACTGGACGATGACGCTTATCATGTGCGGCTTCTCGCTGATCCCGCACTTCTTTCGCAATTTCAGATTTGACGCCGAAAGCCTGATCAAGTCGGTCCTGTTCATCCCCTATGTCGATCAGGCAGGGCATGTCTGGCCGCTGGTCATTGCCGGTTGGACGCTCAACTATGAAATGTTCTTCTATCTCGTCTTCACCCTGGGACTCGTCATCGGCCGTCCCCGGTTTTTTTCATCGTCGCTGATGCTGTTGCTGATCTTCGTAGGCTTTCTCGGTGCCAAGGACGGGGCGTTCGCACAGACCTACACGGATCCGATCCTGCTGGAATTTGTCGCGGGCATGGCGTTGAGCGCACGTGCCCCGCTTGGTGGCCTCCGGCTCGGATTGGCCCAGCTAATGGCTGGTGCAGGGGCGTTCGCCGTCATCGGCCTAACAGGCTTCGTTCCCGGCGACGGCGTCCCTCGCCTGATCTTTTTGGGTCTTCCCAGTCTGCTGCTGGTCTCCGGAGCATTGTCTGTCGAAAGGGCCGGATATTGGCCGCGTTTGACCTTTGCCGTCGTCCTGGGTGACGCGTCCTATTCGCTTTATCTCACACACGGCTTCGTGGTCAGCGCAGCGGAAAAGGTCTCGCCGCTTCATCCGTACCTGAATGCGATTGCCGTGCTCCTGATCAGCTGTATCGCCGCGGTGCTCTGCTATCGCTGCTTTGAAGCGCCACTCACCCGCCTGCTCCGGCGCTACACGGGTCCAGAGTCGAAAACGGCGAAACCGAATAGCCCAGCCGGCGCCGCGCTGGCAGCGACGAATGATCGACCGGACAATCGCGAGCGATCGGTCGGGTCGGCGTGAGAAGAGCCCAATGACTCCGGTTCTGCTGGCAGAGGTCGTAAAATGCGCGTCGCGGCGGGCGCCTGTCGCAGATTGCAACAAGACGATCCACGAGGCTGCCCAAAACGACTACGCTGCTGTCCGAGACTTGAACATCCAATCGGCGGCGGAATTTTTCCGAGCTGCTTTGCGGCAAAGACGCGGAATTCACACGGCGTATTGTATGTCAGGTGCGCACGACAAGATGGGACAACCCGGATGAAACGATGGTGGATTCGACACGTCGCGGCTTCGGTCCTGGGCCTCGTGACGATCGCCGCGGTCACTGCGGCAACCGCGATGACGATCTGGACAAGGGTCACAACAGGACCCGGGCTGATCGAACGGTTGACGGCCGTCGTAGCCAGCGATCCTCCGGCCCAGCTGCCGCAGCCGGTCATCAACATTGACGGCAACGGCTGTCATTTGCCGGCGCTCGACATCTCGGACATGAACAAGTTCGATTACAAGGCTCGCTGGCATGCTTCAGAATGGGCAAACGCCGGGAGCACCATCGCTTGGAAATACGATCATGTGCAGCCTAGCGGGACGCAAGTGGTCCTCAGGCTTGACGCCGAAGGCGCACCTCAGCTGCAAGCCGTCGATGGAACCGTCCCGCAGGACGATGGCCTATGGGAATCTGACGTCACACTCCCCGAACTGCGCGAAGGCGTCATCGTTGCACCATTGTGGGTGTACGATAGGGATACCAAGGACGAGGTTGATTTTGAGTTCGCCGGTCGGCGTGGCCTGGACGTGTCGATGCACGCGTGGCCCGGCGGCAAGCATCACACAACGACCGTCCGGCTATTCGCAGGGACGGATTTTTCCCATAAGCGGATGTGCTTCGGAATCCGGGCGAAGCGCGCCTCAGGCCAAGTCGAGATGCTGGTCAACGGCGTCGTTGTCTACACGTGGGACCGAAGCAAGATGGACTTCTACATCTCTCATCCGATGCGCCCGTT
>NZ_CAFJ01000194.1 GCF_000239795.1 Bradyrhizobium sp. STM 3809 | reverse complement strand
TCGTGCTGCTGCTCCTGGTCGGCAGCCTGTATTCGCGCAGCTTCCTGTCGCCGGACTATCTGCTACAGCAGCTCAAGGTCGCGAGCTTTCTCGGCGTGATCGCCACCGGCATGATGCTGGTGATCCTGCTCGGCCAGATCGATCTCTCCGTGCCCTGGGTCGTCACGTCGGGCGCGATGATGGCCTGTGCCGCGGCCGCCCACGGCACCACGGGCGCCGTCCTCGCGATCCCCTTCGGCATTCTCTGCGGCGCCGCCATCGGCCTGTTGAACGGCATCGGCGTCGCCTATCTGCGCATTCCCTCGATGATCATCACGCTCGCCACCAACGCCGTCGCACAGGGGCTGATGGTCGCCTACACCGGCGGCTTCTCGCCGCAGGATTCGGCCTCCAAGGCGATGCGCTATCTCGCCACCGGCCATGCCGTGCCCGGCCTTCCCAATGCGGTGCTGGCCTGGGCGATCATCGGCGGCGTCGCGGTGTGGCTGCTGTCGCGCACCACTTTCGGCCGCGCCATCTACGCCATCGGCAATCGCGAGCGGGCCGCCTATCTCTCCGGCATCGACACGCGGCGCGTCACGATGCTGGCCTTCGCGCTGTCCGGCGCCCTCTCCGCCTTCGGCGGCGTGCTGCTCGCGGGCTATGCCTCCAAGGCGGCACAGTCGATGGGCGATGCCTATCTGCTGCCTTCGATCGCCGCCGTCGTGCTCGGCGGCACCCACATCCTGGGCGGCCGCGGCAGCTATCTCGGCACGGTCGCCGGCGTCATCCTGATCACGCTGCTGCAGTCGATCCTCTCGGTGATGCAGATCAGCGAGGCCGGCCGCCAGCTGATCTATGGCGCGGTCATCATCCTGATGCTGCTGATCTACGGCCGGCAGAAGGCATGAGCAGCAGCAGCTTGGATCAGAGCTGCGCCTCGAACGCCTCGCGCTCGGCGCGGCTCAGATGCAGGCCGTGCTTGGTGCGCCGGTCGAGCACATCGGCCGCCGTCACCGCCCACTCGCGCTCGCGCAGATAGGCAAGCTCGCGCTCGTAGAAGGTGCCGCCGAAATGGCGGCCGAGATCGTCGCGCTTGCGCGCCGGCCCGAGCAGGTCGCGCGCGCAGCTGCCGTAGAGCCGCGCGTAATGCGCCACGACGTCGCGCGGCAGATCCCGGTACTCGACGACGAGGTCATCGAGGAACTGGTCGAACGAGGCGCCGAGATCGCCGCCGGGCAGCCGGGCGCCCGCCGTCCAGGCCGGCCCCATCCGTGGAAACCACGGCCCGAGCCGCTCCAGCGCGTGCTCGGCGAGCTTGCGGAAGGTCGTGATCTTGCCACCGAAGATCGACAGCAGCGGCGGCTGCTCGGCCGTGCCGTGGACCTCGAACACGTAGTCGCGCGTCACCGCCGAGGGGTTGTCGGCGTTGTCGTCATACAGCGGACGCACGCCGGAGAAGGCGTGAATGATGTCGCTCCTGCCGGGCGCGGCGCGGAAATAGCGGTCGAGCACCGCGAGAAGATAGTCGATCTCGCCGCCATCGATCGCGACGTCCTCCGCGCGGCCGTCATGTACGATGTCGGTGGTGCCGATCAGCGCCAGATCCGTCTCGTAGGGGTTGACGAAGATGACGCGGCGGTCGGTGTTCTGCAGCAGATAGGCCTGCGAGCCGCTCCAGAATTTCGGCACCACCAAATGGCTGCCCTTCACCAGCCGCACATTGTGCGCCGAGTTGAGGCCGGCGACCCCCTGCACGACATCCTGCACCCAGGGACCCGCGGCATTCACCAGCGCCTTCGCGCGCACGCTTCGCAGCTCTCCGCCCTCGGACCGCATCTCCAGCCGCCAGAACGCGCCCTCGCGGCGCGCGCTCACCGCGCGGGTGCGCGGCAGGATGACGGCGCCCTTGCGCGCGGCATCGACGAGGTTGAGGATGACGAGCCGGGAATCGTCGACCCAGCAGTCCGAATATTCGAAGCCGCGGCGGAATTCAGGCCGCAGCGGCGCGCCCTCCGGCTCATGCGCGAGATCGACGTTGCGGCTCGCGGGCAGCTGCTTGCGGCCGCCGAGATGGTCGTAGAGGAACAGCCCGGTGCGCACCAGCCAGGCCGGCCGCTGCTCCGGCGAGTGCGGCAGCACGAAGCGCATCGGCCAGATGATGTGCGGCGCCGAGGCCAGCAGCACCTCGCGCTCGATCAGCGCCTCGCGCACCAGACGAAACTCGTAATATTCGAGATAGCGCAGGCCGCCATGGATCAGCTTGCCCGAGCGCGACGACGTCCCTTGCGCAAAATCATCCTTCTCACACAGCAGCACGTTCAGGCCGCGGCCGGCGGCATCACGGGCGATACCAGCGCCATTGATGCCGCCGCCGATCACGGCGAGGTCCAACAAGCCGAGATCGGAACCGCTGCGTGAGACCGGCCCGTTCATCGCTTGCCGCTGCGCTTCGTCTCAGGCTTGCGGCCGGCCGCAGCCGCGCGCGTCTTGGTGCCGGCTTTGGCAGCCGGCTTGGCGGCGACCTTCTTGGTGGGCTTGGCCTTCGTCTGAGGCTTGGGGTCCTGCAGGCCGTAGGTGGAGAAGCCCTGCGCCGTCTCGGCGATCTCGGCATCGCCGAGGATGTGCGGCTGGCCGAGCGCGAGCGACAGATAGTATTGCTTCGCGATGGTCTCGAGCTCGACGGCGAGCCACATCGCCTTGTCGAGATTGGCGCCGACCGCGATCATGCCGTGGTTGGCGAGCAGGCAGCCATTGCGTCCCTCGAGCGCCTGCAGCGCGAGCTCGGAGAGCTCCGCCGTGCCGTAGCGCGCATAGCCGGCGCAGCGGATGTCGGTGCCGCCGAACGCCGCCATCATGTAGTGACAGGCCGGGATCGGCTTGCGGGCGATGGCGAGCACGGTGGCGTAGGTCGAATGGGTGTGCACCACGCCGCCGACATCCGGGCGCCCGCGCATGATGTCGAGATGAAAGCGCCATTCCGTCGAGGGCTTCAGCGGCCCGTCCCAGGAGCCGTACTCGCCGTCGAGCGGCATCGACGCGATCATCTCCGGCTTCATCGAATCGTAGGGCGTCGCCGACGGTGTGATCAGCATGCGGTCCTTGTAGCGGGCGGAGATGTTGCCCGAAGTGCCCTGGTTCAGACCGGACGCATTCATCCACCGGCACTTGGCGATGATGTTCTCGCGGATCTGTCGTTCCTCGCGATTCATTTGGAAAACCTTTCGTCAGCAGGGATTGAGCGGCGGCTCGCCGGCGAGATAGCGGCGAACCTCTTCGGCCGCCTGGTCGGCGGCAAAGGTGACGGTGCGCACCGAGGCGCCGGCGATGTGCGGCGTCAGCGTGACGTTGGGGAGCTGCAGCAGCGGCCAGTCCGGCGGCACCGGCTCGACCGCGAAGGTGTCGAGCATCGCGCCCGCCAGCCACCCCGAGCTCAGCACCTCGAACAGCGCCTTGTAGTCGACCAGCGGCCCGCGCGCCGTGTTGATCAGGATCGCGCCCGGCTTGATCCTCGCCAGCGCCTCGCGATCGATGAAGCCGGTGGTTTCCGGCGTCACCCTGGCATGCAGGCTGATGACGTCGGCCCGCGACAGCAGCTCGGCCAGCGCGACATGCTCGACGCCGTCATTGCGGTCCTGGGCGCTGAGCTGGACATAGGGATCGGTGACCAGGATCCTGCAGCCGAACGCTTTCAGGAGCTTCACCACCCGGGTGCCGATCGCGCCATAGCCGACGATGCCGACGGTCATCTCGCCAAGCTCGCGTCCCGTCCGGTCGGCCCGGTAGAGATCGCCGCGCCACTCGCCGCCGCGCATCGATTCATGGCCGCTGCGGATCAGACGGGTTTCGGCGAGCATGGCGCCGATGGTGAATTCGGCCACCGCGCTGGCGTTGCGCCCGGGCGTGTTGACCACCAGCACGCCGTGGTCGCGGGCCGCCTGCATGTCGACATTGACGGGGCCGCCACGCGACACCGCGATGAATTTCAGCCGCGGCAGCCGCTGCAGCATCGCGCGCGAGATCGGCGCCAGATGCGTCACCAGCAGCGGTGCTTCGCCGATGAACTCGGCCAGCTCATCGGGATCGCCCATGAACTCCTTGAGACCGTCGAGCTTGGAGCCGGCATAGCCATGCTCCATCGGTTCGTCCGGCCAGGGCTGCTCGAGCATGCGAATGTCGAGATGGCCACCGCAGATCGCCGTGATGCGTTCGGCGAACACCGAGGGCAGCATGAAGCGGTCGCCGATGATCGCGATCGAGCTAGACATGATTGGCTCCTGCGCGCTGTGCCGCGAGCTGCTTCCAGACGGGCCGCGCCGCCAGGCGCGCCTCGACATAGGCCGGGAACAGCTGCGCATAGCGCTCCGCCAGCGCCGCATCCGGCGCCTGCGGTTCGTCGAGATACGGTCTCACCCACTCCTCCGCGCAACTCATCATGGTCGAATAGAGCCCGGTCGCCACCGCCGCGATCATCGCGGCGCCCGAGGCGCCGGCTTCCTCGCGCCGGCAGACCCGGATGCGGCTGCCGACAGCGGCCCCGAGAATCGCGCCCAGCGCGCGGCTGCGGGCCGCGCCGCCGGTCAGCCGGATCTCCGCCGGCAGCGATCCCATCGCCGCGTAGCAATCGCGCGCCGCGAAGGCCAGCCCTTCCATGACGGCCCGCATCAGATCCCAATAGCCGTGACGGGTGCGCAGGCCGATCAGCTGCGCGGACGCCTCGTGGGACACGAACGGTCCGCGCTCGCCCGCGTCCGAGATGAAGGGGTGATACAGCAACTCGCCCACCTTCGCCTGCAGCACACGCTCGTCCAGCCGCCGGATCAGGTCGTTGCGCGACCGCGCAATGCCTTCCATGGCCAGCACGCCACGCGCGACGTCGAGCAGCCAGTCGATGTTCAAGGTCGCGGCCATCGTCGACTGCATCTGCGCATAGTGGCCGGCCACCGGGAACGGCATCGTGTAGCCGGTCGCCTCGGCATTCAGCTTGACGTCGTCGGCCGAGGTCGCCAGCCGCATGTGCATGCCGGTCGAGCCGATGATGGTGCAGCCGACATCCGGCGAGGGATCGTAGAGGCCGCCGCCGAGTGCGTTGCAGATGACGTCGACATAGCCGAGCGACACCGGCACGCCCTCGGGCAGGCCCGTCTCCGCCGCAGCCATTCCCGTCAAGCGATGCGTGGTGACGACACCATCGACGACGTCCGGGAACAGACGCAGGGACTCGGAGATGCCGATCAGATCAGCGGACTCGCCGTCGAAGCAGCGTTTGCGGAAATTGCCGCAGGAAAAGGATGCCTCCGACGGATCGGTGGCGCGCATGCCGGTCAGCTTGAAGTACAGCCAGTCCTTGCAGTGGAACACCGTGCTGGCGCGTCCGAGCATCTCCGCGCCATGCGCCTGCAGCCATGCCAGCTGCGGGCCCTGCTGGCAGGCGTTGAGTCCCGATCCGGTCCGCTGATAGTGCGCGGCATTGCGCGCGCCGCCGCGGAAGGCTTCGACGAACCCCGCCGCACGCGAGTCGAGCCACAGCAGGGCGGGCGCGACGGGGCGGCCGTCCGCGTCGATCAGCCAGGTGCCGTCGCCCTGCCCGGTCACCGCGATCGCAGCGACCCGCTGGGAAAGTTCCGGCAGCGCGGTGCCGAGGCCGCGCAAGGCCGCCACCGTATCGGTCCAGGTGCGCGCCATGTCCTGCTCGACGCGGCCGCCCGGCAGCGTCGCATAACTGTTGGGAATCGCGAAGTCGCCGATCTGCCGCCCGTCACGCGCGAACGCGACCGCCTTGATCACCGACGTTCCGGCGTCGATGCCGATGATCACATCGCGGGTCGCGGTCGCCATCATGCTCAGCGCGCCTCCGCGTGGCGGACACAGACGCCGTCGGCGCCGAAGATGTGCAGATTGTGCGCCTCCAGCGTACACGGCACGATGTCGCCGGGACGCGCCGCCACCTTGCCCTGGGTCACTGCGACCAGCAGGTGGCCGGCGCACTCGCCGGCGATGTGCGACTGGTCGCCGAGCCATTGGTTGGAGACGACGCGCAGCCGCGCCTCGCCGCTACCGACCGCGATCCGCTGCGGCCGGATGCCGACCTTGATCCGCTCCGCCTGCTCCAGCGCCTGCCGTGCCGCCGCGTCCAACGTCTGGCGCGGGATCTGGAAGGCAAGGTCCGAGCCCGCGGACAAGCGGAAGCCGCCCTCCTGCGGCGTCACCGCCATGTCCAGCAGATTCATCGGCGGCTCGCCGATGAAGCTCGCCACGAACAGATTGGCCGGGCGGTTCTTCAGCTCGCGCTCGCCAGCGAACTGCTGCAGCACGCCATCCTCCATGACCGCGATGCGGTCGGCGAGCGCGCTCGCCTCGGTCTGGTCATGGGTGACGAAGATCGCGGTCATGCCGCGCTCGGCCAGCAGACCCTTGATGCGGCCGCGCAGCACGGCGCGCAGCTGCGGCTCGAGCTGCCCCATCGGCTCGTCCAGCAGATAGAGATCGGCATCGCGCACCAGCGCCCGCGCCAGCGAGACGCGCTGCTGCTGGCCGCCGGACAGCGCCCGCGGGTGCTGATCGAGGATGTCCTCGATCTCGACCAGGCGCGCGATGCCGTCGACCCGTTGCGCAATATCGGCGCGCGACAGCTGCTGCGCCTTGAGCGCGAAGGCGATGTTCTCGCGCACCGTCAGCGGCGGATACAGCGAGTAGCCCTCGAACGCCATCGCCACCTTGCGCCGGGCCGGCGGCAGGTCGTGGATCGGCCGTTGCGCCAGCGCGATCGAGCCCGCGCTCACGCTCTCGAAGCCGGCGATCATGCGCAGGGTCGAGGTCTTGCCGCAGCCGGACGAGCCGAGCAGCGCGACGATCTCGCCCGCCTTCACCTCCATGTCGAGCGCGCGCACCGCATGGACATCAGGCTTGCCGCGGCTGTGATAGATCTTGTCGACGTTGCGGATCGAAAGCATCTGACAACCCCTCACGCCGCCTGCCGCCGCGGCGACACACCGATGCGCTCTCCGGTCGCGTGGTCGAACAGCAGCGCCGCCTCCGGCGCGAAGCGGACGAACACATCCTCGTCGGCGCCGGCGTCGAGCGCTTCCGGCAACAACGCCGCCAGCCATTCGCCGCCATCCGCGAAGCGCAGCAGCACCACGGCCCGCTCGTGCAGCGGCGTGATCGCGACGATGCGTGCCGGGATCGTCCCCTCGCCGCCCTGCCGCGTCACCACGACATCGTCGGGCCGCACGCCGAGCCAGCAGCGCTCGCGAGTATCAGTGGGCAAATGGTCGGCATCGAGCCGGATCGGCGTTCCGGCCACGACCGCGGTCAACCGACCCTGCTCCGCGATCGGAGCGACCTCGGAGAGGTTGATGCTGGGATCGCCGAACAGCCGCGCCACCGCGACCGACGCCGGACGCGCATAGATCTCCTCGGGGCGCGCCACCTGAACCAGGCGGCCGTTGATGAGCACGGCGATGCGATCGGCGATCGCCATGGCCTCGCGATAGTCCTGCGTCACGTAGAGCACCGCGGCCGAGCTGCGGCGCAACAGGCTCGGCAGCTCCAGCCGCATCTCGTAGCGCAGCTTGGCATCGACGTTGCGCAGGGGATCGTCCAGCAGCAGCACCTCGGGATTGCCGATCAGCGCGCGCGCCAGCGCCGTGCGCTGCTTCTGGCCGTTGGACAATTCGCGCGGCCTGTGGCCGAGCACGTGCTCGATCTTGAGCAACCGGCTCATCGCCGCCACCTTGGCGGCGATATCGGCCGCGCCGCTGGCACGCAGCCCGCTCGCGATGTTGTCGCGCGCGCTCATGTGCGGGAACAGTGCAAAGTTCTGGAACGCCATGCCGATGCCGCGCTGCTCCGGCGGCGCATCCACGATGGAGCGGCCGCCGACCAGGATGTCGCCCGCATCCGGCTCGAACATGCCGGCGATCATCCGCAGCAGCACGGTCTTGCCGCTGCCGGAGGGACCGAACACCGCGACGATCTCGCCGGGCTCGACCGCGAGCGACACGTCCCTGGCGCAGCTGACCGCGCCGAAGCTCTTGCCGACGGATTTGAGTTCGAGACGCGCCATGTGTCCTCAACCCTTGACTGCACCGAGCGAGAGGCCCTCGACCAGATAACGCTGCGCATAGAGGGCGAGCAGCAAGGTCGGCGTCACCGACAGGACGATGGCCGCGGCGATCTGGCCGTACTGGATGCCCGACGCGGTGACGAAGGCGAGCGCGCCGACCGTCACCGGCTGCTTGTCGGCGGACGCCAGGATCAGCGCGAAGACGAAGTTGTTCCAGCAGAAGATGAAGGACAGCAGGCCCGCCGCCGCGATCCCGGGCCCCGCCAGCGGGACCGCGATGCGGGTGAACGCCTCGCGCCAGGAATGCCCCGCCAGCCGGTAGGCATGCTCGATATCGGGGCTGATGTCCTCGAAATAGCCGCGCACGATCCACAGGATCAGCGGCAGCGCGATCAGCTGGTAAACCCAGACGATGCCGAAATAGGTGTCGTTGAGGCCGAGCTGCTGATAGTACAGCGACAGCGGCAGCAGCACCAGGAGCGGCGGCGCGAAGCGGAACGACAGCAGCGTGAACGCGATGGTCTCGCCCAGCCGGAACTTGAACCGCGCGAAGGCATAGGCCGCGGGCACGCCGAGCAGCAGCGCCAGGATCACCGACGCGCTCGACAGCACGAAGCTGTTCATGAGGTTGCGCATGAACTCGATCTGCAGGTTGCCCGCCGCCGTCCGCAACTGGCCCGAGATCAGCGCCTCGTAATTGGCGAGCGTCGGCTCGAACAGGATGCGCGGTGGAATGCGCAGGATCTGCTCGTTGGTCTGGAACGACATCAGGAGGATCCAGACGATCGGGAACATGAAGAACACGAGCACCAGCGCAAGCGCGATGCCGCGGAAGATGCGCCCGGCGAGACTGGAGTGATCCATCGACGGCCTCCCTCAGGCGTGACCATGGGCGCGTGCGCGCAGCCGCAGCCAGTTCTTGATGAAGATGTTCGACAGGATGTTGGTGATCAGCCACAGGATCATCAGCAGCGCCGCCGAGCGTCCGACATTGGTGTACTGGAAGAATTCGAGATAGGCCTGGACCTGGAACACCATCAGCCGGTCGCCGGGGCCGCCCTGCGTCATGGCATAGACGATGTCGAACTGCTGGATCGAGTCGAGCAGCCGGAACAGCGACGCCGTGATGATGTAGGGGGCGAGCATCGGCAAAGTGATGCGGAAGAACACGAAGCTCGCCGGCACGCCGTCGAGCGCCGCCGCCTCGAACGGCTGGCGGGGCAGCGAGCGCAGGCCGGCCAGGAGCAGGATCATGATGAAGGGCGTGTAGACCCAGACGTCGACCAGCACGACGGTGAACAGCGCGGTCGACGGATCGGACGCCCATTTGAAGTCGTGCACGCCGAGCAGGCCGACCAGATAGGACAGGATGCCGAAGCTCGGATTGGTCATCAGCTTCCACATCAACGCGGCGATCGCCGGCGCCGTCATCAGCGGCAGCAGCAGCATGATCGAGACGGCGTTGTGGAAGCGCGTCGGCCGGCGCAGCAGCAGCGCGATGCCGAGGCCGAGCAGCAGCTCGGCGATCACCGTCACCGCGGTGTAGACCAGCGAGATCTTGAGCGTGTTCCAGAACGCGGGATCGGACAGAAAATCGATGTAGTTGTCGACGCCGATGAAGCCGCGCAGATATGGCAGGTTGAGCCGATAGCGCTGCAGCGAATAGACTGCGGCGGTGACGAACGGCACCAGGATGGCGATGCACACCAGGAGCGCCGGCAGGCTGAGGAGATACGGCAGCAGCCGCCCGCGCCAGCGTTTCGTGCGGCGCGGCGCCGCCTCGGTCTCGACAAGTTGGGCCATGCTCATGACAGGCGTGATCACATCGGCGCGGGAGATGGGGCCGGTCCGGACGCTTGTGGGGAGCGTCCGGACCGACGGGCGGTCAGGGAGATGCGGCGCGGCCTCAGCCGAGGCCGGCCTGCTTCAGCTGACGGTTGATGCTCTCGGCAAGCTTGTCGAGGCCCTCGTCAACGGTGATCTCCTTGGCCACCATCTTCTGCAGCGACGCCGCCCACTCCGTCGTGAGATCGAAGAACAGCGGCTGCGCCGTGAAGTAGATCTTCGCGCCGGGCGCCGAGAGGTCATGCTGCTCGAGATAGCCCGGATAGGACTTGGCGATGCGGTCGCGGAACTCGCTGTCCTTCCACACCGAGGTGCGGACCGGATTGACGAAGTCCATCTTGCGCGCGCCGAACAGGTCGTGCTCGACGGAGGCCGCCCACTGCATGAAGATCCAGGCCGCGTCCTTCTGCTTGGAGAAGCTCGACATCGCCAGCGACCAGATCCAGACGTTCGGCGTCGGCGCCTTGGCGGCCGGATTGGCCGCGAACGGGGCGTAGCCGAGATTGCCGCGCTCCTTGTTCTCGCCGCCATTCATGAAGTAGCCGAGGATGTCGGCGTCGAAGATCATGCCGGAGGCGCCGGCGCCGAGATCGGTGCCGACCTGGTACCAGGTGTAGGTCGACCAGTTCTTCGGACCCGAGCCCTGGATCATCTTGACCCACTTCTCGTGGAAGTCCTTCGACGCCTTGGTGTTCATCGCGGCCTTGAGCTTGCCGCCCTCCATCACGAAGTCCTTCTGGCCGAAATTGGCGTAGGCCGACAGGAAGCCCGGATGGATGGTCGCCCAGGAGCGCGAGCCGCGCACGCCGACGCCGTAGGGACCGCCGGCATCCTTGGTGATCTTGGCCGCGACCTCCAGCATGTCGTCGAGATTGGTCGGCGGCTTGACCCCGACCTTGTTGAAGATGTTGCGGTTGTAGGTGACGTTGTTGAGCTCGTAGCCCCACGGGATGCACCACTGCTTGGCCTTGCCCGAGCCGAGCTCGGAGCCGGCGACGCCGTCCCAGGCGGTCGAGGAGCGCAGGCCCGGCAGCACGTCGTCCCAGGCGAACGCCGGATTGGTCTTGGCCGGATCCTTGATGTAGGTGTTGAGGTCCTCGATCCAGCCGGCCGGACCATAGGTCCAGGTCATGTAGGCGCCGGTCATGAAGGCGTCGTACTGGTCCGACTTCGACGACAGCGCCGCCGTCACCTTGTCGAAATAGACGTCCTCCGGGAAGATGTCGTAGGTGACGTTCATGCCGGTCAGGCTCTTGAACGCCTCGATGTCGCCGATCATCGCATCGACATAGGGGTGCTTGTTCAGCAGCAGCTTGACGGTCTTGCCGCTCTGGGACTTCCAGTTGAAATCCGCGGCCATCGCCTTCGACATCGCCGAGGCAAAGGCGGCATTGGCGGCGACGCCGGCGATGCCGAGCTTGGCGGCGCCGTCGAGCAGATCACGCCGGCTGATGCGCTTGCCGGCATAGGACGCAAAGAGGTTCTTCTCACGATCGTACATTCAACCCTCCCTATTTTATGGTGAGATTTGTTCGCGTTACCTGCCCTTCCGACTTTTGTTTTTAAGAACACCGGATGTTTTCTCCGGCTTGTCGGTAGATAGTGCCTGAGCGGTCACCTCATCGATGATGAGGCCGTTCAGAAAGCCGCTGCGCAGCACCGCGCGCAGCGCCGTGATCTTCGCCTCGCCGCCGCCGATGGCGACGATGCGGTGTTTCTTGAGATCGCTCGCCGCCATCGAGGTGGCGCGCGCCGACAGGTCGAGATCGAGCAGCTCGCCCTCTGCGTTGAAGAAATGCCCGAGCAGGTCGGCGCAGGCGCCGGCGCGCTTGAGCTCGACGACCTCGTCCGGCTTGATCATGCCGCTCGACACCAGGAAGCCGTCGGCGTGGATCTGGCCGATGCCGACGAACAGCAGCGAGGCCTGCTGCGCCAGCGCGTAGACGTCGGCGATGCCGAACTGCTGCATCAGCACGCGGCGGTCGGCAACGGAATTGGCGAACACCGGCACCGGCAGCAGATAGGCCTCCGCGCCGGTGCGCTCGGCGAGACGATGGATGACGTCGAACGGATTGGCGGCGAACTTGCGCGTCAGGCCGCCGAGCAGCGACACGAATTGCACGTTGCGTGCCGGCGTCTGCGGCAGCTGCGCCACCACGGCGGCGAGCGTGCGGCCGTGGCCGACGCCGATGATCCTGTCGTCGCCGCGCTCCAGCACCTGGCGCAGGAAGCTCGCGCCCTCCAGCGCCAGCGCCTTCAGCGGCAGATCGCCCTCGCCGAGATCCGGCGCGACGCGGCAGAAGTCGAGCCCGTAGCGGTCGGCGAGCGCATTCTCCAGCGCGACGCATTCGGCGACGGGACCCTCGACAAAGACGCGGATCATGCCCTCGCGGCTGGCACGCGCGATCAGCCGATGCGCCTTGGTGCTCTGGATGTTGAGCCGGTCGGCGACCTCCGACTGCGTCATCCCGGCCGCGAAATACAGCCACGCGGCGCGCGTCGCCAGCGAGGCCTCGCCGTCCACCATGGGCGCCCTGTCGGAAGCTGTCGTCACGCCGAATGCCTACTTGCAAAATTCTTCACGCCTTGCAAAAAATTGCAGACGCTGATCCGGCCGTCAATCCCCCAAACGTGCTGCAGCGCAACGCCTATGCTCGCCGGCGAGCCCATGCACAGGCATGCTCGCGTGATCACAACGAGATGAGGTCGCATGACGGAGTTGTTTGTCGGCATCGACTTAGGCACCAGCGGCGTTCGCGCCTGCGCCGTCGATCCGGGCGGTGCCGTGCGCGGCGCCGCTGCCGTGCCGCTGCCGGCGCCGCGTCAAGATGGCGCGGCGATCGAGCAGGATCCCGAGCTGTGGTGGCAGGCGGCGACCGCGGCGCTGGTCGAGCTCGGCACGCGCGTCGATCTCAAGGCCGTGACGCGCATCGCCGTCGACGGCACCTCGGGCACGCTGCTGCTGATCGATGCGGACGGACGGCCCCGCTCGCCCGGCCTGATGTACAACGACGCGCGGGCCGGCGACGAAGCCAGGCGCATCGCGGCGGTCGCGCCGCCGGAGAGTGGCGCGCATGGCGCAAGCAGCGCGCTCGCAAAACTGCTGCATCTTCTCGCCTCGCAGCGCGGGGCGCGCCGCGCCGTGCATCAGGCCGACTGGATCGCCGGACGCCTCGCCGGCCGGCACGGCATCAGCGACGAGAACAATGCGCTCAAGCTCGGCTATGATCCGGTGCAGCGCCGCTGGCCGGATTGGCTCGCCGAGCTCGGCATCGCGCCGGAGGTGTTGCCCGAGATTCTGGTGCCCGGCACGCCGTTCGCCGCCATCGACCCGTCGACGGCGCGCGCGCTCGGCGTGTCGTCATCGGCGCGCATCGCCGCCGGCACCACCGACGGCGTCGCCGCGTTCATCGCGACAGGCGCCGACAGGCCGGGCGATGCCGTGACCTCGCTCGGCACCACGCTGGTGGTCAAGCTGATCGCCACCCAGCCGATCTTCGCCGCCGCCCAGGGCGTGTACTCGCACCGGCTGGGCGACAAATGGCTCGCCGGCGGCGCATCGAACTCCGGCGGCGCCGCGCTGCTGTCGCATTTCTCCGCCGCCGACATGGACCTGATGACGCCGCTGCTGCGCCCCGGCGATCCGACCGGGCTCGACTATTATCCGCTGCCCAAGCCGGGCGAACGCTTCCCGATCGCCGATCCCGCGCTGGCGCCGCGGATCACGCCGCGGCCGGCGGAGGATCATCGCTTCTTCCAGGCGCTGCTCGAAGGCATCGCATCGGTCGAGGCGCTGGCCTATCGACGCCTGCAGGCGCTCGGCGCCCCGGCGCTGCGGCGGGTGATCAGCATCGGCGGCGGCGCCAGGAATCCGGCGTGGACCGAGATCCGCGCGCGCATCATCGGCGCCCCCGTCAGCGTCGCGGCGCAGACCGAGGCAAGCTACGGCGCGGCGCTGCTGGCCTTGCAGGGACCGCCGCAATGACGGCGGCCGCGTGCGAGATCAGCGGCCTGTCGGCGATTGCCGACCGGTTCGATCACGTGCTGCTCGACCAATGGGGCACGCTGCATGACGGACGCATGGTGTTTCCGGCCGCGCATGACTGCCTCGAGCGGCTTCGGGCCGCGGGCAAGCAGACGCTCGTGCTGTCGAACTCCGGCAAGCGGGCGCGTCCCAATGCCGCGCGTCTCGCGCAGCTCGGCCTGCCGCGCGCGACCTATGACGGCATCCTCACCTCCGGCGAGGTGACCTGGACGGGCCTGCGCGACCGCACGCGCGCCCCCTTCACCGATTGCGGCCATGCCTGCTTCCTGATCACCAGGGGCGGCGATTGCTCGCTGATCGACGGACTCGACCTCGTCGTCGTGAACGACACCCGCGATGCCGACTTCATCCTGCTCGGCGGGCTCGACGAGGATGTCGCCGAGCCCGACCTCTGGCGCGACCATTTTGCGCGCGCGGCCGACCGGCAGGTGCCGATGATCTGTGCCAATCCGGACCTGATGATGTTCGGCGCGAGCGGCCTCGTGCCGGCGCCCGGCACGCTGGCGCGCGCCTATGAATGGCTCGGCGGCGCCGTCAGCTTCGTCGGCAAGCCGCACCCGCCGATCTTCGCGGCCGCGCTGGAGCAGCTCGGCCATCCCGATCCGCACCGCGTGCTGATGATCGGCGACTCGCTCGACCACGATGTCGCCGGCGCCCGCGCCATGGGGATGCAGACCCTGCTGCTGGCCGACGGCGTGCATCGCACGACGCTCGCCGGCGCGCCGGATCTCGCCGCCGCGACGCGCAAGCTCGCGGCCTCGGCCGGCCGCATGCCGAACTGGACGATGCAGCAGCTGAGCTGGTGACGAGGAGACGACAGATGCGCGAGCCCACGGACCTGCTTCAGTTGCGCGCGATGTCGGCGCGCGTCGGCCGCAACATGCTGCTGGTGCAGGGCGCCGGCGGCAACTCCTCGATCAAGCAGGACGACGTGCTGTGGGTGAAGGCCTCCGGCACCTGGCTCGCCGACGCCGAGGAGAAGGACATCTTCGTGCCGGTGCTGCTGACCGCGGCCCGCGCGGCGCTCGCCCGCGACGACGAGCGCATTCCCCTCGCCGCCCCCGGCTCGTTGCGCGCGTCGATCGAGACCTCGCTGCATGCGCTGCTGCCGCACCGCGTCGTGCTGCATGTCCATGCCGTCAACACCATCGCCTGGGCCGCGCGCCGCGATGCGCGCGACGACTTCGCCGCGCGGCTGGACGGCCTCACCTGGTGTCACCTCGACTATTTCCATCCCGGCCTGCCGCTGGCGCGCGCGGTCGGCGCGATCGTGGCGCGCGAGCGCGTCGACGTGCTGATCCTCGCCAATCACGGCCTGGTCGTCGGTGCCGAGACCTGCGAAAAGGCCGAGGCGCTGGTGCATGACGTGGAGAAGAGGCTCGCACTGCCGGTGCGCGCGGCGCCTGCGGCCGGTCAAGCCGCGTTGAAGCGGCTCTGTGCCGGCACGCCCTATCGGCTGCCTGGCGATCCCGGCTGCCACGACACCGCCACCGATCCGTTCAGCCGCGCGGTGGCGACCGGCGGCTCGCTGTATCCCGACCACGTCGTCTTCCTCGGCCCGGGCCTGCCGACGATCGACGGCGCCGACGGCCTGGCGACACTGCTCGCGCGCGCCGAGGCGAGCGGCCTGCCCGCCCCGGTCGCGGCGCTCGTGCCGGGATCAGGCGCGATCATCCGCGACGATGCCAGCCCCGGCGCCGAGCCGATGCTGAGTTGCCTCGCGCTGGTGACCAGCCGCCTGCCGCTGTCAGCCGAGATCAGCTATCTCTCGTCACAGCACGAGCAGATGCTGCTGAACTGGGACGCCGAACGCTACCGCCAGCAATTGACGGCGAGCCGCCAGTAGCGCCGGGACAAGGGCCAAGACTGCGCTAGGGCTACGCCGCAAGCGCGCCGAGCTGCTTCAGCATGCCGAGATTGTCGAGCTGGGCCCAATGTTCGACCAGCACGCCGTCGCGGATCTTGAACAGGTCGAGCACGGCGACGCGGATCGGCTTGCCGGTTGGCGCCATCGCGCCGAACGGGCCGGTATGGGTGGCGCGGATGACGAGCCGTACCAGCACCTTGTCCTCCTCGGCGACGAGATCCTCGAGATCGAGCTTCATGTCGGGGAACGCCGGCATCAGCGCGTCATGCAGCTGCAGCACGCCCTGCGGCCCGCGCACCTCGAAGTCGAGGCCGGGATCGTGCCGCACGAACGTTGTGGCGACATGCTTCTCCATCCACGCCGCATCGCGCGCCAGGAACGCCTTGAAGTAGTCCCGGCAGATCTGCTTGTTGGTCTCGGACGTCATGTGGGTATCCCTTGATATTTGTTGGTTTGACGTGCTTCTCGCCGGAACGGCGATCGGCATTTTTGCCTCTTCTCTCCCGACGTCGTCATGGCCGGGCTTGTCCCGGCCATCCACGTCGATAGGCATCCGGGGAACGACGTGGATGCCCGGGACAAGCCCGGGCATGACGTCGTAACTAATTGATGGACGTGCGCGTCGCCCACGTCTCATCGCTAGGCGAGGTGCGACCGGTGCAGGATACATTCCGGAACTTGGATCAAGCCGCCACGACCTCGAACCCCAGCCGGGGGAAGTGGATGTGCAGATCGCCGGCCTCGGCATCATGCCGATGGATCACGATCTCGGTCGCATCGGCCGCGACCAGCGTGCCGGACACCGGAACGCGCGCATTGTCGTCCGGCGTCACCGTCACCTTCTGCCCCGCGCGCAGTCCCGTGGGATCGCCATTGGCCTGAAGATGCGTCGGCGGCGTCGGGCTGGCAGCCTTCGCCACGGCGAACGCCTCCTCCGCGCTCATCGGCTGCGGCGTGCCGTGGCCGAGCTTTGCGACGCGGTCGTACCAGCCGGCGAGCGGCGCGAGGCCGGCCAGCTGATCGACCTCCGGAGGGCAGTTCTTGCGCATCAGGAACGTCGTCTGATAGCAGGTCAGGTCGAGCGCGCTCGGCGCATGGCCGAAGATGAAGGGCCTGTTGTCGGCGAGCGCGGCCTTCAGCCAGGCATATTGCGCGTGGACGTGCTGCAGATGCTGCGGCAAGCTCGGCGCCATCGCGGCCTTGCTGATGTCGATGCCGAGATAGCCCTCCTTGCGATCCCGAATGAATTCCGCCGGGAACATGTCGCCGATGAAATGCGAGATGACGCCGATGGTCGGGATCCATATCGCGCGCTCCCAGGCGAACGACAGCCCGCGCGCCACGCCCTCGCTGCCGGCCGGATAGAAGGTCGGCTCGGGATGCAGCCGCTGCAGCGCCGGCAGGATGATGTTGGTGTCGCAGTAGATGTCGGCGCCGACCTGCAGCACCGGAATGCGCCGGTAGCCGCCGGTCAGCGGCATCAGCAGCGGGCGCGGCGGGGCCGGCGGCGTGTCGACCGAGCGCCATGCGAGCTTCTTCAGCCCGAACGCCACGCGGATCTTCTCGGAGAATGTCGAGAGCTCGTAATGATGCAGTATCAGCTCGGCCATCTGGCGTCTCCCTTCTGCCTTGTTGATTGATCGTCAGTGCATGATGTGGCCGCCGTCGACCACGATCGTCTGTCCCGAGACGAAGCCGGCGAGGTCGGACAGCAGATAAAGCGCGGTGCCGACGAGATCGTCCGGCTTCTGCTCGCGCGACAGCGCCCGCGCCTTGAGGAAGCTCTGCTGCCATTCGACCGGACGGTTGCGCGTCGCACCGGTGATGACGAAGCCCGGCGCGATCACGTTGACGCGGACGCCGTTCGGGCCCATCTCCTTGGCGAGGCCCTTGGTCATGGACAGCACCGCGCCCTTGGTCGCGACGTAGTGCAGATAGCCGGGCTGGCCGGCGACGGCGACCACCGAGGCGATGTTGACGATGCTGCCCGACTTCTGCGCGCGCATCGCCGGCGCCACCGCCTTGCAGCAGTGCCACACGCCCTTGACGTTGACCGCAAAGATGCGGTCCCACACCGCCGGATCGAGCTCCTCGAACGGCGTCAGCTTGACCTCGCGGAAATAGGCGGCATTGGTGATCAGGCCGTCGATGCGGGCGAAGGCCTTCATGGCGGCCGCCGCCATGTCGCGCACCGAGCCGTCATCGGCGACGTCGACGCGCACCGGCAGCGCGCGGCCGCCGGCGCGCTCGACCAGCGCCACGGTCTCGTCGGCTGCGTTCATGTCGGCGACGACGACATTGGCGCCATGCGCGGCGCATCCCGCGGCAAAGGCCTGGCCGATGCCGGTGGCCGCGCCGGTGATCACGATGGTGCGGCCGGCGAGCAGGTTTGCTTGGGTCATGTTTCTCTCCCTCAGACGTAAGGCAGCGTCGATGCGAAGGCTGGCCGCGCGGCGACCGCGTCGCGCAGCGCGTCGAGCTGCGGCGTCGGCTCGCGCCACGGCGCATCCGGAAAGCGCAGCCGGATATAGTCGACGGCGACCACCGCGAGAATCACCGAGAGGTCCGGCGTGCCGCCGCGATACACCGGCGGATCGGCCTCCAGCGCGCGCAGGCCGGTGACGATGGTGCGCCGGCGCTTGAGCCCGACCTTGGTCTCACCCCAGTTCGGGTCCATCTGCAGCACGCCGATCATGATGTGGACCATCGCATCGATCACGCCCATCGCGGCGCCGGCCCGCGAGATGATGCGGTCGAGATCGCCGTCGAGCAGCGACGGGCTCGGCACCTTGCGCTCCAGCCAGGTGACGATCAGCAGGCTCTCAGTCAGCGGAATGCCGGAGTCGAGCTCGAGCGTCGGCACGCGCGAGGCCGGGTTGAGCTTGAGCAGGCCGGCATCGTCGGCCCAGGGGTTGACGATCTCGGTGCCGCCGAGATCGAAGCCCTTCTCGGCCAGCGCGATGCGCGCGATCCGCGCATAGGGGCTGGTGGTGTTGGTGAGAATGCGCATGATCGCTCCTCACTCCGACAGCAGCGACGGGCAGCCGCTCTTCTCGGCCGGCGTGAACAGGCTGGCGCCGGGAATGGTGTAGCGGATCTTGTAGAGATCGGCGGCCGGATCCTTCGACTCCTTCGGCGTCTTCACCTCCGCGATCATCAGGTCCATCACGACGCGGCCATTGGCCTGGATCTTGGCGTTCGAGATCATCGGATTATCGATCGGGATCTCGCGGATGGTCCGGGCGATCGTCTTGGCATCGTCGGTGCCGGCCTTCTGCACGGACTTCAGGTAGTGCTGGGTGGCGACATAGGCGAGCGCGTGGCCCATGGTCGGCACCTGCTTGCCGTTGCGGGCCATGAAGCGCTGGCCAAACGACCGCGAGGCGTCGTTCTGGTCCCAGTAGAACGCGACCGGGAACTTCATGCCCTGGGCGACGTCGAGGCCCATCGAGACGACGTTGTTGGTGAACACCAGCATGGCGGCGAGCTTATCGCCCATGCCGAACTCGCGCGCCTGCTTGATCGTGGTGACGAGGTCGGGACCGGCATTGGCGAGCGCGACGATGTCGGCGCCTGAGCCCTGCGCCTGCAGGATCTGCGAGGCCATGTCGGGCGAGTCGAGCGGATGCTTGGCCTCGCCGACCACCGTGCCGCCGGCCACGGTCACCGCCTTGGAAGCATCCGACGACAGCGACTTGCCGAACACGTAGTCGGCGGTGATGAAGAACCATTTCTTTGCGCCGGCATCGACCAGGCCCTTGGCCACCGCGTTGGACAGCGCGTCCGTCGACGGTGCCCATTGCGTGCCATAGGGCGAGCACTGGTCGCCGGAGAAATTCGACGCGTAGCCGCCGGTCACCAGCGTGGTGATGCCGCGCTGCTTGGCGATCGCCTGCGCCGCAAGCCCGGCGGAGCTCGAGCCGCCCAGCACCAGCGCGCTGACGCCCTCCTGGTCGATGTAGCGGCCGGCGAGCGAGGCGGCGATGTCGGGCTTGTTCTGATGGTTGACCGAGAGCACCTCGACCTTGCGGCCCAGCACCTTGCCGCCGAAGTCTTCGGCCGCCATCGTGGTGGCGAGCACGGTGTTGGGGCCGCCATTGCCCTGATAGATGCCGGTGAGGTCGTCAATGACCAGGATGCGGAACGGCTTTTCGTCGGCGCGGGCCGGCGCGGCCAGCAGCAGCGCGGCGGCGGCCAGCGCGGCTGCGCCGGCGGTGAGGGATCGTCTGGTCGTGGATGTCATGGCAGCCTCCTCAGGCGTTGTCGGGGTCATTCGGAAGGATCACTCGGCAGGCACGTCTTCGCTGGCAAAATCACTTGCAAACTCGGCGCGGATCGCGGCGCTGTGCTCGCCGATCCCGGGCACGCGGCCGAGCGCGGGCAATGCGCCATCGCGCAGCGCCGGCGGCGCGATGATCGAGGCGGCACCGTTCGGCGTGGCGATGCCGACACGCCGCAAAGCGGGGTGATGCGCGAGCTCGGCGACGCCATTGACGAAGCCATAGGCCGTCCCGGCCTCGTGCAGCCTCGCAGCCGCCTGATCCCTCGTCATCGTCGCGAACACCGACGCGACATGGCCGTCGACCTCGGCACGGTTGGCGACGCGGGCATTGTTCGAGGCGTAGTGCGGATGCTCGGGCAGCTCCGGCTGGTTCATGACGACGCGGCAGAAATTGCGCCATTCACGCTCGTTCTGGATCGAGATCAGCACCTGCGAGCCGTCGGATGTCGCGAATGCGCCGTAGGGACAGATCGAGGGATGCGCGAGCCCCATGCGCGCGGGCGCCTTGCCGGTGCCCTCGAAATACAGCAGCGGCACGTTCATCCAGTCGGCCATGCCGGCGAACAGATCGGTTTCGATGGCACTGCCGCGGCCGGTCTGGCCGCGCGCGATCAGCGCCTCGAGCACCGCGGCATGCGCCGCCATGCCACAGGCGATGTCGCAGACGGAGACGCCGACGCGGCCCGGACCGGCGGGATGGCCGGTGATGCCGGCGAGCCCGCTCTCGGCCTGCACCAGGAGGTCATAGGCCTT
The DNA here is from genome assembly GCF_000239795.1 of Bradyrhizobium sp. STM 3809. Taxonomy (GTDB): domain Bacteria; phylum Pseudomonadota; class Alphaproteobacteria; order Rhizobiales; family Xanthobacteraceae; genus Bradyrhizobium. Next base: position 3,348 of record NZ_CAFJ01000194.1, on the reverse strand, counting down.
CATGTCGGTATAGGCATTGCCGGCGCCATAGCCGGAGATGTCGACAGTGATCAGGCGCGGGTGCCTGGCGCGCAGCGCCGCCGAGCCGAAGCCGGCGCGTGCCGCCGCGGGGCGAGGTTCTGCACGACCACGTCGGCGCGGGCGATGATCCGGTGCAGCAGCGCGGCGTCGCCGGGGTTCTTGATGTCGGCGACCATGCTCTGCTTGCCGCGATTGAGCCAGACGAAGTAGCTCGACAGTCCGCCGACCGCCGCATCATAGAAGCGCGCGAAATCGCCCTCGGCGCGCTCGATCTTGATCACCCGCGCGCCGGCATCAGCGAGACGCGAGGTGCAATACGGCGCGGCGACTGCCTGCTCGAAGGCGACGACGAGGATGTCTTTCAAAGGCTTCATGGCACGACCACCGCAACAGGGGTCGACGGCGCGGCACCGCGCGGGAAGGCCATGCCGCAACGCGATGCGACATGGCCCCGCCCCCCGCTTTGTGCGGCTTGGTCCGTCTCCTCCCGGACAGGTTGTTTGTGCCGCGGACCCTGCCCCCGATCTCCTCTTGCCGTCCAATATATAATTGATAGCCTGTCCATACCCGGGAGGCATGGGTCGCGCTGGATGGAGGATGACGTCGAATGATGACGATCCGACCCGCGCGCCGTTCTCCGATGTCCTCTCATGATCCCGCGCACGCGCGCAGCCCGGCTCACGCGGCAATCTCCGACGTCGTCCCCGCGAAAGCGGGGACCCATCACAACAGGCGGCTGTCGTGGCGCTCGATCTCTCCCCACCTGCCTCAAGCGAGATCACGCGGCATGGGTCCCGGCGTTCGCCGGGACGACACGGGGAGAGACCTTGCGTCGCGGACGAGGTCGTGACGCCGCGGCACGGGCAAGACTGATGAGTTGAGAGGAGTCCCCCGATGGAGCTGCGCCTGTTTCGCTACTGCGTCGCCGTCGCCGAGGAGGCGAGCTTCACCCGCGCGGCGGCGCGGCTGCGGATTGCCCAGCCGGCGCTGAGCCGGCAGATCAAGTCGGTCGAGCAGGAGATCGGCTTCGCGCTGTTCCAGCGCGGGCTGCGCGGCGTGACGCTGACCGAGGCCGGGCGCGTGCTGATTGCGAGCGCGCGCACCGTGCTGGCGGAGGCCGAGGCCGCCGTGCAGAAGGCGCGCCGCGCCGGCCGCGGTGAGCTCGGGCTGCTGCGGATCGGCTTCACCGCCTCCGCGTCGTTCAATCCGTTCGTGACCGGCGCGATCCGCGATTTCCGCACCACCTACCCAGATGTCGAGGTCGAGCTGATCGAGGAGGCCACCAGCTTCCTGCTCGAGCGCTTCGCCACCGGCCGGCTCGACGTCGCGTTCCTGCGCCCGGCGCCGGGCGAGGTCGATCACCTGCTCTCGCAACGCGCGGTCACCGAGCCGCTCGTCGTCGCGATGCCGAGTGCGCACAAGCAGGCCACTCGCCAATCCGTCGCTCTGTCCTCGCTCGCCGACGACGCCTTCATCCTGTATCCGCGCCCGAACGGCCGCGCGCTGTTCGACAGCATCGTCTCGGCTTGCCAGGCCGCCGGCTTCTCGCCAAAAATCCTGCAGGTCGCACCGCAGCTGACCTCCGTCGTCAACCTCGTCGCCACCGGCATCGGCGTGTCGATCGTCCCGCGCTCGATGGCGCAGGTCGCGACCGATGGCGTCGTCTATCGTCCCCTCATCCACGCACCCAGGGCCGAGATCACGCTGGTCCGGCGCAACCAGCCCGAACCACGCTCGGCGTTGCTGTTCGCCGAGCTGGTGCGGTCGCGGTCCACGCGGCCGCAAATGCCAGGACATCAAACCAAAGAGAATCGGGCACGCAGCAAGTTCCCACATCGTTCCAGCCGCGCGCAGGGCAGGCCTGAGAGGACCCGACTTCCCAAAAGCCGGCCTTGACGAACGGCGGTGCGCTTCGGGGCGGGGAGGCGCCGAGTAGCTTGGAACGGAGTGGAATGGAGCGATCAGTCTGGGAAGACGGCCGCCCCCCCCTGCCCCAAGATCGAGCAGGACATCGTCTTCCGCCTGCAGAAGCGGCCGCTCGAGCCGCAGGTCGTGGCCAGCCTCAACCAGCAGCATTCGAGCGTGGTTTGCGCCCTCGGCGCTGCAGAAGCTCGGCGTCGACACCAGCCGGTTCGTCTATGACCGCATCCCGACCATCTATCACATCAACCTGCGCGATCCCTCCGGGATGCTGCTCGCCTCCGGCTTCCAGATGCGCAGCAAGGACGTGATGTATGTCGCCAACGCCAAGGTGGTCGACTACTACAAGCTGCTGACGCTGATCAACAACACGGCAGCAACGACGTCCAACACGGCCGCGGCGGTGATCAACGTCAACACCGCGACCAAGACGCGGTGGTGACCGCCGCGGGCCAGTTTTACGACCGGCTCGTTTGCGCTCTTCGCTCCAGTCGGGGTCACGACCAACGGCACTGACACGGGTCCCCGCGCCACGCGGCGACCCGTGTCGTTGGCACGTTGGCCGACACGCCCTTCGATTCGTCTCGCGAGCGACGCAGCCTCAAGTTCAGGCTTGAAGGCTCGGCGTGGTATTCGGCGCCAGCGGCAGTTCGGCTTCGGCGGTCTCCGGCAATTTCTCACCCCGGATCCCGAGCGGCTCGCCAATCCAGAGGGCATGCGCCGTGTGGTCGGCGAGCGGATGCGTGGTGTTGGGGTGGACCAGGACGCTGAGTCGGCCGTGATTGAGCATGAGCCATGGCACCAGCGTCGGAAAAACCTCCACGGCGAACGCGACCTGGTACATCGAGCGCTCATGCGGCCCGACCAGCGCGTCGTGCCAGCGGCCGAGCGTGACCGGGAATCGCTCACCGATCCAGGCGCGGAGCTGCTCGGCTTCGGCACGCGTGTCCTGGCCGTAATAGACGTGAGCGTGAAAGCTCGCGATCGCGCTGAGGCGATGCGGCTCCGATCTGGTTGCGAGCTCTCCCATGCTCCACCTCTTGTGGTCGGCTTGCGACGGCGGCAGGTCCGAGCATAGCACCACGCCGTCGGCGATGTCGCGCAGCGGCTGCCGTCACCGGAGCTCTCCCCGCCTCGGCCAGACGCTGGGGCGCGGCAAAGCGGCGGTGGCCGCAGCAGCCAGCCTGCCCGGCCTGTCACGATCCGGCCGTGGCGAGGCCTCGCGCTCCGCAGCCAGCAGCCGCGCAGCAATCGTCGAAAGAATGCCGCGGCCTGAGAAGTCCAGCGGGATCGATCGATTGGTCTCGCGAAACTTTCTCGGCCTTGCGACGCCGGCGCCAGAAGCGGAGAAAAACACGGCACGCCCAAACGACGACGCCGCGCTGAGGGGTTCAGCGCGGCGTTGTC
>NZ_CAFJ01000195.1 GCF_000239795.1 Bradyrhizobium sp. STM 3809 | reverse complement strand
GACTTCTGAGGGCGACAATGATCAGCGCAGCTCGGGCACCGCGTGCCGCGGGATCGCGGGCGCGCGACCTGTGAGTCATGAGTTGGGACACGAGAGGCCCACCCGGCGGCGTTGCGAGCGCAGCGAAGCAATCCAGGTTCCCTCCGCAGAGATAGTCGGCATTGCTTCGCCGCGCTCGCAATGACGGATGTGAGAGCGGCAGTCCTTCTCACCATCTCTGGACGAGAGGGGCGCGTCAGCTGGAATAGTGCGGTCACCTCGTCCATCGATGTCGTCCCGGCGAACGCCGGGACCCAGAACCCCAGGGAGATGTGATTGCGCGGGATGGAGGACCAGCGTTCTGCATCAACGACGGCCGGTGGGTATGGGTCGCGGCGTTCGCCGGGACGACGGCGGAGAATGCCGTACGACCGAGGATGGCCGCGATCAGACGATGGCTGCGCGGCTGCTGCAGGCAAACGAGTGCCGCAGTGCCTTAAGCCTTCGCCGCCTTCGACGCCAGCGCGTCGGCGACGGCGGTGCGGATGTCGGCGACCGAGAACGGCTTGGTGATCACGTCATGGGCGATCGCATTCAGGTTCGACGCGCGCTCGCGCTGATGCGCGAAGCCGGTCATCAGCAGGATCGTCAGATCGGGAAAGTCGCGCGCCGCCGACAGCGCCAGCGCGATGCCGTCCATGATGGGCATCTGGATGTCGGTCAAGAGCAGGTCGAATGCGCCGTTCTCGCGTGTGAGGATGTCGAGCGCCTCGGCGCCATCCTGCGCGGTGACGGTCTCGTGGCCGTCCATCGCGATCGCGCGCGCGACCAGGGTGCGCATCGAATCTTCGTCGTCGGCGATCAGGACGCGCGACATGTCGTTTCGTCTCCGTCTCGTGGGCCCCGCGGGCGAGCCACGAGACCGGAATCATCATGCACTGCCGGCGGCGAGGTCGCGCCGGTTGAAGAAGCGTATATCGATATTGCGGCCTTCGGGAGGGGGCGAGGCGAGGCGCGACTTGAACGCGATGCGCTCCCCGGGCTTGAGCACGGTCTGCTCGAGCAGCGTATTCCAGGCGTAGATCTCGGTGCCCTGCGCGTCGCGGACGCTGAAGCGCAGCCGCGGCAGGTCGACCGCCTTCTTGGTGGTGCTGACGATGGCGCCCTCGATCACCAGCACCGGCTTGCCGTCGACCGTTTCGGTCGCCAGCTTCACGTCCTTGAAGACGGCGCCGCGCAGATTCACCTCCAATCCGACCAATTTGTAGAACGAGGCCGTCTGCGGCATCAGCCTGACGACGTCCGCGCGCCACACCCCGCCCGCGATCGTGAGCGCCGCCATGGCGGCGGTCAGCACCGGGAGGTTGAAGACCTTCTTGCCCGGGAAGTCCGGCAGGGCCGGGCGCCTGATCAGCCTGCCGAGGCCGGCGAGCCGGGCGAGCCGGCCTCGGGCCGGCTGCTCGGCGTCGGCCGTGGCGTCGCCGGACTCCTCGGCAACGGCATCCTCTGGCCAGCCGGCGGCGATCGGCGGGCTTTCCACCTCGGGCGGCTGCTCGTCGGGTTCCTCGCGGGCGAGAGCCTCCCATTCATCGGCGGCGTCGCGCGGCGCGGGCGCCCCGGCCTCGGCCATGGCCGGCAGGGGCGCCGGAGCCTCGACCGCATCCTCGGGGCGCGCCAGCCAGACCTCCCTGCAACGGGAACACCGCACGCTGCGGCCCGCCATACCCAGGGTTGCCAGATCAATGGCATAAGATGTCGCACAATGGGGGCAAACGATGAACATCGCGCCTGTTCTCCAACGGCCATTGCCGCTTTGTTTCCGACAGTTCGTGCTACAAGGACCGCCATGTCGACGAACTTCGGAACGCAATCGCGCCATTGGTACATGGCAACCATTAACGAACCGGAAACCATAACGGGCGCTCAATCGGGCAATCGTACCCCCGGGCTTGTCGCGTACGGATCGCCCCTGCGCGCTGTCGAACGGAGCTGAGGCTTTGGTTCGGTTCGAAAATGTTGGGCTGCGCTATGGGCTGGGGCCGGAGATCCTCCGCGACCTCACGTTCCAGATTCCGGCCCATTCCTTCCAGTTTCTCACCGGCCCGTCGGGCGCCGGCAAGACCTCGCTGCTCAAGCTGCTGTTCCTGTCGCTGCGGCCGACCCGCGGGCTCGTCAACCTGTTCGGCTACGACATCTCGCTGCTCAGCAAGGAGGAGATCGCCGACCTGCGCAAGCGCATCGGCATCGTGCTGCAGGACTTCCGCCTGCTCGACCACATGACCACCTATGAAAACGTGGCGCTGCCGTTTCGCGTCATGGGGCGGGACGAGTCGAGCTATCGCAAGGAGGTGATCGATCTCCTCAAATGGGTCGGTCTCGGCGAGCGCATGGACGCGCTGCCGCCGATCCTGTCCGGCGGCGAGAAGCAGCGTGCGGCCATTGCGCGCGCGGTGATCTCGCGGCCCCAGCTGCTGCTCGCGGACGAGCCGACGGGCAACGTCGATCCGACCTTGGGGCGCCGCCTGTTGCGGCTGTTCATCGAACTGAACCGCTCGGGGACGGCGGTGATCATCGCAACCCACGACATCACGCTGATGGACCAGTACGAGGCCCGCCGGCTGGTGCTGCATCAGGGACGATTGCACATCTATGAGTAGCGTGGACGATCGCGGCCTTCTGGTCGATCTGGGCGAGGACCGCCCGCAACTGCCGGCGCAGGCGCGCATCGTGTCGCCGATCGTGCCGCGGGCCTCGATCGCGGGCCGCGCGCTGGTCGCCGTGGTGGCGATCATGACCTTCCTGGCGTCGATCACGACCGGCGGCGTGCTGCTGGTCAGCGAATCCGCGGCGGAATGGCAGTCGGACGTCGCCAGCGAGATCACCGTTCAGGTGCGCCCGAAGACCGGCCGCGACCTCGAGCGCGACGTCGCGCTGGTGACCGAGGCGATGCGCGCGCAGTCCGGCATCGTCGAGGTGCGGCCGTTCACCAAGGATGAATCCAGCAAGCTGCTGGAGCCCTGGCTCGGCAGCGGCCTGTCGTTCGACGAACTGCCGGTGCCGCGCGTCATCATCGCGCGGGTGCAGCCCGGCACCTCCTTCGATCTCAACGCGCTGCGCGCCCGCGTGATCCAGGTCGCGCCGACCGCCAGCGTGGACGATCATCGCGCCTGGATCGAACGCATGCGCTCGATGACCGGCGCAACCTTGTTCGCCGGCTTCGGGATCCTGCTGCTGGTGATCGCGGCGACCATCATCTCGGTGTCGTTCGCGACCCGGGGCGCAATGGCGGCGAACCGGCCGATCGTCGAGGTGCTGCATTTCGTCGGTGCCGGCGACCGCTACATTGCCAATCATTTCCTCCGCCACTTTCTGCAGCTCGGCCTGGAAGGCGGCGTGATCGGCGGCGGCCTGGCGATGCTCGGCTTCGGCTTCTCGGAGTCGATTGCGAACTGGTTCTCGGGCACGCCTGTCGGCGATCAGTTTGCCGCGCTGCTCGGCACCTTCTCGCTGCGGCCCCTGGGGTATGTGGCGATTGCGCTACAGGCGGTCGTCATCGCCGCGGTGACCGGCTGGGCGGCCCGCCGGACCCTGTTCTCGACGCTGGCGAGCATCGACTGATGGCAGCTTGTGTCCAAGGCCGCCGCGTTGCGGATTTCACTTGGCCCGGAAAACGCCTAGAATCGTCTGCGCCGGGATGAGGCACGACGGGGTGAGCTGGGTCACGAACACGGTCGAAGCCGCGCACCATCATGCGCGGCGAGCAAACGTGATCGGGAGGCCGGCGAAACCCGCCTGCTGTCCCGGACTTGAAGGACGGGATCGCGCGACGGCATGGGGCCCCGCGCAGGCAGGCAGGGACACGCCAGGCGTTGCATGGGGCTGCAGACCGACGATAGCAGGCGCAGGCTGCCGCTCATTGTGGTGGCGGGCCGGGCGCTCGCGGGCCTCGTGGCCACGCTCGGCCTCGGCTTCTTCGTCGCTGCGGTCGGCTTCGTCGGCTTCCTGTCGCAGTTGCGCGGCGCCGAGATCAAGCCGGAGCGCAAGGCCGATGGCATCGTCGTGTTGACCGGCGGTTCGTCGCGGGTGTCGGACGCCGTGGAATTGCTGGCGGGCGGTTACGGCCGGCGGCTGTTGATCTCCGGCGTGCACCCCACCAACGACGCCAACGACATCACCCGCTCGCTGCCGGAGGCGCGCTCGTTCATCAATTGCTGCGTCGATCTCGATTATTCCGCGATCAACACCCGCAGCAATGCAGCGCAGACGCGGCGCTGGGCGGCCGAGCGCGGCTTCAAGTCGCTGGTCGTGGTGACCTCGAACTATCACATGCCGCGCGCGATTGCCGAGCTGTCCCACGCGATGCCGAGCATGGATCTCATTCCCTATGCCGTGGTCGGCGAGAAATGGCGCGACGAGCCGTGGTGGACCAGCGGAGCGACGCTGCGGCTGCTGTTGTCGGAATATGCCAAATACGTCGCGGCCGAGGCGCGGCTGCGGCTCGCCGATCTCGGCCTCGACCTCGTGCCCGAGAGCGAGCCGCCGACCGGGGCGATCTCGCGCCGTCCGGCGACGGCGCAAGCCAATTGAACTGGGTTCCTGATGGTCCTGATTTTCCTGCGTTCGCTGCTCTTCAACATCCTGTTCTATCCGAACTTCGTGTTCTGGGCCCTGGTCGCACTGCCGACGCTCGCGATGCCGCGCAAGGCGCTGCTGCGCGTCGCGAACTGGTGGGCACAGAGCAACATCCTGTTGATGCGCATCGTCTGCAACATCCGCGTCGAGTATCGCGGCGTCGACAAGATCCCGACGGGGCCGCTGATCGTCGCCGCCAAGCATCAGTCGATGTGGGAGACGATCTCGCTGTTGCACTTCTTCGACGCGCCGTTCTTCGTGCTGAAGCGCGAGCTGCTGCGCATTCCCTTGTTCGGGCAGTATCTGATCAAGGCGAACATGATTGCGATCGACCGCAGCTCCGGCGCCCGCGCCCTGAAGCAGGTGATGCGGCGCGCCGCCGAAGAGGTGAAGCACGGCCGGCAGTTCGTGATCTTTCCGGAGGGCACGCGCCGCCCGGCGGGCGCGCCGCCGGACTACAAGGGCGGCGTCGGTCTGATCTATGCCGATTGTGGCGTACCCTGCCTGCCCGTCGCGCTGAACTCGGGCCTGTTCTGGCCGCGCCGCACCTTCCTGCGCTATCCGGGGACGCTCGTCGTGGAGTTTCTCGATCCGCTGCCGCCCGGCCTGCCGCGCGACGAGTTCATGACGCGCCTGCAGAACATGATCGAGGAGGCGACGGGCCGTCTCGTCGCCGCGGGACAGGCCGAGCAGGCGCAGTTGTTCGGACGCGTGCCGGCGGAGGCGCAGGCTTGATGCGCGCTATGACGCATCGCCCGGCTCCGGATGCAGCGAATGGCCGTCGTCGTGCAGCATCGTCGCCAGCCGATGCAGCTGCGTGTCGCGAAAGCCCTGCGCCTCGATCGCCTTCACGGTCGAGATCACGTAGTCGCGATTGGCGCCGGACTGGCCGTGACCCTGGCGGACATGGCGCAGCTGCTCCTGCAGCGGCAGCCGCCCGGCATATTGCACATGGCCGCGGTCGACTACGTAGACCAGCGCGCTCACCCGCTCGCGCGCCTCATTCTCGAGCCACAGCGAGCGCGTCACCTCGCGATAGACGGAAGTCACCTGCTCACGGGCGCGCAGATACGCGATCGTCTCATCGCGCTTGTCAGCCGCCACGCGAAACGCGATCCCGCGACAGGCGCCGCCGCGATCGAGGCCAAGCACGAGCCCCGGTTTCTCCGGTGTGCCGCGATGGACGAAGGAGTAGACGCACAATGCGCGATGTTCGCCGATCAGCCGCGCCGGCACCTGCTCGACGAAGTCGAAGCCGGGGCGCCACATCAGCGAGCCGTAGCCGAAGACCCAGAGGTCACCATGGGGAAGTTCGCGAGAGGAGAGAGTCATTGCGGACATGACAGCGGACGCCTAAGTCTGGTGCTCGCGAATTGTTAATTTATGTACACAATCCGTGATCGCGGAATCGCCAAAATTGCTGGCCAAAGGGTGTCCTGCATGTCTCGTTTGCCGCAAGCGCGCCGCAGGCGCCCGCTCTGGGGGCTTTTCATCGCCCCCGTCCTGCTCCTGATCGCCGCCGTCGCGTGGAGCGCGTTCTGGTTCTTCGCTGCTTCGCAGGTCGATGTCCAGGCCGACGCCTGGCGCGCGCGCGAGGCGAAGGCCGGCCGCGTCTATGACTGCGCGAAGCGCTCGGTCGCGGGCTTCCCGTTCCGGCTCGAAGTTCGTTGTTCTGATCCGACCGTCGCGCTGTTCTCGCAGTCCGCGGGCACGCCGCTGATGAACGCCAAGCTCGATGAGATCCTGGTCGTTGCGCAGGTGTGGGATCCGAAGCGGATCATTGCGGAGTTCAAAGGGCCGGCAACGATCGCCGACGGGCGAGGTCCGGCGTCGTTCGCCGTGAATTGGAGCGTTGGGCAGGCCAGCGTACGCGGTCTTCCGGGGCCGCCGCAGCGCGCCGATCTCGTGTTCGAGCAGCCGACCATCGATCGCATCGAGGGCAACGCTCCGGTGCCGGCGGCGCGGGCCGATCACGCCGAATTGCATGGCCGGCTGGCCGAGGGGACGCCGTCGGATCATCCGGTGCTGGAGACGGCGTTGCAGATTGCGAACGGCAGCATCCGGGGTGGCCACCCGCTGCTCGCGGAGCCGTTCAATGCCGACATCCAGGGCCGGGTCACCGGGCTGAAGGATTTCCGGCCCAAACCCTGGCCGGAGCGGTTTCGCGAGATCCAGGCGGCGGGCGGTCATGTCGAGATCGTCCAGGCGCGCATCCAGCAGGGCGAGCTGCTCGCCATCGCGGCCGGCACGCTCACCCTCACCGCGAACGGCAATATCGATGGCGAGGTGCAGATGACGGTGGCGGGCATCGAAAAGGTCATCCCGGCGCTCGGCCTCGACAAGATGCTTGAGAACGGCGTCCCGCAGGCGACGCTCGACCGCGTGGCGCCCGGTGTCAAATCGCAGGACGTGAACAATCTGTTCGGGGCGCTCGACCGTGCCATTCCCGGTCTCGGCAAGATGGTCAAGCAGAACGCCAATGTCGGCGTCGCGCTCGGCATCAACGCGCTCGGCAAGGAAGCCACTCTGGAAGGGCGCAAGGCGCGAACCTTCCCGTTGCGCTTTTCCGATGGTGCCGTCGTCCTCGGTCCGTTCAAGGTCGCCCACATCCCTCCGCTGTTCTGAGCCTACGGCTTCTTCAGTTGCGGCAGCGGCCGGCCGAAATCCGGCGCCGCCGAATCCTGGCCGATGTCGACGATGCCGCGGCGGATCGCGCGCGTGCGGGTGAAATGGTCGAACAACGCCTCGCCGTCGCCGCGCCGGATCGCCCGCGTCAGCTTCGAGAGGTCCTCGGTGAAGGTGCCGAGCATGTCGAGCACGGCATCCTTGTTGCTCAAGAAGATGTCGCGCCACATCGTCGGGTCGGACGCGGCGATGCGGGTGAAATCGCGGAAGCCGCCGGCGGAGAACTTGATCACCTCGGATTCCGTCACCTGCGCAAGCTCGTCGGCGGTGCCGACGATGGTGTAGGCGATCAGATGCGGCAGATGGCTGGTGATCGCGAGCACGCGGTCGTGATGATCCGGCGTCATGATCTCGACCTTGGCGCCGAGCGCCGCCCAGAATGCACGGAGACGATCGATCGCGTCGGCATCGACGCCCTCCGGCGGCGTCAGGATGCACCAGCGGTTGATGAACAGTTCGGCGAAGCCGGAGTCCGGACCCGAATTCTCGGTGCCTGCGACCGGATGCGCCGGCACGAAGTGGACGTGCGCCGGCAGATGCGGAGCCATGTCGCGGACGATGGCGCCCTTGACCGAGCCGACATCCGAAACCACGGCGCCCGGCTTCAGATGCGGCGCGATCTCGGCTGCAACCGGACCGCAGGCGCCGACGGGAATGCAGAGGATGACGAGGTCGGCATCCCCAACCGCTTCCGCATTGCTCGCGACGACGCGGTCGACGATGCCGAGCTCGGCGACCCGGGCGCGGGTCTTTTCCGACCGTGCTGTCGTGACGATCTCGCCAGCCACGCCTTGCAGCCTGGCCGCACGTGCGATCGAGCCCCCGATCAGGCCGAAGCCGATCAGCGCAATGCGTTCAAATCGTCCCGAGACGCTCACTTCGCCCTCATGAATTCGCTGAGCGCCTCGACCACCAGGCGGTTGGCTTCTTCGGTCCCGATCGTCATGCGCAGCGCGTTCGGCAGCTTGTAGTTGGCGACCGCTCGCAGCACGAGGCCGCGCCGGGTCAGGAACGCGTCGGCCTCAGCCGCGGTCTTGCCCTTCTCGGTCGGGAAATGGATCAGGATGAAGTTGGTGACGCTCGGCGTCACCTTCAGCCCGAGCTTGCCGATTTCCTCGCTCAGCCAGTTGCGCCATTTTTCCGTGTGCGTCTTGGACATCTGCTGATGCGCAGTATCCTCGATCGCCGCCACCGCCGCGAGCATCGCCGGCGACGAGACGTTGAAGGGCCCGCGGATGCGGTTGATGGCATCGACGATGTGCGCCGGGCCGAACATCCAGCCGACGCGCAGCGCGGCGAGGCCGTGGATCTTGGAGAAGGTGTGCGTCACTACCGTGTTCTCGGTGGTGGCTACCAGCTCGAGGCCGAACTCGTAGTCGTTGCGCGAGACGTAGTCGGCATAGGCGGCGTCGAGCACCAGCACGACATGCGAGGGCAGGCCGGTGCGCAGCCGCCTGACCTCGTCTAACGGGATGTAGGTGCCGGTCGGGTTGTTCGGATTGGCGAGCCAGACCAGCCTGGTGCGCGGCGTCACCGCGGCGAGGATCGCATCGACGTCGGTGCGATATTCTCGCTCCGCGGCGACGACGGTCTTGGCGCCGCAGGCCATGGTGGCGATCGGATAGACGAGAAAGCCGTGCGCGGTCGAGATTGCCTCGTCGCCCTCGCGCAGGAAGGTGTGCGCCAAGAGGTTGAGGATCTCGTCGGAGCCGGCGCCACAGACGATGCGGTCGGGATCGAGGCCGTAGGCGCGGCCGATCGCCTCGCGCAAGACCCGCGAGGTGCCTTCCGGATAATCCTCCAGATGGGTGGCCGCGCTCTTGAACGCTTCGATCGCCTTCGGCGAGGGGCCGAACGGGGTCTCGTTGGCCGACAGCTTGAACACCTTGCGGCCCGGCTCCGGCGTCGGGCTCTTGCCGGGCGTGTAGGGTGCGATGTCGAGAATGCCGGAGTTCGGCACGGGGCGGTTCATCATCAACTCCGAAGGATGGTCACTGGCGCGCGGCGTATCAGCTGGGAACCGTATATCGCTTGGCATGGCCGCCGACGAGGGCCGCCGAGCGTACCGACGCGCCGGCTGCGATCAGCGCCGCCTTGATCTTGTCGAGATCCGCCGGCGCCTCGATCGACACCAGCAGCGCGGCGCCGTCGAAGGCGGTATCGGGCACCGCGACGACGTCGGCGAGCGGCGACAGCGCCCGCGACACCTGCGCATTCCAGCCGGAGACGCGGATGCTCCAGGTCTCGACTTCCAGCACCAGCGCATCATCGGCGACGCGAGACACCGCGAACACCGGCAGCGCCGCCGGATGGTCGGCGCGCTCGATGAACGGCATGCGCGCGATGATCTTCGGCGCGCCCACCGGCTCCAGCGTGATCCACCATGGCGTATGGCCCGAGGTCGTCGACACCAGCGCCAGATCGCCCTTCGAGCGCGCCACCGCTTCGACCGCGGCCTGGGCGCTGAAATGCGCGACGTAGGGCACCACGAAGCCGAAATGGAACCTGGCGGAATCGCGCATCGCGGACTCGCCGACCGATACGTCGGCATGCACCGAGAACGGTGCCTGCACATAGGTGAAGGTCGAGACGATCACGCGCCAGATGCCCTCGACGGTGTCGAGCGGCAGGATGCCGCGATGGCGCTGCACCAGGCGACGCATCATGTCGGCCTCGCGCGCCGGGCGGAATGCCGAGCCGACCTCCTGGGTCTTCTTGACCTTGATCAGCCGGTCGATGATGTCGGCCCGGTTCATCAGGAGCTGGTGCACCTGCTCGTCGATCGCATCGATCTCCTTGCGCAGATCGGCAAGCGAAGGCGGGGCAGGCGGCGGGTTCGACGACATGATCCGGGTCACTCTTGGCGGGCCACGGCGAAACGCCGGGCCGACGGGAACAGATGCCGTTCTCTCCGATGAAGGGGGCCTGCGCAACAGCAAGTTTACCTTGTGCTGCCTAGGCTTGGCTGGATTGCAGCCGTGGGGCAGCGGACCGGCGGTCAACTCCAGCTTGCCTTGACGAGGCGCGCCCGCGGGACTAGTTTCTGCCCGTTCCGTGGTCATTTGAGCCGGCCGGCTTGCAGCCACGTTAAACAATTCGCTAAACAGGCCGGGGACGTTATCGATCCCGGCCGAACCCCAGTTCAGGCCGGGTTTTTCATGGCCTGATATGTCACGTGGTTCGGGAGCCCTTGCCGGAAGGCCGGGGTGAGAGACATGACAGGCCTGACGCCGAAACCCACATCCGCGCTGCGCACGGTCGCGCCAGAGGAGCGCTCGCACGAGGTCGACCATCCGAGCTCGCTGGTGGCGCAGTTCGATGCGACCAGGCCGCTCAAGCTCGATTGCGGCATCGACCTCGCGCCGTTCCAGATCGCCTACCAGACCTACGGCGAGCTCAACGCCGACAAGTCCAACGCCGTGCTGATCTGCCACGCGCTGACCGGCGATCAGCACGTCGCCAACCGCCATCCCGTCACCGGCAAGCCCGGCTGGTGGGAGACGCTGGTCGGTCCCGGACGTCCGCTCGACCCCGCACGCTACTTCATCATCTGCTCGAACGTCATCGGCGGCTGCATGGGCTCGACCGGCCCGGCGTCGTTGAACCCCGCGACCGGCAAGGTGTGGGGGCTCGATTTCCCGATCATCACCATCCCCGACATGGTGCGCGCGCAGGCGATGCTGATCGATCATCTCGGCATCGACACGCTGTTCGCGGTGGTCGGGGGCTCGATGGGCGGCATGCAGGCGCTGCAATGGACGGTGGCCTATCCGCAGCGCGTGTTCGCCAATCTCGCGATCGCCTGCGCAACGCGGCACTCGGCGCAGAACATCGCGTTCCACGAGCTCGGCCGCCAGGCTGTCATGGCCGATCCGGAATGGGATCACGGCCGCTATGCCGACAAGGGCACCCATCCGCATCGCGGCCTCGCGGTGGCGCGGATGGCGGCGCATATCACCTATCTGTCGGACGCAGCCTTGCATCGCAAGTTCGGCCGCCGCATGCAGGACCGCGACCTGCCGACCTTCTCGTTCGACGCCGATTTCCAGGTCGAGAGCTATCTGCGCTACCAGGGCTCGTCCTTCGTCGAGCGCTTCGACGCCAACTCCTATCTCTATCTCACGCGCGCGATGGATTACTTCGACATCGCGGCCGATCATGACGGTGCGCTGGCCGCGGCGTTCCGCGGCATCAAGACCCGTTTCTGCGTGGTCTCCTTCACCAGCGACTGGCTGTTTCCGACCTCGGAATCGCGCGCGCTTGTGCATGCGCTCAACGCCTCCAGCGCGCGGGTGTCGTTCGCGGAGATCGAGACCGACAAAGGGCATGATGCGTTCCTGCTCGACGTCCCCGAGTTCTTCGACATCGCCAGCGCCTTCCTCGATTCCGCCGGCAAGGCGCGCGGCCTCAAGGCGCCGAAGGGGAGCTGAGCGATGAGCCTGCAGGGTGTGCTGCCGCTGAACGGCTTTTCCGGCGGCGAGAGACTGGCGTATCGGCCCGATCATCTCCTGGTCGCCAGCATGGTCGAGCGCGGCTCCAAGGTGCTCGACATCGGCTGTGGCGACGGCGACCTGCTGCAATTGCTGGAGAGCCGCGGCATCGACGGCCGCGGCATCGAGTTGTCGCGCGAGGGCGTCAACCATTGCGTCGCCAAGGGCCTCGCGGTGGTGCAGGGCGATGCCGATACCGATCTCGTCGACTATCCCGACGACGCCTTCGACTACGTGATCCTGTCGCAGACCTTGCAGGCGACGCGCCGGCCCAAGGCCGTGCTGGAGAACCTTTTGCGCATCGGCCGCCGCGCCATCGTCACCTTCCCGAATTTCGGCTTCTGGCGGCTGCGCCTGCAACTGCTCGTCGGCGGCCACATGCCGCGGACCGACAATCTGCCCTTCACCTGGTACGACACGCCGAACATCCATTTCTGCACCATCAAGGACTTCGTGCAGCTGTGCGACGAGATCGGCGTGAAGATGGAGCGCGCCGTGGCGCTCGACAGCTACGGCCGCCCGCTGCGCGTGGCGATGCCCTGGTGGTTCTGGAACATGTTCGGCGAACAGGGCGTGTTTCTGCTGACGAGGGGCGAGCGGCGGTAGGGGCGGGGACGCCTGCTCGTCGTGCCTCGTCCCGTGCGCGCACGTCATTCTCCGCTGTCGTCCCGGCCTTGAGCCGGGACCCATAACCACCGACCCTGCTGGGACGATGACTGGCAGTTGTGCTTTACCGATAGATTCCGCGGTATGGGTCCCGGCGTTCGCCGGGACGACAGCGGAGGGCGTGGCGCCGGCGTGCCAACTCACAGGCGCCGACACTAGTGCGACGTTGTCGCTACACGAATGATCCGCTTCACATCTCAAACAGCCAGCGACGTCACGAAGCCTTCCCGCGGCACCTTTGCGCCCGGGCTGTGCGTTGGTCATCGCCCCCGAGAACGCAGAGGCGCAGGGAAGGCCGGATGCTGGCCGCACCCATGGCCCGCCTGCGAGAAAGAATGCAGGCGGCAGGTACCACAGGTACGAGCCGGAACACCCGGCCTTCCCTGCGCGATGGATGTACGGCTGCTTCGCGTTCTCCCCGGTGCGCCGGGCTTTCTGGCCACCGTTGCCTGCGCGACGCGTTCAGCGTCCTCGCAAGCGTGACACCAGCTTCGGGGTGTCAGGACCGCGCGACTTGACCGTGCGTGCCGGACTTGTTCGTCCGCGCGAGCGAACTCACGCGCAAGCCGACACGCCCACCGCATCCCACCTCAGCGTTCGTGACGACCGCGATACGCCCCTCGTGCTGCGAGGCGGGACGGGCGGAAACTTGGAGCTGATTTGCCCGACGGCGCAAGCGGGAATCTTGCGACAAACCAGCACGACGGGCAATTCCAGCATGATGGTCATGCGTCAATTGCCCGTCGTGCAGAGTGATCAGGATTCCCGATTGGCATTGCCGCGTCGTTGACGCGCCTCAAGCTCTCGACCGCCAGTCTGCTTATGATGTTTCTAACAGTCTGTGAGGGCTTGTGAGATGCGCATCCTGCTGTCCGAAGGATCAGGCCTGACCTCGCGCCAGGTGGCGGGGCGGCTCGGCGCGCTCGGCCATCAGGTCGAAATCCTGTCCTCGACCCGCATCTGCCTGTCGCGCTTCACCCGCCATGTCCAGGCCGTTCACGACGTGCCGCGGTTCGGGCAGGATCCGTTCGGATGGCTCGCGGCGGCCGAGCGCATTGCAGCCGAGCGCAAGGTCGATCTGCTGTTTCCGACCCAGGAGCAGGTGACGGTGCTGTCGGCACGGCAGCCGCAGCTGCGCGTCCCGACCATCGTGCCGCCGTTCAGAAGCCTTGCGCGGGTGCAGGACAAGATCTCGGCCTTTCATACCCTCGAGGCCGCTGCAATATCGCAGCCGCAGACCACGCTGATCTCGAGTGCCGAGGATCTTCGCGACGTCACCGCGTTTCCCGTCTTCCTGAAGCGACCGGTGAGTACCGCAAGCTCGGGTGTCAGGCGGGCGCGCGGCGCCGACGAATTGGCGGTGGCGGCGCGCGAACTTGGTGTCGGCCGCTCAGAGCTGATTGCACAGGTTCAGGTGTCGGGTCCGCTCGCGATGGTGCAGGCCGTCGCCGACCATGGCCGGCTGATCGCGCATCACGCCTGCCTGCGGGTGCGCGAGGGCGTCGGCGGTGGCGCGTCGCTGAAGCAGAGCATCGTGCTGCCCGGTCTCGATGCCATGCTGGCGCGATTGGTCGGCCTCCTCGACTGGCATGGCGGCCTGTCGATGGACGTGATCATCGGCGATGGGCGGCCGGTCGTCATCGACGTCAATCCGCGGATGGTCGAGCCTGCGAATGCGCTCGCGGCCGGGGTCGATCTGGTTGCCGCCATGCTCGATGCCGCTACCGGCATGTCAGGTCCGGAACGGCCGGCAGGGACGGCCGGTCTGCGCACGCGGCAGACGCTGCTCGCGATCCTCGGCGCGGCCGAGCACCAGGGATCGCGACGCGCCGTGCTGCGCGAAGCGATCGACGCGATCCGCGCGCGCGGCGACTATGCCAGGTCGACCGAGGAGCTGACACCGGTCGCGGGCGATCCGCTTTCGGCGATCCCGGTAATGGCAGCGCTCGGCGCGTCGCTGATCCGGCCGTCGCTGTGGCGCAGATTCCACGCCGGCGCCGTCGGCCCCTATGCCGTCACGCCGGAGGCGTGGGCGGAGATCCTCGCCGCGGCGGCGTGATGGCGCCGAGCGGCAGGATGGTCCAGAGTAGGGGATCGTTCGCGGCAGTGGAGATCCGTTCGTGACGCCTGTCCACGAGGAGCTGGGGCGCGAGGCCCCGGGCTGGTGCGTCGTGCGCGACGCCTGGCGCGGCGGCGCGGCCGAGGGGTCGTGAGAGCGCCGATGACCCGCTGGCGGCCTCAGCAAAGCATTCGCGTCACCGCGCTCGGGCTGCACTGGCGGGCCGGATGCCTGCTGGCCGCCGAGGTTCGCGACGATGCGGGGCGGCTGATGGGCGTGCGGCCGCTCGGCGGCGGCGTCGAATTCGGCGAGCGCTGGCAGGATGCGCTGCTGCGTGAATTCCAGGAGGAGCTCGGGGTTGCGATCACGCTGCGCGGCGAGCCTCTGATTTTGGAGAACATCTACCGGCACGCCGACATGGTCGGTCATGAGATCGTATTCGTGGTCGACATCGACGTGGAGGGCGACCCGTTCGCGGACCGCGACAGCATCGCCTTCCACGAGGATAGCGGCATGGCCTGCCACGCGCGCTGGTTCGACCTCGCCGATCTCGACCGCGAGGACGGGCCGAAGCTGTATCCGGCCGGGTTGAAGGCGCTCTTGATCGCGCGGCCCAAGGCCCGCAGTGTCGGCAGCAGCAGGGGTGGCCGCGAACTCTGAGGTCGGCCCGGACTGCCGGATCTGAAACGGAGTGATGTCAGGATGAAATCCTTCCGCAAGGAGTTGTGGTTCGACATCCCGGGCCGCCGCGCCTTCATCAACATCACCGGGGAGGTCGAGGCGGCGCTCAAGGAGAGCGGTGTACGCGAGGGGCTGGTGCTGGTGAACGCGATGCACATCACGGCGTCTGTCTTCATCAATGACGACGAGAGCGGACTGCACCATGATTACGAGCAGTGGCTGGAGAAGCTGGCGCCGCACGAGCCGGTGGCTAGCTATCGCCACAACCGCACCGGCGAGGACAATGCCGACGCGCATATGAAGCGGCAGATCATGGGCCGCGAGGTCGTGGTGGCGATCACGCAGGGCAAGCTCGACTTCGGTCCGTGGGAGCAGATCTTCTACGGCGAGTTCGACGGCGGGAGGCGGAAGCGCGCGCTGATCAAGATCATCGGGGAGTAGAATCGGGGTCATGACTCCCGGGCGTCATTGCGAGGAGCGCAAGCGACGAAGCAATCCAGGGGCCACACACGAAGTCTTACCACGTGGCCCCTGGATCGCGTCGCTGGCGCTCGCGATGACGGAGCAGGGAGCGACAGCTTCCGCTGTCATGCCCGCGCAGGCGGGCATCCAGTCCGCCGCGGCCTCTCGGGCTGACCCGCTGTCATCTCGGAATACTGGATCGCCCGGTCAAGACCGGGCGATGACAGCTGTCGTTGTATGGCCCGATGGACCATGATCGTTATTGCGAGGCGCCTGCGAACACCGCCTTGATCTCGGCGGCGACCTTCGGCGTGTTCTCGTCGAGGACGAAGTGGCCGGCGTCGAGCCAGACCAGCTTCACGTCGGAGAGGTCGTTGAGATAGGCGCGGGCGCCGGGCGGGATGAAGAACGGATCGTGCTGGCCCCAGACGATCAGCGTCTTCGGGCTGTGCGCCCTGAAGGCGGCCTGCCATTGCGGATACAGCGCGACATTGCTTTTGTAGTCTGCGAGCAGATCGAGCTGATAGTGCTGCGTGCCCGGACGGTCGAGCAGTGCCTGGTCGAGGGTCCAGTTGTCCGGATTGACCGCGTCGGGATCCTTGGCGCCGACCAGCCACTGAAATTTCGTTCCGTCCAGGCTGAGCAGCTCGCGCGCGGGCGCCTCGGTCTCCGGCGTGCGCTTCTCCCACAGCGGCAGCAGCACCTTCTTCGGCGCCTCGCCGACACCCTCCATGTAGGCATTGGTGTTCTGGATGATGAAGCCCATCACGCGCTCGGGCCGCTGCGTGAACAGGCGGAAGCCGACCGGGCCGCCATAGTCCTGCATGTAGAGGATGTAGGAGTCGATCCCGAGCACGTCGACGAGGCCGGCAACATGGGCGGCGAGATTGTCGAACGTGTAGGCGAATTCGCTGTGGTCGGGCGCATCGGAATGGCCGAAGCCGATGTAGTCGGGTGCGACGAGGTGGAAGCGATCGGCCAGCGCCGGGATCAGGTCGCGGAACATCTGGCTGCTGGTGGGCAGGCCGTGCAGCAGCAGAATGGTCGGCGCGGCGGGGTCGCCGGCCTCGCGGTAGAAGACCTTGCGGCCGTGGACGGTCGCGGTGCGGTGTCGGGTCTGTGTGGTCATGGGGACGCTCCAGGTCTCGGGCAGCCGCAACGATTGCCGGCCGCCGTTCCCCGATTCCTATGCCTTCCAAAAAAAAGCGGGAGCCGGTAGGTTCGGAAAGAAGCCTCTCGTTTTATGGAAGGTCTCTTGGACCGTCTCGATGCCATGGAAGTGGTGCTGGCCGCAGCGGACGCCGGCAGCCTGTCGAAAGCCAGCCGGGCGCTCGGGCTGCCGCTCGCCACCGTCAGCCGCAAGGTCGCCGAGCTCGAAGCGCATCTGAAGGCGACGCTGCTGATCCGCTCGGCCAAGGGGCTGGAGCTGACGCCGGCGGGGCGATCCTATGTCGCGGCCGCGCGCGCGATCCTGGAGCAGGTCGCCGAGGCCGAACGCGCCGCGTCCGGCGAATATTCCGAGCCCAAGGGCGACCTCGTCGTGACCGCGCCGATCATGTTCGGCCGGCTGCATGCGCTGCCGGTGGTGACGCGATTCCTCTCCGCCTATCCGGATGTCGCGGTCGACCTCGTGATGACCGACCGGGTCGCGCATTTTCTCGACGACCAGGTCGATGTCGCGTTGCGGATCGGGCAACTGCCGGATTCCAGCCTGATCGCCACCCGGCTCGGCACGGTTCGCCACGTCATCTGCGCCAGCCCGGATTATCTCGCGGCCAATGGCCGGCCGGCGGCGCCGGACGATCTGGCGCGGCACAGCGTGGTCTCGTTCCAGAGCGTGTCGGCGGAGAGCGCCTGGCCGTTCGACATGGAGGGGACCGAGATCTCCGCCCGCTTTCGCGCGCGTCTCGGCGTCAATACCATCGATGCCGCGATCGAGGCCGGGCTGTCGGGCGCCGGCCTGGTGCGGGCGCTGTCCTATCAGGTGGCCGAGCACGTCCGCAGCGGCCGGCTCGCGCTCGTGCTCGAACGCTTCGAGCCCGCCCCGCGACCCGTGCACCTCGTCTATGACGGCCAGGCCCGGCTGCCGCTGAAGCTGCGCGCCTTCGTGGATTTCGCCTTCCCACTGCTGCGGCAGCGGCTGGTCGAGGCGGCGCTCTGTTGACGACGTGGGCCGAGGACGCTGCTCCCGGCCGGGCGATGACAGCGGTAATGGTGCGGCCAGCTTCGCCACGACCGTCATTGCGAGGCGCGAAGCGACGAAGCAATCCAGGGGCTACGCGTAAAGGTTTTCCGTGTGGCCCCTGGATCGCTTCGCTGGCGCTCGCGATGACGGAGGAGGGAATTGATTTTTGGCATTCATCCGACCGATGATCTTGGATCACGCGCCCCCCACCGACCGGCCTCCACCAGTGCGATGAAGCGCTCCACCGACTCGTTGAACAGGGCCGGTTCCTCCAGGTTCAGCACGTGCCCGGACTTCGGGAAGACCGTCAGCCCCGATGCCGGCAGATGCTGTTTCAGGAAAAGGCTCGGCGCGACGCAGGCGTCGTCCTCGTCGCCGCAGATGATCAGGGCCGGTGTGGCGACGCGGCGGATGGCGTCGGTCATGGTGTAGATCGAGGGACGGCCGCCTTGAAAGCCGCGCATCGTGTTGGCCGATCCCCTGGCATCGTGGCGGGCAAGGGCAGCGTAGAAGTCGGCATGGCCGCGCGGGTCCTTGACCAGGAAGGGGATGCGGCCGGGGGCCTCGCGGGTGACCTTGGCGGTCTCGACCGAGCCCAGGGTCTCGAACTGTTCGGCGGTGGCGCGGCACTGGGCGCGGAAGGCGTCGAGCTGCTCCAGGCTCGAGCCGGAGCCGACGCCGGCCAGCACCATCGAGCGGATGCGGTGCGGTGCGTTCAGCGCGACCTGCAGCGATGAGTAGGAGCCCATCGACAGGCCGACGAAGTGGGCGGCTGCGATGCCGAGATGGTCGAGCACGGCGAGCGCATCAGTATAGAAATGCACGTAGCTGTAGACGTCGGGCGAGACCGGCACATCGGACGGCGTGTAACCGCGCGCCGAGTAGGCGATGCAGCGGTGACGGCGCGCGAAGTAGCGCAGCTGCGGCTCCCAATTGGTGTGGTCGGCGGCGAACTCGTGCAGGAAGATCAGCGGGGTGCCCGCGCCGGCCTCTTCAAAATAGAGGCGAACGCCGTCCTTCGCCGTCGCATGGGGCATCGTCAGCTCCTCCCGTGTCGCGTGCCGGATCATGACTGATCGCGCCGAGCGCGACAATGAGACGCCGCGCTGTCCGGTTTTGGCCGAAGAATAAACCCGGAATCACCCTCTCGTCGCCGTCTTTTCGCCATCGATGGTCATGGTTTGGTCACATCCGAACTTTTTACGGACCCCCGCTGGCGGCTTGCAGAGGGGCCGCGCTGAGGACCAGGGGGTGCCGAGTCTGAGTACCAGTCGGGTACTGGGGGAAGTAACAGAAGGATTGAGTATGGTTGTGTCTACCCTTCGCCGGTCGATTCACATCGTTGCGCTGACCATGGGAGCGGCAATGATCGCCGCCACCGCAACACCGGCTTCTGCCCGTCCGCATCACGGCTCCGGGCATCATGCCCACCGCAGCCACGGCGGCCATCACACCGCAAGAGTTCATCATCACCGCCGGTTGGTCGCCCGGCTGTCGCGCTGGGAGCGCGGCGTCGCGCGGGTGCGGGTCGAAGGCGTCGCCGACGCGCAGGCCAGCCTCATGATGCCCGGGACGGCGTCCGGAGGCATGGCAATGTCCGGCGGCTTCGGCGGCGACAGCAGCGTCGTCGCGGCAGCGCGCAGCTATGTCGGCGGCGGCAACCCGACCGGGCGGCGCAGCCTGTGGTGCGCGCGCTTCATGAACATGGTGCTGGAGCGCACCGGCCATCGCGGCACCGGCTCCGACATGGCGCGCTCGTTCGCGAGCTACGGCCAGCGCGTCTCCGGCCCGCAGGTCGGCGCCATCGCGGTGATGAGCCGTCGCGGCGGCGGACATGTCGGCGTGGTCTCGGGCGTCGATGCCCAGGGCAACCCGATCGTCATTTCCGGCAATTACGGCCACCGCGTCCGCGAGGCCGCCGTGTCGCGCGGCCGCGTCTACGCCTATGTGATGCCGAACTGATCAGTTCAGCACTCCCGACAAGCGGCACCGCCCGTGGTGGCTGCCCGTCACCAGACCCTCTCCCTGCCAGAACGGGGAGAGGGAGCGCAGCGCCGGTGCGTTGAGAGCACGGATGTTGCTCCAAAGGCTCGTCATTGCGAGCGCAGCAATCCAGGGCCGCGCGAGCAGTCTGGATTGTTTCGTCGGCTTCCGCTCCTCGCAATGACGCGGGGGCCGAGAGCGCGAGTCACAACAAGCTCGGCTGCTCCACGGCGAGCTCGTCGCCGACCGCGATGTCGCCGCCCTCGATGACCTCGGCATAGATGCCGCAGTCGGTGTTGCCGCGGTGGTTCAGCAGCGCCGGCGGAATATCGAGGTCGCGCGCGGCGGTGTCGGGGTCGACGTTGACGGCGGCGCAGCGGGTGGTGGTCTTGACGATCTTCAGCCGCGCCGAGCCGATGCGCAGCGTCTCGCCCATCAGCCCCGCTTCGTGCCAGGCCGGCCAGCCGCTGACATAGACATTGGCGCGGAAGCGCAGCGGGTGCACGGTCGCGCCGACCATCTGCTCGACCTCGGCGACCGAGGCGAGGTTGATGATCGAGATCACCTTGCGCGCCAGATCCGTGAAGGCGTAGCCGCCGCCCGACAGCAGCCTGGCCGGGCCGCGCAGTTCGTCGGCGAATTCGGTTGCGAAGAAGCGCTCGATGGCGGCACGGCCTTCGGCGCTCTCGAGATCACCCTGCGCGACGATCGCGCCGTCCTTGCGGATGGTGAGAATGTTGCTCGCGTCGTCGAAGCGGGTCTTGAATCCGGCGAGGCGCTCATTGCGCATCAGCATCAGATAGGCGGTCTTCGGCTTCCACACCGGGGCTGCCGGATCGAAGCCGGTGGGGCCATTCTCCAGGGCGTATCGCCGATCCGCCGGCAGTGTCTCTCCGGGCCGCAAGGGGGCGGTCTGCAGGGGTTCCGGGGTCAGGCCCTTGACCGGATAGCGGTACAGGCCGGCGATGCGTGCGGGGCTGGTCTGGCTCATGGTGCCGGTCATAGGGGATTCCCCGCCGATCGGCCAGGGCACACGAATTTGTGAAGCCGCCCCTTCCGTTTTTCGGCCGCCTTCCCACATTTCCTCTCAAGCCGGGTGGAGCTCGGCGACGTCAAGAGAGTTGCGGCGTTGATGAACGTCAACGTGCGCGGTCACAAACCCAATGAAGATGCTGGAACCGTGCCTTCGGGGCGTCACAGCAGGCTGAGGGAACCATCATGAATATCGACAAATATACCGAGCGCGCGCGGGGTTTCATTCAATCGGCGCAGTCGCTGGCCGTGCGTGACGGCCACCAGCAGTTCTCGCCGCTGCATCTCCTGAAGGTCCTGCTCGACGACAGCGAGGGACTCGCGGGCGGTCTGATCGACCGCGCCGGCGGCAATTCGCGCGCGATCCTGAAAGCCACCGAGGACGCGCTCGGCAAGATGCCGAAAGTGTCGGGCAGCGGCGCCGGGCAGATCTACCTGTCTCCCGAATTGGCGCGCGCCTTCGACGCGGCGGAAAAGGCGGCCGAGAAGGCCGGCGACAGTTTCGTCACCGTCGAGCGGCTGCTGCTCGGGCTGACGCTCGACGCCAAGAGCGAGACCGGAAGCATCCTCGCCAAGGGCGGTGTCACCGCGCAGAACCTCAACGCGGCGATCGAGAGCTTGCGCAAGGGGCGCACGGCCGATTCGGCGACCGCCGAGAATGCCTATGACGCGCTGAAGAAATATGCCCGCGACCTGACCCAGGCGGCGCGTGACGGCAAGCTCGATCCGGTGATCGGCCGCGACGAGGAGATCCGCCGCACCATTCAGGTGCTGTCGCGGCGCACCAAGAACAATCCCGTGCTGATCGGCGAGCCCGGCGTCGGCAAGACCGCGATCGTCGAGGGGCTGGCGCTGCGCATCGTCAATGGCGACGTGCCGGAGAGCCTGAAGGACAAGCGGCTGCTGTCGCTCGATCTCGGCGCGCTGATCGCGGGCGCCAAATATCGCGGCGAGTTCGAGGAGCGGCTGAAGGCCGTGCTGCAGGAGGTGACGGCGGCCGAAGGCACCTTCGTGCTGTTCATCGACGAGATGCACACCCTGATCGGCGCCGGCAAGGCCGACGGCGCGATGGATGCGTCGAACCTGCTGAAGCCTGCGCTGGCGCGCGGCGAGCTGCACTGCATCGGCGCGACCACGCTCGACGAGTATCAGAAGCATGTCGAGAAGGACGCAGCCCTCGCCCGCCGCTTCCAGCCGGTCTACGTCACCGAGCCCACGGTCGAGGACACCATCTCGATCCTGCGCGGCCTGAAGGACAAATACGAGCAGCATCACGGCGTGCGCATCACCGATAGCGCGCTGGTGGCCTCGGCGACCTTGTCGAACCGCTACATCACCGACCGCTTCCTGCCCGACAAGGCCATCGACCTGATGGACGAGGCGGCGGCGCGGCTGAAGATGCAGGTCGACTCGAAGCCCGAGGAGCTCGATTCGCTGGATCGCGAGATCATCCGGCTCAAGATCGAGCAGGAGGCCTTGAAGAAGGAGAGCGATCTCGGCTCCAAGACGAGGCTGCAGGCGCTGGAGAAGGAGCTCGCCGATCTCGAGGAGAAGTCGGCCTCGCTGACCGCGAAGTGGAGCGCCGAGAAGGACAAGCTGTCGAACGCGCAGAAGCTCAAGAGCGAGCTGGACGGCTTGCGCATCGAGCTCGCCAACGCGCAGCGCCGCGGCGAGTACCAGAAGGCGGGCGAACTCGCCTATGGCCGCATCCCCGAGCTGGAGAAGCGGCTCGCCGACATCGAGGCCAAGGAGACCAGCGGCGAGATGATGGAGGAGGCGGTCACCGCCAACCACATCGCGCAGGTGGTCTCGCGCTGGACCGGCGTGCCGGTCGACAAGATGCTCGAGGGCGAGAAGGACAAGCTCCTGCGGATGGAGGATAGCCTCGGCAAGCGCGTCGTCGGCCAGTTCGAGGCCGTGCATGCGGTCGCGACCGCCGTGCGGCGCTCGCGCGCCGGCCTGCAGGATCCGAACCGGCCGATGGGCTCGTTCATGTTCTTAGGCCCGACCGGCGTCGGCAAGACCGAGCTCACCAAGGCGCTCGCCGAGTACCTGTTCAACGACGAGACCGCGATGGTCCGGCTCGACATGTCCGAGTACATGGAGAAGCACTCGGTGTCGCGGCTGATCGGCGCGCCTCCCGGCTATGTCGGCTATGACGAGGGCGGGGCGCTGACCGAGGCCGTGCGGCGCCGGCCGTATCAGGTCGTGCTGTTCGACGAGATCGAGAAGGCGCATCCGGATGTGTTCAACGTGCTGCTGCAGGTGCTCGACGACGGCCGCCTGACCGATGGCCAGGGCCGCACCGTCGACTTCCGCAACACGCTGATCATCATGACGTCGAACCTCGGCTCCGAGTTCCTGGTGAATCAGCCGGAGGGCGAGGATACGTCGGAGGTGCGCGAACTGGTGATGGGCACGGTGCGGAGCCATTTCCGGCCCGAGTTCCTCAACCGCGTCGACGAGATCATCCTGTTCCACCGGCTGCAGAAGAGCGAGATGGGCCGGATCGTCGAGATCCAGTTCTCGCGGCTCCAGAAGCTCCTGGAGGAGCGCAAGATCACGCTCTCGCTCGACGGCGACGCCCGCGACTGGCTCGCCGCCAAGGGCTGGGACCCGGCCTATGGCGCCCGTCCGCTGAAGCGGGTGATCCAGCGCAGCGTGCAGGACCCGCTCGCCGAGATGATCCTGGCCGGCGACATCAAGGATGGCGACAAGGTCGCCATCTCCTCGGAAGGCAATGTGCTGACCTTCAACGGCAAGGCCCATCGCACCGCGGAGATCGCGACGTTCGAGGCACCGATCCCGAAGCGCAAGCTGAACTGATCGCGCGCGCGTCGCGCCCAAACTGAAACGGCCCCCGCTGAGCGATCAGCGGGGGCAGTTCTCGTTGAAAATCCTCCGACGGGGCCGAGGCTCAGCGGCTCACCGGGATCGGGCCGGCGTCCGAGATGCGCGCGGTGCCGTTGCGGCCGGCCATCATCTGGTCGACGCGGTCGCGTTCCTTTTCGAAGCCCGCCATGATCTGGCCCTCGAGCGAGCGGCCGCGCGGCAGCTTCACGCGCAAGGGATCGACGAAGCGGCCGTTGACCAGGATCTCGTAGTGGACGTGCGGGCCGGTCGACTGGCCGGTCGAGCCGACGAAGCCGATGACCTGGCCCTGGCGGACCCGCTTGCCGGGCTCCATGCCCTTCACGAATGCCGACATATGGCCGTAGGCGGTCTCGTAGCCGTTGTTGTGCTTGATGCGGATGTACTTGCCGTAGCCGCCTTCGGTGCCGACCTTCTCAAGCACGCCATTGCCGGCGGCGAAAATCGGCGTGCCGTAGGCGGTGGCCCAGTCGACGCCGGTGTGCATCTTCACATAGCCGAGGATCGGATGGCGGCGGCCGCCGAAGCCGGAGCGCATGATCGCATTGTTGACGGGCTTGCGGACCAGGAACTTCTTCGCGCTCTTGCCGGTCTCGTCATAATAGTCGACGACGCTGTCGTCGGGCGTCTGGAACCGGTAGTACTTCTTGGTCTCGCCGCCGACCGTCAGCGAGGCGAACAGCACCTCGCTCTTTTCGTTGGTGCCCGGCTTGTCGTCGTCGTCGCCGGCATAGAACACGTCGAACGAGTCGCCCGGCTGCACCCTGCGCTGGAAGTCGACGTCGTAGGAATAGATCCGGATCATGTCCTCGATGACCGGCGCCGGCACCTTGTTGCGCAGCGCGGTCTCATAGATGCTCTGGTAGAGGCGGACGCCGGTGCCGTCATCCTCCTCGTCGTCGTTGGCGTTGTCCGCGGTCTCGGTCACCGTGTTCATGCTCTGCACGTCGACGGCGACATATTTGCCGAGGTCCGACAGCGCGGCGACGGCTTCGATCATGGTGTCGTTGGCAACGATGACGCGGACCGGCTGCAACCGCGCCCCTGGAGCGGGGCTCACCGGCGCCATCATGATGCGCAGCTTCTCGCCTTCCTTCAGGCCGCCGTCGCGGCCGCGGGGGCCGAGTTGGCCGGCGATCGCCTTGGCCTCGTCCGGCGTGGCGCCCTGATCGCGCAGGATCGAGGCGACCGTGTCGCCCTTCTTGACCAGATGGACACGCTCGCCGAGCGGATTGCCGCCGGTGATCTGCTCCTTGGTCTTGGGCAGCAGGGTGACGTTTTCCGGCACCACACGGGTCTCGAAGCCCGCATAGGGATCGGGCGCGGCGCCATCATTGGCGTAGGACAGTTTCAGATCGCCCGTCGCGCCGGTCGCGCCCGCAGCGTCCGCCGCGGCATTGGCCAGCGAGGCGTAGCGGACGCCGCCATTGTTGCCGCGCCAGTTGGCCGCGTCGCGAACCCGCATCACGATCTCGTCGAACGCCACCGAGGCGGCGATCTTCGCCTTCGGCAGCACGGCCGTGAGGTCCTTGGTGACGAAGGAGACTTCGGCGTCCGGCTCGATGGCGGCCGGATTGTTGGGGTCGTCGCCGGTCCCTGTCTTGTCGTTGTCGGCGTCGGTCAGCAGCCGCTGCGCATTGAACGGCGGGATCTTGGCAGACAGATCGCTGGTCGTCATCGACAGATTTCCCGAGATCCGCACATAGGGACGGACCCGGATCACTTCGCGCGTCCCGGCGCGGGTCACGGTGGAGACGCGCACCACGTTGCGCGCGGCGGCCGCCTCGCTCGGCGGCGGCAGCCGGTCGCTCTTGCGCAAGGTGGCGACACGATCATTGCCGCCGAACGCACCGCGCAGCGCGCTTTCCATCCGCTCCGGCATGCGGGCAAAGGTGAGCTCGCCGTCGAGCGACGCGAAAACGGCGCCGCCGATCAGGGCCGCGCCGCAGAGGCCTGTCAGAATCGTGCCGGAAAACCATTGCACGGAGACGCGCCGGCGATCGATCACCGCGGCTTCGGAGCCATCGACGGATAGCGGCGGCTCATGACCGAGATCGATCATGCCGACCTCGCGTCCCATCCCCCCGCGTGACGTCCGATGGTTCAACCTTCGTCCCCCAAGTTCAAAGTCAGCACCGAGATCACTCAGCTGCCGGGTTGGCGTACCGTCCAAGACATGACCGTCCAGGACAAACGGCTCGGAATGATGGCGCGTCTCTGACGGTTCGAGGCTATTGGGCGCGACGCCCTGAAGTCCCGAACCGCTGTTCTTCTTTAGGATCTCTCGATGTCGTCTCGGTCGTCTGAATCAGGCGAAGGGCTCGCCAATTCCTTGATCTGGATCACCCGTCAGCTGATGGCGGTCCCCGCTGGGCCAAATCAGCTCAGGTCGATGCTTAACAAATCGTCGCAGGATTGTGGCCCAAGTGGGGCACGATGTCCGCAAGAAATCGGGCTTCCGCAGCTGGTTCGAAAAAAATGATTCGATACGACGATTTCATGAAAAAGGTCGTTGACACCCCGTTAGGACCCCCCTATAAGCACGACCACTGAGCGCGGCGCCGCTTCGGGACACACCGAGGCGAGCATTCGCGCCAATACTGCTCCTCACTTCGTTGAGTGGTGCACAACCGGTAGAACCCGGTTGCTCATCGCCGTCGAATGAGGTTGCGGATCCCTCCGAGAGAGGGTGGGACTGAGGTCCCGGGCTGTTTGACAAGTGAAGATGAAGAAAGAGAAACGTGGACGGCGGAGTCCTTGCGGGTCTCGGGATTGAGCTTCGGCTTGGTTTCGAGATCGGACGAGAAGACTTCGGCGGACAATGTTTCAAAGGTAACACCATGGTCTTAGCGCTGTGAAGCGCGGGACTGATTGGTGGGACCTCGTCAAACGTTGTGATCAGCCGGTTCAAAGCTTCAAGTTCAACTTGAGAGTTTGATCCTGGCTCAGAGCGAACGCTGGCGGCAGGCTTAACACATGCAAGTCGAGCGGGCGTAGCAATACGTCAGCGGCAGACGGGTGAGTAACGCGTGGGAACGTACCTTTTGGTTCGGAACAACACAGGGAAACTTGTGCTAATACCGGATAAGCCCTTACGGGGAAAGATTTATCGCCGAAAGATCGGCCCGCGTCTGATTAGCTAGTTGGTGGGGTAATGGCCCACCAAGGCGACGATCAGTAGCTGGTCTGAGAGGATGATCAGCCACATTGGGACTGAGACACGGCCCAAACTCCTACGGGAGGCAGCAGTGGGGAATATTGGACAATGGGGGCAACCCTGATCCAGCCATGCCGCGTGAGTGATGAAGGCCCTAGGGTTGTAAAGCTCTTTTGTGCGGGAAGATAATGACGGTACCGCAAGAATAAGCCCCGGCTAACTTCGTGCCAGCAGCCGCGGTAATACGAAGGGGGCTAGCGTTGCTCGGAATCACTGGGCGTAAAGGGTGCGTAGGCGGGTCTTTAAGTCAGGGGTGAAATCCTGGAGCTCAACTCCAGAACTGCCTTTGATACTGAAGATCTTGAGTTCGGGAGAGGTGAGTGGAACTGCGAGTGTAGAGGTGAAATTCGTAGATATTCGCAAGAACACCAGTGGCGAAGGCGGCTCACTGGCCCGATACTGACGCTGAGGCACGAAAGCGTGGGGAGCAAACAGGATTAGATACCCTGGTAGTCCACGCCGTAAACGATGAATGCCAGCCGTTAGTGGGTTTACTCACTAGTGGCGCAGCTAACGCTTTAAGCATTCCGCCTGGGGAGTACGGTCGCAAGATTAAAACTCAAAGGAATTGACGGGGGCCCGCACAAGCGGTGGAGCATGTGGTTTAATTCGACGCAACGCGCAGAACCTTACCAGCCCTTGACATGTTTGGGACCGGTCGCAGAGACGTGACCTTCTCTTCGGAGCCCGAAACACAGGTGCTGCATGGCTGTCGTCAGCTCGTGTCGTGAGATGTTGGGTTAAGTCCCGCAACGAGCGCAACCCCCGTCCTTAGTTGCTACCATTTAGTTGAGCACTCTAAGGAGACTGCCGGTGATAAGCCGCGAGGAAGGTGGGGATGACGTCAAGTCCTCATGGCCCTTACGGGCTGGGCTACACACGTGCTACAATGGCGGTGACAGTGGGAAGCTAAGGGGTGACCCTTCGCAAATCTCAAAAAGCCGTCTCAGTTCGGATTGGGCTCTGCAACTCGAGCCCATGAAGTTGGAATCGCTAGTAATCGTGGATCAGCACGCCACGGTGAATACGTTCCCGGGCCTTGTACACACCGCCCGTCACACCATGGGAGTTGGCTTTACCTGAAGGCGGTGCGCTAACCAGCAATGGAGGCAGCCGACCACGGTAGGGTCAGCGACTGGGGTGAAGTCGTAACAAGGTAGCCGTAGGGGAACCTGCGGCTGGATCACCTCCTTTCTAAGGATGGCTCTTCAGTCTGA
>NZ_CAFJ01000196.1 GCF_000239795.1 Bradyrhizobium sp. STM 3809 | reverse complement strand
CGGGTGCTGGAGCAATAAGCGGCAGTATCTCAGTACCGCAATCAATCGTTTGAATCGAATGAAATATCCGATATAACTCGTTGGATTGATCGATCGCAGCATGGAATTCTCTCTCGAACCGTTGGTTTGGGAGAGTTTTCCATGGCCGCTCCGTCTCACGACCTGACCGCCAATGCGCCCGCCGGCGCCCGACATCGCGATGCCCGCGCCTCGTCACCGTTGCGAATCACATCGCTACTGCCCGGGCTGGCGCTCTCGGCCGCGATCGCGGCCGGCGCCTTCGGGCTGCGCCAGCTGCCGGGACTCGCGATGTTCAGCCCGATGATCCTGGCGATCGTGGCGGGCATGGCGCTGCATAACAGTGTGGGCACGCCGGCGCGGGCCAAGCCCGGCGTCACCTTCGCCATGCGCCGCGTGCTGCGGGTCGCGATCATCCTGCTCGGACTGCAGTTGACGGCGGCCCAGATCGTCGAGGTCGGCGCCCGCGGGCTGTGCGTGATCGCGCTCAGCCTGACCGGCACCTTCCTGTTCACGATGGGAATGGGCTGGCTGCTCGGCGTCGACCGCAAGCTCACCGAGCTGATCGCCGCGGGCACCTCGATCTGCGGCGCGTCCGCCGTGATCGCCACCAACACGGTGACGCGCGCGCATGACGAGGATGTCGCCTATGCGGTCGCCTGCGTGACCGTGTTCGGCTCCATCGCGATGATCGCCTATCCCTTGCTGCCCGGCCTGCTGCAGCTGGACGCCCACGCCTTCGGCCTGTGGAGCGGCGCGTCGATCCATGAAATCGCGCAGGTCGTCGCCGCCGCCTTCCAGCAGGGGCAGCAGGCCGGTGAGTTCGGCACCATCGCCAAGCTGGCGCGGGTGATGCTGCTGGCACCGGTGGTGCTGACACTCGGCCTGCTGGCGACGCGCCGGGCGCGCCATGGCGCTCATGGCGAGGCCCATGCGCAGCCGCCGCTGCCGTGGTTCGTCGTCGGCTTCATCGCGATGGTCGGCCTCAACAGCGCCATCACGGTGCCGGCCGAGGCGAAGACGATCATCGTGACCGCGACGACCTTCCTGCTGTCGATGGCGCTGGCTGCGATGGGGCTGGAGACGGATGTCGCCAAGCTCAGGGCCAAGGGCCTGCGGCCGGCGGCGCTCGGCTTCGCGGCCTTCCTTTTCATCGCGAGCTTCAGCCTGGCCCTGGTGAAGCTGACCACCTAGGAGACGACGTGACGCTCGAGCAGCTCAGGATCTTCGTTGCGGTCGCCACCCGCGAGCACGTCACCCAGGCGGCGCGCGAGCTCAACCTGACGCAGTCGGCAACCTCGGCGGCGGTCGCTGCGCTCGAAGCGCGCTACCAGACCAAGCTGTTCGATCGGGTCGGCCGCCGCATCGTGCTGACGGCGGCCGGCAAGGCGTTTCTGGTCGAAGCCAAGGCCGTGCTGGCGCGCGCGGCCGCCGCCGAGACTGTGCTCGACGACCTCGCCGGCTTGAAGCGCGGGCGGCTGGCCTTGGCGGCGAGCCAGACCATCTCCGGCTATTGGCTACCGGCCTTCATTCACCGTTTCAAGGCCGCGCACCCGGCGATCACGCTGCAGCTGTCGATCGGCAACACCGAGCAGGTCGCGACCGAGGTCCGCGAGGGAGCGGCCGATCTCGGCTTCGTCGAGGGCGATGTCGACGATCCCGTGCTCGCGGCCCAGCCGGTCGCGGACGACGAGATGGCGCTGGTCGGGCCGGCGGATCATCCGCTCTGCCGGGCAGAATCAGTGACATCAGCGGACCTGAAGGCGGCGCGCTGGGTGCTGCGCGAGCAAGGCTCCGGCACCCGCGCCGTGCTCGAAGCGGCGCTCGGCCGGTTCGGCATCCGCGCGGACGAGCTCGATGTCGCGTTTGATCTGCCGTCCAACGAAGCCGTGCGTGGCGCGGTCGAGGCCGGCGCCGGCGTCACGGTGTTGTCGCGGCTCGTCGTGATGCGGGGCGTCAAAGCGGGGCTGCTGTCTGTCGCCAAGATCGAACTGCCCAGGCGGCACTTCTACAGCCTGCGGCATCGGGAGNTCACCAGACCCAGGCGGCGCGGGAATTTCTGCGGCTGGTTAGGGAGAGCCGGAGCTAGTTTGAGCCGTCATTCCGGGGCGGCCTTCGCCGCAGCTCGCAGAGCGAAAGGTGGAGGGCGAACCCGGAATCTCGCGCCTCATCTCGGAATTCCGGGTTCAGCCGCTGGCGCGGCTGCCCCGAAATGACGAACCCTGACCCTCATCGCGAGCGCCGCGAAGCGATCCAGAACGATGACCGCCCCGCGTGACGCTGGATTGCGCTGCGCTCGCAACGACGTGGAGAGTTCAGAGCTTTCCGAGCGACGTCAGCGCTTCCCGCGCCGCGCGTTCGCCGCTGTCGCGCGCACCATGCGCGGTCGAGAAGAATCCCGGCGGCGTGGCCTCGCCGGCGAAGAACAGGCGGTCGTCGACCGGCGCGGCCAGCACGGCGCGCTTGCCGGCATGGCCGGGCAGCGCGTGCGAATAGGCGCCGCGCGCGAACGGGTCGGCGCCCCAGCGGGATTCGGCCAGCGGACGCAGGCTCTTGCGGATATCGCTGCCGAGCAGCGCCACGACATCGTCGATCGCCTGCGCTGCCAACGCGCCCTCGCCGGCCGCCTCGATCTCGCGGGCGAAGCTGCCGCCGTAGAAGCCCTCGATGCAGGGCTGGCCGAACGGGCGGAGCTGGAAGCTGCCGACGCGCGCGGTGCTGCTGCGGCCGCGCATGCCGGAATCCTTCGGCAGGTGGTCCCAGCCATCCAGCGCCAGCGTGACCTTGTTGTCCAGCCCGAGCGGCAGGCCGGCGGCGGCCTCGACCTTGTCCGGCAGAGCCGGCGTGAAGCGCAGCGCCTCCTCGGCGATCAGATTGGTCGGCACGGTGACGATGACCTTGCCGGCGGTCAGCGTGCCCTGCGACGTGCTGAGCCGGATGCGCCGGTCGCCATGATCGATCAGCGTTACGTTGTAATTGAGCGCGATCGGCAGGCCTGCGCCGTAGGCCGCGACGAGTGCGCCATAGCCGCGGCGGATGCGCCAGTTCAGCTCGGTGTCCTCATAGGCCTCGAAGTCGAGCAGCGACATCTGGTCGAGCTCGCAGCCGTTGAGATAGGTGCAGATCGCATCGATCATGCCGTTCCAGCGATTGCCGGGCGCGAGGCAGATGCTGGCAGGCGCGTCGCGGCCGCTCCTGGCGGCCTCGGCGGTGCGGGTGAAGAACGCTTCCAGCGCGCGCAGGAAATCCTCGCGCTCCGCGCGCGGAAACGCCGCCTCATAGGCCTGATCGCGCCAGGGCGGGCGCGACTTGTCGATGGCGAAAGCGAGCTGCTCGGCGATGGCGACGAAGGAGTTGCGGTCCGCCGAATGCAGCCAGCCGCAGCCGAGATCGAACGTCACCTCGGGCGAGGCCATGATGCTATGCGCCCGGCCGCCGATGCGGTCGCGGGCTTCGAGGACGATGAAGGAGACGCCCTTGTCGCGCAGCGCGTGCGCGGCGCCGAGGCCGGCGGCGCCGGCGCCGATGATGGCAATGTCGATGGAGGATGGGAGGGACATCGGCTCATCCAACTCGGTCGTCATGCCCCGGGCTTGACCCACCTGCGCGGCCGAAGCCGCTTCGTCGCGGCGAAGGCCCGGGCATCCACGCCGTCACCATCCTCACGGCTCGATGCGGATGGATGGCCGGGCCAAGCCCGGACATGACGAAGGAGAGAGCAGCAGCCGTCTTACGCCACAGCTTCCTTCTGCTTCTCGGCGCGCTTGCGCTCGTTCGGATCGAGGTGCTTCTTGCGCAGCCGGATCGACTTCGGGGTGACCTCGACGAGTTCGTCGTCCTCGATATAGGCCAGCGCCTTTTCCAGCGTCATCTTGATCGGCGGCGTCAGCCGCACCGCCTCGTCCTTCGACGTGGTGCGGATGTTGGTGAGCTGCTTGCCCTTCAGCACGTTGATCTCGAGATCATTGTCGCGGGTGTGCTCGCCGACGATCATGCCGCGATAGACCTTCCAGCCCGGCTCGATCATCATCGGGCCGCGGTCCTCCAGCTTGAACATGGCGTAGGCCACCGCCTCGCCCTGGTCGTTGGAGATCAGCACGCCGTTGCGGCGGCCCTGGATCTCGCCCTTGTAGGGCGCGTAGTTGTGGAACAGGCGGTTCATGATCGCGGTGCCGCGGGTGTCCGTCAACAGCTCGCCCTGGTAGCCGATCAGGCCGCGGGTCGGCGCGTAGAACACCAGACGCTGGCGGTTGCCGCCGGACGGCTTCATCTCGATCAGCTCGGCGCGGCGCTCGCTCATCTTCTGCACGACGACGCCGGAATGCTCCTCGTCGACGTCGATGACGACCTCCTCGATCGGCTCCAGGGTCTGGCCGGTCGCCGGGTCCTTCTGGAACACGACGCGCGGACGCGACACCGACAGCTCGAAGCCCTCGCGGCGCATGGTCTCGATCAGGATTGCGAGCTGCAATTCGCCGCGGCCGGAGACTTCCATCGAGTCCTTGTCGTCGGCCTCGCGGACGCGCAGCGCGACGTTGCCCTCGGCCTCGCGCAGCAGGCGGTCGCGGATCATGCGGCTGGTGACCTTGTCGCCCTCGGTGCCGGCGAGCGGCGAGTTGTTGACGATGAAGGACATCGACACGGTCGGCGGATCGATCGGCTGCGCCGGAAGCGGCGTCTCGACGCTGGGATCGCAGAAGGTGTCGGCGACGGTGCCCTTGGTCAGCCCGGCGATGGCGACGATGTCGCCGGCCTCGGCGTCATCGAGCGGCGTGCGCTCGAGGCCGCGGAACGCCAGGATCTTGGTGATGCGGCCCTGCTCGATCATCTTGCCGTCGGCGGCCAGCACCTTGACCTGCTGGTTCGGCTTCAGGGTGCCGGAGGTGATGCGGCCGGTGATGATGCGGCCGAGATAGGGATTGGCCTCGATGATGGTGCCGATCATACGGAACGGCCCCTCCTCGGTCTTCGGCGGCGGGACATGACGGAGCACCAGCTCGAACAGCGGCTCCATGCCACGGTCCTGCGGACCTTCCGGGCTGTCGGCCATCCAGCCCTGCTTGGCCGAGCCGTACAGGATCGGGAAGTCGAGCTGCTCCTCTGACGCGTCGAGCGCCGCGAACAGGTCGAACACCTCGTTGATGACCTCGGTCGGACGGGCGTCCGGACGGTCGACCTTGTTGATGACCACGATCGGCTTGAGCCCGACCTTGAGCGCCTTGGAGACCACGAACTTGGTCTGCGGCAGCGGGCCCTCGGCGGCGTCGACCAGCACCAGCGCGCCGTCCACCATGTTCAGGATGCGCTCGACCTCGCCGCCGAAATCGGCGTGGCCGGGGGTGTCGACGATGTTGATGCGGGTGTCCTTCCACTGCACCGAGGCGGCCTTGGCCAGGATGGTGATGCCGCGCTCGCGCTCCAGGTCGTTGGAGTCCATGGCGCGCTCGGCGACCTTCTGGTTCTCGCGGAAGGTACCGGACTGCTGCAGGAGGCGGTCGACCAGCGTGGTCTTGCCGTGGTCGACGTGGGCGATGATGGCGATGTTGCGAAGATTCATGGTCGGTGTCTTCTAAGCTTTCTGGAGCTCGTGCTCTGTCCCCGGCGGGGCGCGCGCTTTATGATAGTCGAATCAAGCTGTTAGCTTTGCGACGCGCGCTCGCGAAACTCGGTTCGGCGGCCGGGGCCGGCAGCCCCAAATAGGAAGCCCGGCCAATCGACCGGGCAGACCTCACGCGTTGCGGCGCAATATAGGCAAAAAACACCAAAAAACAATGACTGCTTTCAGGAATGAGGAGCGGGTCCGGACGGCCCCTTCCAGCGCTCCTGCGGCGTGGCGCGAGCTGAATCCGAGCCGGGACGTCCGGGCGACGACATGTGACCTGGCTCAGCCCCAGCGGCGGCGCACCGCCAGCACGATCATCACCAACCCCGCGACGGCCATGCCGGCCAGGATCGCTCCGGGACCGAACAGGCCGCCGAACTCGTTCCATTCGCGGCGCATCAGCGCCATCACGCAGCCGAACGGAAACATCAGGGCAAGACCGCCGAGGATCGCACCGATGGTCGCCGCCAGGCCGGCGGGCGCTCGCGCCCGCCCCACCTCCTCCAGGAAGGGCGACAACGGCGGGCGGCGGTTGAACGGATCATCATCCATGGCGGCGCGGCATCATCAGGCGGATTGCGGCATGGACCCAACACAAGCCGAGCACGATGGCTCCGAGCGCAATCACGGCGAGCAGGTCGGGTAAACTCCGCTCGTTGATCAGCATAGCAACCCCGGCGCGAGCAGCACCAGCCCGGTGAGCAGCATCAGCATGACCCAGCCCCACGGAGCGGACTGTGCAGGGTACTCCCGCGGCGTCACGACCGGCTCCGGCTGTACCTGATGGCGGCGGCGATCAGCACGATGCCGGCGACGGCCGCGCCGATCAACAGCAGCCCGATCGGGTTGATGAGATCGTTGCGCGTGATCTGATTGGGAAAGATCACCAGGACGCAGGCCATCGGAAACAGCAGGGCCAGGCCGACCAGGATGCCCAAGGCTGTGGCGCAGCCGGAGCGTTGCTGCCGTGGCGGAAGCTCGGGGGGAATGTTCGGACGTTCAGTCATGGCTGCGCGGCCCTTGCGCGGATGCCGTCGATGGCTCCGTTGCGGTAGAACAGGTTGTAGGTGTCGAACGGGATGATCTCGCCGCGCTCGGTGACGAAATGGATGCAGGAGCGCTTGACGTTGCCGACGCAGAAATTGAAGCGGTCGAGGAATTGTACAATGGTGACGCGGAAGACGTGCTCATAGCCGAGGTTGTCGGGCACCTCGACCTGCGGCAGGCAGCAGAGGAATTCGGCGACGCGCTCGCCGGTGTTGAGCGGGCCCGATGACAGCGAGAACAGCTCGACGAATTTCTCGCGGAGCACCGGGTATTTTTCCGGACTGATCGTGTTCGGCATCACCGACAGCAGCTCCTCCTGCGGCACCATCGAGGTGAGCGGCAGCACGGTGGTGCCGTTGCGCAGGCCGTAGCCGATCGAGATGCTCTCGGGATTGCACGGCAGCGGAATCATGTCCTGCTCGCCGAACACGCCGGTCTCGATCACGCGGCGGCGGATCTCCGACAGCATGATGCGGTCGGTATCCTTGTTGAAATCGGCATTGCGGCCGGCGTCCTGCACCGGCTGCAGGGTGACGCCGCGCACGCATGTCCATTCGAGCGCGTGGCGGACGATGTCGCCGATCTCGTCGTCATTGACGCCGCGCTTGATGGTCGCGACCAGCGTCGTCGAAATCCCCGCACGCTCGAGGTTCTCCAGCGCCTGCTGGCGGATGCGGCGCAGATCGGCGCCGCGGATGTTGGTGAGGCCGGTGCGCGACAGCGAGTCGAACTGCAGATAGACCTCGAGCCCGCGCTTGTCCTCCGCCAGCCGCGCGACGAAGTCCGGCTCGCGCGCGATGCGCAGGCCGTTAGTGTTGATCATGACGTGGCGGATCGGCCGGGCGCGCACCGCAGCGAGGATGTCGAAGAAGCCGGGATGCAGCGTCGGCTCGCCGCCGGAGATCTGCACCAGATCCGGCTCGCCCTCGCTCTTCACCAGCGCATCGAGCATCCGCTCGATGGTCGCCAGCGCGGTGAAATGCGCGCGCTGGGGCGAGGATTCGGCGAAGCACACCGGACAGGTCAGGTTGCAGTGATCGGTGATCTCGATCAGCGCCAGGCAGGAATGCTGCTCGTGGTCCGGGCACAGGCCGCAATCATAAGGGCAGCCATATTCGGTGCGGCGCTGGAAGCTCAGCGGTGTATCACCAGGCTTGATGAACGACTTGCAGCGCCGCCAATAGGCGGCATCGTCCGAGACCAGCGTCGACTGCACGCCATGATCCTTGCAGCGCTTCTCGTACCAGACCTCGTTGTCGATGATCTGGATCTTGGTCGGTACCAGGTCGAGGCAGGTCTCGCACAGGGACTGGGTCTGGCCCCAGAACACATAGGGGCGGGACTTACGCAGCGGCGCGTTCATGCAGGGCCTTCGGTTGCGGCGCCGTCGCCAGCATGACCGCGGCGTAGGCCGCAATCGCAAGCGACAGCAGATGAAACAGGGTGAAGGGGCCGATCACCGGCCCGTAGGGCTTGAGGAATTCCCAGACGAAGCGCTGCAACCCATAGACGAGCAGGGCGAGGTAGAAGCCACCGGCGATGACCGCGTCGTTCCGCCTGAGCACGGCGACGATGTAGACGGCGGCAAACGCCGCCATCGCCAGGCTCTCATAGAGCTGCACCGGGTGGCGCATCACGCCATCGCCGAAATCATGCCCCCACGGCAAGGCCGTCGGCGTGCCATAGGTGAAATCGTCGAGCCCCGCCGCATAGCAGCCGAGACGGCCGACGGCGACGCCGACCGCCAGGGGCAGCGCAAAGCGCGCTCCTGTGCGCAGAACGATGCCGTGGCGCCATTTGTAGAGCTCGACCGCGACGATGCCGCCGGCGAGCGCGCCTTCGACAGACCGCGCCAGCCCGCTCATCCCGGACAGCCACAGGTTCAGCGTGCCGAACAGATAGGCGCCAAGCCCGGCGCCGAACATGAGCGCGGCGACATAGGGCCATTCGGTCGACTGCCTGGGAAAGCTGACGCGCGCGCCGCGCGCGAGCCACCAGCCGGCCGCGGCGGCGCTGAGCCAGGCCGCCAGATCGAAAATCGCGTGAAGCACGGCGCCGTCCATGACGTCCATCGTCCGGTTGCATCCGGACTATGGCAAGTTCCCGCCGCCAAAGGCAATGACGTGTTCGTATCAGCCCGCGGCGGCCTGCTCGGTCGGGTAGACGCCGCGCAGGACCTCCTCGAAATGCGTCTTCACCGCCTCGTTGCACAGGCAGGAGCGCTGCTTCAGCGTCTCGAAATCCCGGACCATGAAGGCACCGCGCCTGGTGTCGAGAATGCCTTCGGCGCGGAAAGTCTGGACGACACGGCTGACATAGGAGCGGCCGACACCGAGCAGGGTCGCGAGCTGCTCATGCGTCAGCGGCACGACCGGCTCGCCATCGGTACGATCCATCGCCGCGACGATCCATTTCGCCGTGCGCTGCTCGATCGAGTGGATCGCGTTGCAGGCGGTCGACTGGAACACCTGCGCCAGCATGCAATCCGCATAGCGGGCGAAGACGTTGCGCAGGGTTTTCGATTGCAGCTTGGCAGCGGCGAGGCGCGACAGCGGCAGCCGCGCGAACGGGCCGCCGAACTTGACGACGATGCGCGTGTAGGCCGGAAGGAAGCCTTCGCTGACGATGCCGCCGACGGCGCCTTCGCGGCCGACCAGAATGGTCTCGACGTCGCGGCCATCCTCGTTGGGGACGAGATAGGATGTGAGCGCCGGCCCGCATGGAAAATGCACGATCTGCACATCGTCGCCGGGGCGATACAGCAGCTCGTTCGGTGCTGCCTGGTCTTCGACGAGATAGGGCGCGATCAGAGCGTAGTCGGGCGGGCTCAAGCGCCGCAGCAGGTTGTTATAGGGGCGCTCGCGCGCAAGCGTCGTCACACTCTGAGTCGGCATCCGAAGTCCCCGCGCTACGCATGTGCGTGATCCGTGCGCCTTGTGTTCACAAGTGCACCGACACAGGAACTCCGATATGATGGCTTCGGTTCCAGGACCCGCCAGCGTGCTTGCGATGAGGCGCCGGCTGCGGGAGCCAGTTTCACCTTGGAACCCGCAGATCACATGACCAGCTCGCATCCCGGCGTGCCCGAGCTCTATCAGCATGTGCTGGTCGTCGAGGACGACCCGATCATTGCGCTCGGCTTGGAAGACACCATCACCGACCTCGGCGTTGCCGACGTGCGGATCGCGGCCAACGTCGCCACGGCGCTTGCCATGATCGAGGAGCGTGCGCCGCAATTCGCGCTGCTCGACGTCGGCCTCGTACGCGAGAAGAGCTTCGCGATCGCCGAGCGGCTGAGCACGCTCCGCATCCCCTTCGCCTTCTCGACCGGCTACGGCGCCGAAGGCGTGCCGGCGGCGTTTGCCGATCGGCCGCGCCTGCCCAAGCCGTGCCCCACGGACGCCCTCGCGGTGGTGCTGCGGCGGCGCGGCTAGCTGCCGCCGCAGCGAAGCGCCCTCAGGCAAGCTTCGGATCGAGCGTCGTCGACCACAGCGCGACGTCGGTGCGGTCGCGCAGGGTGACCGTCATCTGCCCGCTCGCGCCGTCGATCTTGACGTGGCCGAAGAACTGCATGCCGGCCGACGGCGGCAGGTTCTGCTTGTCGAGGCCGGGCGCCTTGATGAAGCGCACCTCGGGGCCGAAGGTGTTGTCGAGCTCGTTCGGACCGAACGTGCCGGCATGCAGCGGGCCCGACACGAACTCCCAGAACGGCTCGAAATCCTGGAACTGCGCCTTGTTCGGGTCGTAGTAGTGCGCCGCCGCGTAGTGCACATCGGCGGTGAGCCAGACCGTGTTCTGGATCGGCGCCGTCTTGATGAAACGCAGGATCTCGGCGATCTCGAGCTCGCGGCCCCGCGCCGGACCATCGCCCTGCGCGATCGCCTCGGAGCCGCGTCTGTTGGCGGCATCGTCATAGACGATCAGGCTGAGCGGCATGTCGGAGGCGATGACCTTCCAGGTCGCGCGCGAGTTGAGCAGCGCCTGCTTGAGCCAGCGCATCTGCTCCGGCCCGATGAAGTAGGATGCCGGACCATACTTGTCCTCGAGGTTCGGGCCGTTGGCGCCGCGATAGCTGCGCTCGTCGAGCACGAACACGTCGAGATGCGGACCGTAATTGATGGTGCGGTAGACCCGGCCCGGCTCCACGATGCTTTCGCGCATCGGATACATCTCATGGAAGGCGCGCGCCGCGCGCGCCGCGAGCAGCTGGATGTTGCGCTCCTTGTAGGCCGCCGGCAGGTCCTTCGAGGCCGACCAGTTGTTGGTCACCTCGTGGTCGTCCCACTGCACGAAGATCGGCACCTCGGCATTGAAGGCGCGGACGTTCTGGTCGAGGAAATTGTACTTGTGGGCAGCGCGGAATTCGTCGAGCGTCTCGGCGACTTTGGCCTTCTCCTCGACGGTGAGGTTCTTCCAGACCTTGTTGTCCGGCAGCTTGACCTCGGACTTGATGGGGCCGTCGGCATAGATGGTGTCGCCGGAATGCAGGAAGAAGTCCGGCTGATGCTTCTTCATGGTCGCGAAGGTGAACATGCCACCGTCATCCGGATTGATGCCCCAGCCCTGCCCGGCAACGTCGCCGCCCCAGACGAACGAGACGTCGCGCTTGTTGCCCGGCGCGGTGCGGAAGCGGCCGATCACCGGCTCGCTCTCGACGGCGGTGTGCGAGAGGTCGCGGAACTTGACGCGGTAGAAGATGTCCTGGCCACTCGGCAGGCCGTCGACCAGCATCTTGGCGGTGAAATCGCTTTCCGGCAGCGCCGCGATCGGCGGCAGCGCGCGGGCGTCCTTGAACGATTCGGTGGTCGCGACCTCGACCAGCATCTGCGACGGCCGGTCGGCGCGCGCCCACACCACGCCGCCGTCCATGCCGACGTCGCCGGACTGCACGCCATGCGTGATCTGCGGCCGGTCGGCCGCGCGGCTCAGATAGGGCCTCGAAAGCGTCGCGACGCCGGCTCCGGCCGCGGTCGAGAGGAAG
Organism: Bradyrhizobium sp. STM 3809; assembly: GCF_000239795.1. GTDB lineage: Bacteria > Pseudomonadota > Alphaproteobacteria > Rhizobiales > Xanthobacteraceae > Bradyrhizobium. The sequence continues at coordinate 13,392 of NZ_CAFJ01000196.1, read as the reverse complement.
CGGCGGCGGGACAATTTGAGGGACGGGCGAGGAATGTGAACGGTCATGCGGATCTCCTGGTCGGATGGCGCGCGCAACCGCGCAGGCCCAGACGGCGGCAGAGGTAGAAAAGATTGATGACGCTGGGATTACAGGACGTCCCCGGCTCGTGTCGCTGCCGGGCGGGCGATCGGCGGAGACGATCGGAAGAGACGCGTAGGCGTCAAGTGCCCGCGGCGCGCAATTGCGCGCCGGTGCGCTGCAGATTGGCCGGCATGCTCATCAGGATCAGCTTGCGGTCGGCGACCGCATTGTGGAACTGCTCGAGCGCGATGTTGAACGCGGTCAGCGCGGCATGCTCGATCGCGCCGTCCTCGAAGCAGGTCAGCGTGTTGCGCAGGATTTCGTCGGCCTCGGCCTGGAGCTGATCGAGCTCATCGGTCGAGTCGCTCTTGCGCGCGATCGGGATCATCTCCAGCAGCCGGTCGCGCAGCGAGGTATTGATGGTGCGCTCGTCGCGCTTAAGATAGCCGGCGAACCAGGCGCCCGCCGAGCCCATCGCCGACAGCGCCATCAGGCTCCACCAGATGTAGTCGCTGTAGCGGTCGAGGAAGGTCTTCTCCTCGCCGTCGACGAAGGCCGCCGCGCCGGGATGGGCGGGAATGGCGGCGTCCTTGTCGGTGTCGGGCGTCTCGATCTTGGCCGCCAGCGGGAATTCCGACAGCAGCTGCTGGCGTACCGAGAACAGCTGGTGGGTGAACGCCGAAACGGTGGAGTCGGCGAGGCCTTTGCGCGCGACGATGTGGTGATTGAAGCTGATCGTCTTGACCTCGTCCTCGGGACGATCGGGCGAGCCGCCGAACGCGCCGGCCGGGATCTCCGCCGCTTCATATTCGGGATGGTTCTGCGCGATCGCCTCGGCCGAATCGATCGCCAGGAAGGTCGGCACGCCGCCATCCTTGGTTGCGGCGGCAATCGCGTCCGCCGTGACCTTGCTGTTGACCGGGCCGGCGGCGAGCCAGACGTCGGCCTTCTGGCTGCGGACGGCTTCCGCAGCCTCGGAGGCCGGAAACTGCACCATCTCGACCTTGGCGGGGTCGACGCCATATTGGTGCAGCACCACCTTCAGCAGGTTGGCGTTGGCCGGCGTCCGGCCGATGATGCCGACCTTGTGGCCCGCCAGCTGCGAGATCTTGGTGATCTTGGCCGCGCCCTTGCGGCCCTTGCCCTTGCCGGCCGTGGGCACCCAGAGCACGGCGACGTTCTTGCGCAGCGTCGCGACGGCCTGCGCGTTCTTCGGCACCTCGAGATCGCCGCGGATGATCGCGAGATCCACCTTGGCGGCGGCGAGCGCCTGCGCGCTTTCGGCGGCTCCCTCGGTGGGCACCGGGCGAAGCCGGACGTAGGCGTGGTTCTGGGAGAACGCCTGAGTCAGCGCCTGGACGACCTTGAGGTCGTCGCTGTTGGGCGGACCGACCGCGATCTTGAGCACCACCGGACGCATGGCAAAATAATACGCGCCCGCCAGCGCGCCGATGATCGCGAGGATCCCGGCGATGACGATGAACACGGCAGGGCGCATCTGCGAGCGCTGCGCTGGCGTGGTCTGCGGGTCTGCCAGGTCCGATCCTCCGGTGATCCGATGGCCCGGGAGCAGCGCCAGGCGCGGCTCCGTCCGGCCTCGTCCTTCGCTAAGCCGAAACTGTAGCAAATTTCTTGTCAACCCGGAGTGACATCTGCGTCATGGTTACCGGAGGCCGAGTCCGCGATGACGGAGCCCATATCAGGGCCCAGACGGTTCGGGGATTGCCTCAAGGCTCTGATTCGGATGATGTTTCGTGCTAATCTCGCAGCCAGCGCGGGGTCCGCGTCCATGACGGACCCGTAAAAATTCGGCTCGTCCGGCCGGCCGGCGAGACGAGGGCGGACGGAATCGGAGGCTTGTAATGGTGCAGCGATTGTCGGCCGAGGCGCGTGCGAGCGCTCTGCGAGACCTCTCGGGCTGGTCCGAGGTCGGCGGCCGCGAAGCGATCACCCGGACGTTCACGTTCCGGGATTTCAACGAAGCCTTCGGCTTTATGACGCGGGTCGCGCTCATCGCCGAGAAGCGCGATCATCATCCGGAGTGGCGCAACGTCTACCGCACGGTCGAGGTGGTGCTCGCCACCCACGATGCCGGCGGCGTGACGATGCTCGATATCGAGCTGGCGCGGGCGATGGACGCGATTGCGGCTGCGATCAACGGCTGACGACATCACGCGTCGTGCGACGCTCGGGACGTCTTGTGGCCGGCGATGCCGTCCCCACATGACGGCGGAACGACCGCGCTGGCTTCTGCCTCGGTGGGGAGATCACACATGGCGTCCGACACGACCGATTACAGCGTTGGCTTCGAGCCGGCCGACCGGTTGGCGCGGGATCGCGACAGCGTGCGTCGCCGGTTCTGGATCAAGTTCAAGCAGGTGGTGGCCCGGATCCCGTTCGCGGAGGATCTGCTCGCCGCCTATTACTGCGCCTTCGACAAGGAGACGCCCCGGCATGTGCAGGTCGCGCTGCTCGGCGCCCTCGCCTACTTCATCCTGCCATTCGACATCGTGCCCGACATGATGCCGATCCTCGGCTTCACCGATGACGCCGCGGTGCTGGCGACCGCGATCCGGATGGTGGCCTCGCACATCACCCCCGATCACCGCGCCGCAGCCAAGGCTGCGCTGGCGCGGCTCACGGTCGACGCGGATGCCGATGTGGACGACGGCGCCGACCGCACCGGCTGATAACAGTTCTCGCCGTCGCTGTTCGACTGACGACGGCGAACTCGAGGAGACGAGGTTCGCCGAGCTGCGTCGGCCGTCATCGGAGATGACGAAGCAAAAAGCCCTGCGCGAGCAGGGCTTTTTGTTCTCAAGTCAATCGCGCCGGCGGGCGACGCGGGCTCAGCGCTGCGGACGCGCCTGCGCGCGGGCGCTGCCGGTCTTTTCCGCTTCCCAGGCCTGATACTGCTTGAACAGGGCCTCGCGATCGGCCTCGGTCGGCAAAGACTTGCCGGCGCTGCTCTGCTTGAGGAAATCGTCGAAGCGGTCGCGCTGCGCGCCTTCCATCGCATGCGTCTCCAGCCATTTGCTGGCGGCGGGCAGCCGCTGCCAGCCGGCGAGCGGCGCCGACAGCGAGACTTCCTTCCACTTCGGATGGAACGGCGGGTTCTGGAACGCCGGGAACTTGGTGAAGAAGGCGTCGACGAAGGTTGCGAGCTTGCGGTAGCGGTCGGTGTTCGGCGCCCAATTATAGGCGGCGAGCACGGCCGGCACGGCGATCGTGTCGACCTTCTCGCCCTCGGCGATCAGGTTCGGATAATCCTTCGCGGTCAGCGTCGCCGGCAGATAGTCATTCTGCAGCGGACGGTCGTAGTCGACGTTGACGAGATGGAAGCGGCCGTCGTTCACGAAGGTGCTGACGGACTTGTAGGGCTTGCCGCCGACGACGATGACGGCGTCGAGCTCGCCCCGCTTGAGCTTCTCCATCGCGATGCGCTGCTCGATGTACAGGAAGTTCGCGCGCAGGCCGAGCCGCTCGAACACCGTCAGCGCCGTCACGAAGGTGCCGCCGTTCGGCAAATCGACGCTGACGCGGCGGCCTTCGAGGTCGCGCAGATTGTGCACGGCGCGCGGCGCGATGACCTGCATCTCCTCATTGTAAAGCTTGGTGACGTAGGTGAACTGCTTCTTGATGTCCTTGGCGAAACCCTTGCGCTCGAGATAATCGAGCGTGTCGGCGCGCACGACGCCGAGATCGACGCCCTGCAGGAACAGGATGTCGGCGACGCTCTGCACCGAGCCGCGGCCGACGATCGGCAGCACGCGCAGGCTGTTGCCGTCATCGAGCAGCGAGGCGAGGTCGGCGCCGAACTGCACATAGGTGCCGCCGATCGTGCCGGTGATCAGCGTCACCGTGTTGGCATTGAGCGCCTGCTTGGTCTGAACCGAGCCGAACTGGAAGATGGCCTTGAGGCTGTCGCTCACCTTGGCTGGGTCGAACTCGCCTTCCTCGGCATGGGCAGAAAAACCGCACGCCATCATCATTGCGGCGATGGCCGCTCCAATCAAACGTCGCATCTGTTCCCTCGACTAAGCTGGCACGTGATCGCGGGCCGCGACGCGCGCAGCGCCGGAGCGTCCCCGGCGTTACCCATGACCGACCCGAAAATCATGCGTGAAACAAAAAAATGAAACGTGGCGGCGGCGATGCCGCCACGTGCGTTCAGTTCTGCAGCTGATCGAGCCGGCGCTGCGCTTCCGCAGAGCCGAGCTGGGCGGCGCGGCGGTACCAGTTGCGCGCCGCGGCCGGGTCCGCGTTGATGTTGCGGATGTCCTTGGTGCCGAGCACGTGGGGATCGTAGGTCTGCGCCAGCATCAGCGCGGCGGCGGGCTCCTGCGCCTCGGCGGCGCGCTCCAGCAGGAGGCGAGCGGAAGGAATGTCCCCTGCCGCCAGCAGTCCCTTGGCGCGCTTCATGATGCCGGCCAGCTCATCCGGATCCAGACGGCGGGCCGGGGCCGGCGGCGGCGCGGCCGTAACGGCGCCAAGTCCAGGCGCGACGATCGCGGCGCCGGCGCCGGGAGAGGTCATCGACGGCGGCGTCATCGCCGGCGGCGCCGTGGCGACGCTCGGAGCGGGTGGAACAGGCTGGGTCGGAACGCGGTTCTGCAGCGCCGTCTGATAGGCATTGGCAATGTCATCGCGGCTCGGCGTCACGGCGGCCATCTGGACCGGCGGCGCTGCGGCCGGCTGCGGCTCGGGGGTCGCTCGCGCGGGCTCGTTGAGCTGCATGTCACGGGCGGTCAGCTGGGTGGCGCTGGGCTGCGGAGGCGCGGTCGGGTCGGGCGCGGAGCCGACCATCGACGCCTTGGCGCTGGCGATCAGGTCGCGCGTCGCATCCGACGTGACCAGCGCGAACAGCACGGCGACGCCTGCGGCTGCAACCACCGCTAGCAGAATTCGCGAGGAGACCGAGGTCCGCCGGGCCCTGACCGGCCACTGGTCATCGAATTCGGTGCTCTCGATCTGATGCCCCGCCTCATACTCGGATAGGAACATCGGCATCGATTCGTCGTTTGGATAGTGATCCCGAGCGGACCTGCCGAACCGATAGGTGGGCGAGCGCTCCTGCGGAGCATCGTCGGGGAACGGCCTGAACTCAGGACTGGCTGATGACCTGTCCTCGAACCGTCCGCGTGTCGTCCGCTCAGCCATGGTCTTCATCCCCATCTCACTTCACGCAACATACTTGCGGGCCCCGAGCCCGTCAGAAGCCCGAGACGCGTTACGATTATTGGAGGCACCCCACTGCCGACAACTAATTGACTAATTGAATCCGACTAAAAGTGGACGAGACCGGGCATGATTCTGGAAATAGTTTGATCTGATTGTGGCGATGCATATGCGAGGTTGCACGGCAGCAACCTGGGAATCGTCGAAAGAACAACGAGAAAGGCGCGGAATTAACCTTGCCACAATGTGTCTCGGTTGCGTTAACCAAGAAACGCTCGTTTTCGGGTTTTCTGCCACAGGTTGCCGTGAGCCGACGCTTGGCGCCGCGATTTTTCCGCAAACATGCGACCTCCTCGCAACATATCGGCTCACGTCGGACGCCTCCGGCGGCGCCGTGCAGCCGCGGGGCTTGCACGGAACGCGCGCGCTGAAAGCCCCGGAGCAGCATCACTCCGAAGCCGTCCGGGCCGACATCATCAGGGATGCAGGATCACCTTGCCCATCGCCTGGCGACCGGCGAGCACTTTGAGCGCCTCAGCCGTCTGCGCCAGCGGGAAGGTGCGGTCGACATGCGACGACAGCTTGCCCTCGGCGGTCCACTGCACGAGCTTCTCCAGATTGGCGCGGTTCTTGGCCGGGTTGAGCCGGGTCCAGGCGCCCCAGAACACGCCGCGGATGTCACACCCCTTCAGCAACGCGAGATTGAGCGGCATCTTCGGAATGTCGCCCGCGGCAAAACCGATCACCAGGAAGCGGCCTTCCCAGGCGATCGAGCGCAGTGCCGCCTCGGCGTAGGTGCCGCCGACCGGATCGAAGATGATGTCGGCGCCCTTGCCGTCGGTCAGCCGGCGCAGGCCTTCCTTCAGATCCTCCTTCGCGTAGTTCAGGGTCAGCGTCGCGCCGTGCTGCCTGGCGAATTCGAGCTTCTCGTCCGACGAGGCGCAGGCGATGACCTTCAAGCCCATCAGCTTGCCGAGCTCGCAGGCCGCGAGGCCGGTGCCGCCGGCGGCGCCGAGCACGGCGAGCGTCTCGCCCGGCTTCGGGCTGGCGCGATCCTCGAGCGCATGCAGCGCCGTGCCATAGATGATGATGATGCCGGCAGCGCGGTCGAAGTCGAGATTGTCCGGAATCTTGACGATCGACGCCGCCGGGAGCGCGATCTTCTGGCGCGCGCCGTTATGTCCGCAGGACGCAACGACGCGATCGCCGACCTTCAGGTCGGTCACGCCGTCGCCCACGCTCTCGATCACGCCCGCGACCTCCGCACCCGGCGAGAACGGGAACGGCGGCTTGATCTGGTACTTGCCCTGGATCATCAGGATGTCGAAGAAGTTCAGCGCCGCTGCCTTGATCGCGATCACCGCCTCGCCGGGACCGGCCGTGGGATCGGGCACATCGGCCAGAACGAGATCGTCGGGCTGGCAATATTGCGAGCAGAGAATGGCTTTCATGGGCGCGCTCCTTCATGTGTTGTCCGGATCGTGCCCGGCTTTTGCAACGTCATGCCGGATTTGCGTTCCCGCGACAATCGGCAACGCGCGTGCCGCGATCCGAGGCCGCCAGCGAAATACCGTCACTCGGAACGCGACATGGTCACCGGCGACGCCAGCCTTGCTGACGAGATGGAACCCGGTTCGAACACGCCCGGCCAGATCTGACCGACGCTTCCGCGATCAATCTGCAGGCTTTGCAAGCCGAGACTGAGCCGCTATCCCTCGCCGCGGGGCCGGCGGCGAATCCGAGCCATTTTCCAGTCACAATGTTGGTGGACGAGATCGCGGGGGCTGAGCTTAATCATGTTGTTTTCGCGATTGTCGACAGCGCTGGCGGCCAGCGTCCTCGTGCTCGGAGCATCGAGCCTGGCCGAAGCCCAGACGGCTGCGCCGAAGGCGCCACCCAAGGCTTCACCGGCGCCTCAGCCGAAGGCCGCGCCCAAGGCCGACGCCAAGCCGGCAGTGCCGAGCATCGGCGGCGCGGAACCGACCCTGATCGGGCAATATGGTGGATGGGGCGCCTACACGGCCATGCCCGCAGGCAAGAAGGTCTGCTTCGCGCTGGCCAAGCCCGCCTCGTCCAAGACCAACCCGGCCAATCGCCCGCGCGATCCCGCCTATGCCTTCGTCTCGACCCGGCCCTCCGAGAAGGTGTTCAACGAGGTGTCGATCATGATCGGCTACGCGCTCAAGCCCGGCGCCGACGGCTCGCTCGACGTCGGCGGCTCGTCCTATGCCATGTACGCCCAGGGTGACGGGCTCTGGATCAAGAACGCAGCCGAGGAGGAGCGCATGGTCGAGGCCATGCGCAAGGCGCCGGAGGCCGTGGTCAAGGGCGTCTCGGCCAAGGGCACCGAGACCACCGACGTGTTCTCGCTGAAGGGCCTCGCCCAGGCGCTGGACCGGATCGCCCAGGATTGCCGCCGCTGAGCGGCCTGCCGCTACCGCCTCCGGTCGTACGGGTCGCATTTGCGGGCGGGACTGCTATATACAGCCGTTGAAAGCCTTCGGCCGCAGCGGCCGGGCTGCATTTTGGGCCCCTGGACATGGCAACGACTGCCGGGCTGCGCGGAGCCGCCGCGCCCCTCGAAAAGACGCCGCTCGAAACCTACGTGCCGCCGGCGAAGCCGTCGCTGATCGGGCTGTCGCGCGCGGAGCTCGCGGCCAGGCTCGGCGAGATCGGCGTGCCGGAGCGGCAGCAGAAGATGCGGGTGCAGCAGCTCTGGCACTGGCTATACTTCCGCGGCGCCCAATCGTTCGACGAAATGACCTCAGTGTCGAAGGACACGCGCAACGGCTTGGCCGAGCGCTTCACCGTCGACCGCCCCGAGGTCGTGGCCGAGCAGATCTCGAACGACGGCACCCGCAAATGGCTGCTGCGGCTGCCGAGCGGCGACGACCTGCAGAAGGCGCACGAGGTCGAATGCGTCTACATTCCCGAGACCGACCGCGGCACCTTGTGCGTCTCATCACAGGTCGGCTGCACGCTGAATTGCGCGTTCTGCCACACCGGCACGCAGCGGCTGGTCCGCAACCTCACCGCCGGCGAGATCGTGGGCCAGATCATGGTGGCGCGCGATCGCCTCAATGACTGGGCCGATCGCGAAACGCCGCACGGCAATCGCCTCGTCACCAACATCGTCATGATGGGCATGGGCGAGCCGCTGTACAATTTCGACGCGGTGCGCGACGCGCTGCTGATCGTCTCCGACAATGAGGGCATCGGCATCTCCCGCCGCCGCATCACGCTGTCGACGTCGGGCGTGGTGCCGAACATCAAGCGCGCCGGCGAAGAGATCGGCGTGATGCTGGCGATCTCGCTGCATGCGGTGCGCGACGAGCTGCGCAACGAGCTGGTGCCGCTCAACCGCAAATATCCGATCGCCGAGCTGCTGCAGGCCTGCCGCGACTATCCCGGCGCGTCGAACGCGCGGCGCATCACCTTCGAATATGTGATGCTCAAGGGCGTCAACGATTCGCTCGACGACGCCCGCCTGCTCGTCAAGCTGCTCAAGGGCATTCCCGCCAAGATCAACCTGATCCCGTTCAACCCGTGGCCGGGCTCGGCCTATGAATGTTCGGACTGGGAGCAGATCGAGAAATTCTCCGAATACGTCTTCAACGCCGGCTATTCCTCGCCGGTGCGCACCCCGCGCGGCCGCGACATCCTCGCCGCCTGCGGCCAGCTGAAATCGGAGACGGAGAAGCTGTCGGCGCGGGAACGGCAGGCGCTGCGCGCAATGGCGATGACGGATTGATTGTCTTTCGCCGCATCTCCGAGCAACGCCGTCATGCCCGGGCCTGACCCGGGCATCCATCCCCTCCGCAAAAAGTTCTTCGGTGATGGATGGCCTGGTCAAGCCCGGCCATGACAACGGAGACAGCGGACCTGGCTTCTGTAACACGGGTCTCAAGCATGGCGCTGATCGGCCGTCTCCTCGTGATCGCGTTCGCGTTTCTCGTCGCATGCTTCGTCGCGGGACTGATCGTCGTCACAGCGATTCTGTTTCCGGAATTCTCCGACCTCGGCATCCGCCCGATCGATCAGAGCGCGTTCCAGATCCTGATCGGCTTCGGCTTCATCTTCGTGTCGGGCTTCGCGCTGATCCCGGCGCTGCTGATCGCCCTCCTCACCGAGGCGTTCTCGATCCGCAGCGTGCTCGCCTATGCGATCGGCGGCGGCCTGGTCGGGGCGGCCTGCTATCTCGGCCTGATCCCGTTCGACCCGGAAACGCTGCGCTTCGATGGCATCGACCGCCGGCAGCTCGAGATCCTGACCGGCGCCGGCATTCTCGGCGGTCTCGTCTACTGGCTGATCGCCGGCCGCAATGCCGGCCGGTGGCGCGAACCGCCGCTCCTGCCTCCGCCCCCGCCTCTCCCGTCAGGCTCGCCGCGGTGAGCCTTTCCATTGCCGCAGGCTTTCGCTAAACCGCGCGCCATGAACCGGACCGGCCTCTTCATTGCTTTGTCGCTCGCGCTCGTCATCGGCGTGCTGTTCGGCGTCTATCCCGAGCTCGACCTCAAGCTCGCCGCGCTGTTCTACGATCCGCACACGCGCAGCTTTCCGCTGAAGCTCGACGGTTATGCTGCCTTCGCCCGCGACGCCGCGATGTGGATTGCCTGGGGCCTCGCTTTGCCCTCGATCGTCGCGCTGGTGGTGAAGCTGATCCGTCCGGATCGTCCGCTGCTGATCAAGGGCCGCACGATCGCCTTCCTGCTGCTGACGCTGTCGCTCTCGGCAATCGTGATCACGAACCTCACTTTCAAATCCTATTGGGGCCGGCCGCGGCCCGTCGTCGTCACGGAGTTCGGCGGCGACATGCAGTTCGTGCCGTGGTGGGATCCGCGCGGCGGCTGCGGCCGCAACTGCTCGTTCTTCTCCGGCGAAGGCGCCACCGCATTCTGGACCCTGGCGCCGGCCGCCCTGGCACCGCCGGCGATCCGCCCCGTCGCCTATGGCGCGGCCGTGCTGTTCGGGCTCACCACCTCGGTGCTGCGCATGGCATTCGGCGGGCATTTCTTCACCGACATCGCCGCCGCCGGGCTGGTCACCTTCATCGTGATCTGGCTGCTGCACGGCTACATCTACCGCTGGCCCTCGACGCGCCTCACCGACGAAGGCGTCGACGCCGCGCTGACCCGCTTCGCGATGCCCGGCTTCCGCCTGAGGCGCCGGCTGTTCGGCGGCCGCCGCCGCGAGGCGGACACCAGCCCCGCCGCCTGAGCGCGGCCGGGCCGCATTTAATCGCGTGCCGAAACGGGCGAAATCTGTTATTCGCGCCCAAATTTCTGAACGGCACAGCCATCAACACCGGTTGGACTTCCCATGACCACGATCCTCAAAGGCCTGCCCAAGGGCGAGAAAGTCGGCATCGCCTTCTCCGGCGGCCTCGACACCAGCGCGGCGCTGCTCTGGATGAAGCAGAAGGGCGCGCGCTGCTCTGCCTACACCGCCAATCTCGGGCAGCCCGACGAGTCCGACTATGACGAGATCCCGCGCAAGGCGATGAGCTTCGGCGCCGAGAAGGCGCGCCTGGTCGACTGCCGCACCCAGCTGGTGCATGAGGGCATCGCCGCCATCCAGTCCGGCGCTTTCCACATCTCGACGGGAGGGGCGACCTACTTCAACACCACCCCGCTCGGCCGCGCCGTCACCGGCACCATGCTGGTCGCCGCGATGAAGGAAGACGGCGTCAACATCTGGGGCGACGGCTCGACCTACAAGGGCAACGACATCGAGCGGTTCTACCGCTACGGCCTGCTGACCAACCCGAACCTCAAGATCTACAAGCCCTGGCTCGACCAGCAGTTCATCGACGAGCTCGGCGGCCGCGCCGAGATGTCGGCGTTCCTCACCGCCAACGGCTTCAATTACAAGATGAGCGCCGAGAAGGCGTATTCGACCGACAGCAATCTGCTCGGCGCCACCCACGAGGCCAAGGATCTCGAAAGCCTGTCGAGCGGCATCCGCATCGTCAACCCGATCATGGGCGTGCCGTTCTGGCGCGAGGACTGCGCGGTGAAGCCGGAGACCGTCGTGGTGCGCTTCGAGGAGGGCCAGCCGGTCGCGCTGAACGGCCAGACCTTCAGCGATGCGGTGGCGCTGTTCCTGGAGGCCAATGCGATCGGCGGCCGTCATGGCCTGGGCATGTGCGACCAGATCGAGAACCGCATCATCGAGGCCAAGAGCCGCGGCATCTACGAGGCGCCGGGCATGGCGCTCCTGCACATCGCCTATGAGCGCTTGCTGACCGGCATCCACAACGAGGATACGATCGAGCAGTACCGCATCAACGGCCTGCGGCTGGGACGGCTGCTCTACCAGGGCCGCTGGTTCGATTCGCAGGCCCTGATGCTGCGCGAGACTGCGCAGCGCTGGGTCGCCAGCGCCATCACCGGCGAGGTGACGTTGGAGCTGCGCCGCGGCAACGACTACTCGCTGCTCAACACCGAAAGCCCGAACCTGACCTATCAGCCGGAGCGGCTGAGCATGGAAAAGGTCGAGGACGCCGCCTTCACGCCGGCCGATCGCATCGGCCAGCTGACGATGCGCAACCTCGACATCACCGACACCCGCACCAAGCTGAAGCTCTATTCCGACACGGGCCTGCTGTCAGGCTCCGACGGCGCGCAGATCTTCCAGCTCGGCCACGACAAGGGCTGAGCCGCCTCACGCGACGCCGGCGCGATCCCCACCGTTGTCGTCCCGGCGAAAGCCGGGACCCATAGCCACCGGCGGATGGGGCGAGAGCGGGCTGTGGCTCCAGCCGTCGCAAAGCTAGACCCGGTGGGTATGGGTCCCGGCTCGAGGCCGGGACGACACCGAGTTGGACGTGACAGATTGGCACCAACAAAAATGGCCGGGATCGCTCCCGGCCATTTTCATTTCGATTGGTCGACGCGTCTCAGCGCGGCGGTGCGACGCCCGGGGGCGGCGGCGGCAGGGCGGCCTGGCCGCCGTTCAGCAGCGGGGTGATGCGGCGGACCGTGACGCGGCGGTTGATCCGGCTCGGGCCCGACGTCTGCTCCTTCAGGTACTGCGCACCATAGCCCTGTGACGTCAGGTTCTCCGCGGGAACGCCGAACTGTTGCGTCAACAGCGTGGCGACCGATTCGGCGCGACGATCCGACAGCGACAGATTGTCGGTGTCGTTGCCGACCGCGTCGGTGTGGCCCTCGATCAGGTAGACCTCGCGCGGATTGCGCTGGATTGCCTGGTTGAGGCCGTCGGCGATGACCTGCAGCTTCGCCACCTGGTCAGGCCCGATCTCCCACGATCCCGTGTCGAAGGTCACGGTGTTGAGATCGATCGACGGCATCAGCTGACGCACCGAAGGCGAGTAGCGGACTTCGTCGAGCGAGTAGCGCCGCTGCACGCGCTCCACCGGAGGCGCGATCAGCGTGTCGTAGATGACATCCGGCGGCGCCTCCTCGGCGTCGACGATGTAGCGGTTGTAGGGGATGCGGATCTCCGGCGGCGGCAGCTCGACATAGAAGCCGCCGACCGCCTGGGGATCGCGGTAGGTGTTGTCGATGATGATGATCTCGCGGCCGCCGATGTCGCGGCGGATGCGGCGCAGGAGCCGGCCGTCGGGCCCGGTGATCGTGACGATCTGGCTGCCGTCGGGGCGGAACACCACCGTGCGCGTCTCGCCGCGGTCCTCGCGCTCCACGCGGATGTCGCGGGCACCGAAGCGGAACCGCTCAAGCTCGTCGTGGCGAACGAACTCCTGTCCGCTCGGGTCGCGGACAATGACCCGGCCGGGCTCGTAGATCACGGTGCGGCCACCCTCCTGGACCTCGCGGCGCTGGCCGCGGAAGTCGTCGAGGCGCTGCGGACCCGGCAGCGCGGCGCCGGGCGCGATCGGCGTGAGCTGCTGAGCCGTGGGCGGCGGCGGAGCCGGAATCGGGGCCGCGACCTGCGGCGGCGGCCGATTCGACATCGCCGGTGGACCGGCCTGAGGCACGGCGCCCGGCCCGGCTTGAGGCGCACCGGGAGCTGGCGCACCGCCGGGACCCGGCCCGGCCACGGGCGGCGGTCCGCCGGCACCGCCCGGAGGCGTGCCGGGGCGTCCACCCGGAGGCGGATTGCCGGCGACCGGCGGCGTGCCCGGAGCAGGAGTCTGGGCCGCCGGCGGAGTCGCCGGGGACGGCGGGG
>NZ_CAFJ01000197.1 GCF_000239795.1 Bradyrhizobium sp. STM 3809 | reverse complement strand
TGCCCTCGTGATTTCCGAGGGGGCGTCGAACCAGAAACCCGAGCGCCTTCGCGCCGCGGGAGGCACAGCCTCGTCTGCTGTCGCGACACACCCGTAAATGTCCGGGCCGCCGATCCCAACAATACGGGAGCGCGACCCTTGCGCCGAAAGGTTTTGGTTAATTTTGCCCTGCTACGACTCGCACATTGTTCTCAGACAGTGGATTCGGGACCTCCCATGGCTTTCTTCTCCGGCAAGTCGGCTGATCGCACGCACAACCTTCTGATGGCCGAGCTGTTCGAACGCCATCGCGACGCCATCCTGGTGATGTCCGAGGGCAAGATCATCGCCTGCAACGAGACTGCGGTCCGTTTCGGCGGTTTCCGCAGCAAGCAGGACCTGCTGTCGCGCTCGCCGGCGACGATGGCGCCGGAGGTGCAGCCCAACGGCAAGCGCTCCGCCGACATGGTCAAGGAGATGGACGCCAAGGCCAAGCGCGAAGGCCATGCGAGCTTCGAATGGACCACCAAGCGCGCCGACGGCAGCCCGGCGCTGGTGCAGATCACCTTGGTGCCGACCACGATCGAGGGGCAGACCTACGTCTTCAGCTTCCGCCGCGACCTGTCCGACCTGGTCGCCGCGCGCGAGGAGAAGAAGCGCGTGCTCGACCGTATCGCCAAGGATTTCGAAACCTCGGTCGGTGCCATCGCCAACGCCATCTCCGGCGCCTCGCGTGACGTGGAGACCACCGCGGCGTCGCTGACCACCACCGCCGACCAGGCCGCGCAGCGCGTGGCGCTGGTCGCCCAGGCGTCCAACTCCGCGTCCTCCAACGTGCAGTCGGTGGCCGGCGCGACCGAGGAGCTGTCGAGTTCGGTCAGCGAGATCAACCGCCAGGTCGCCACCTCCTCGACCATCGCCGCCGAGGCGGTCGAGGCGTCGTCGCGCACCAATGATCTCGTCAACAGCCTGGCGGATGCCGCCGCCAAGATCGGCGCCGTCACCGACATGATCAACGCGATCGCCAGCCAGACCAACCTGCTGGCGCTGAACGCCACAATCGAGGCGGCGCGCGCCGGCGATGCCGGCCGCGGCTTTGCCGTCGTCGCCTCGGAGGTGAAGAGCCTGTCGAGCCAGACCGCCAAGGCGACCGACGAGATCTCGGCGCATATCAGCGCGATGCAGCGCGCCACCAGCGACACGGTGGCGGCGATCCAGGGCATCGGCGGCACCATCGGCCAGATCAGCGAGATTGCCAAGACCATCGCGACGGCGGTCGACCAGCAGGGCCACGCGACGCAGGAGATCGCCCGCTCGGTGAGCCAGGCCGCCAGCGGCACCCGCGAGGTCGCCACCAATATCGGCTCGGTCAGCCAGACGGTGGAGTCCGCCGGCGGCGCCGCGCGGCAGATGCTGGGTGCCGCCGGGCAACTTGCCAGGCACGCCGACGATCTCCGCAGCAAGGTGAAGGACTTCTTGACCGCCGTGCAGGCGGCGTAGGTTGCGATCGCAGGCTGGCGGGTCCGCGATCAGACCGGCTCCGTGACGATGTCGAGGAGCAGCTGTTTGAAACGTGGATAGGAATCTCAAACCGACGCTGTTCGAGCAGCGGTTGATCCGCTGTGATGTTGTACAGCGCTCGGTGTGAGTTGGCAGGCCACCAGCCTCACCCACCGCCGTCATCCCGGGCAAGCCGCAGCGGCGCAAAGCGCCGCGGAGGCGCCGACCCGGGATCCATACGCCGCAGCAGATGTGGTGAGGCGAGATCGGAGTTGCGCGCGTGCGGCCACACGCGATCCTGTGGTTATGGATCCCCGCTTTCGCGGGGATGACGACTGAGAGTGAGGCGCCCGCGGTGGTCTCTGCTGAAAGGCAGGGGGAAAGGGTTACGTCGGCGACACCGCCGGCTTGCGCCCGTAGATCGCATCTGCCCGCTTCTCGAACGCCGCCGACATGCGCGCGAAGATGGTGTCGAACATCGAGCCCATCAGCATCGCCAGCATGCGGCTCTTGAACTCATACGCAATGAAGAACGTCACCTCGCAGGCGCCCTCGCCCCTTGGCTCGAAGCTCCAGCGGTTTTCAAGGCTCGAGAACGGCCCGCTGACATACTCGACCAGGATGTTGCGCTTGGCGCGATCGAGCGTGACGCGGCTGGTGAAGGTCTCCTTGACCAGCTTGAACGACACCGTCATGTCGGCGACGACGACCTCGGTGCCGTCGGGCTTCGGATTGCGCTGGCGCACCACCAGCCGTTCGCACAACGGCACGAACTCGGGGTAACGCTCGACATCGGCGACGAGGTCGAACATCTGCTCGGCCGTGTGCGGCACGCGCCGCTTGTTGGAGAATCTCGGCATCTCGTCTCGATCAGCGCGCAAGCGCGTCGCGCGCGGCCTTCAGCTTGGCGAAGTCGTCGCCGGCATGGTGCGAGGAGCGCGTGAGCGGGCTCGCCGACACCATCAGGAAGCCCTTGGTGTAGGCGACGGTCTCGTAGTTGGAGAACTCCTCCGGCGTGACGTAGTTCATCACGGCGTGGTGCTTCCTGGTCGGCTGCAGATACTGCCCGATGGTCAGGAAATCGACCTCGGCCGAGCGCAGATCGTCCATCACCTGCAGCACCTCGTGGCGCTGCTCGCCGAGTCCGACCATGATGCCGGACTTGGTGAAGATGGTCGGATCGATCTCCTTGATCCGCTGCAGCAGCCGGATCGAGTGGAAGTAGCGCGCGCCGGGACGGACCGAGAGGTAGCGCGACGGCACGGTCTCGAGATTATGGTTGAAGACATCGGGCTTGGCGGCGACGACCTGCTCCAGCGCGCCATCCTTGCGCAGGAAGTCGGGCGTCAGCACCTCGATCGTGGTGGTCGGGCACTTCGCGCGGATGGCGCGGATGGTCGCGGCGATATGCGCGGCGCCGCCATCGGCGAGATCGTCGCGGTCGACCGAGGTGACGACGACATGGGTCAGGCCGAGCTTGAAGGTCGCTTCCGCAACGTGCTCCGGCTCGCCGGCGTCGAGCGCGGCCGGCATGCCGGTCTTGACGTTGCAGAAGGCGCAGGCCCGGGTGCAGGTGTCGCCCATGATCATGAAGGTGGCGTGCTTCTTGTCCCAGCACTCGCCGATGTTCGGGCAGCCGGCCTCCTCGCACACGGTGACGAGGCCGTTCTCGCGCACGATGTTGCGGGTGTCGGCATAGCCGCGGGTGGTCGGCGCCTTGACGCGGATCCAGGCCGGCTTGGCCGGCGAGACCGAGTCCGGCCGGTTCACCTTCTCGGGGTGACGGGGGCGCAGCGGCGTGTTCGCGTTGATGTCGACGATGGTGACCATGGGACCCAGCAAATCTCTGTTGCGCCCTAGCTATTCCGTGGCGGGCTGCGCCGCAACCGGCTGGCCGAGGATACCAGGGCATGGCAGATATGGGCAGCGCCGGCGGGCGCTCATCCCGGCAGATTTTCTCGAGAATGGCGCAAAAACCGGCAAAAACTCCCGCAGTTTCACGGTCTCGGGCCCGAGGCGCGGGCAAGCGTCTGACGCGGGCGTTCTTCGCCCGCGACGTGCTCCAGGTGGCCCCCGAGCTGATCGGGGCGACGTTCCTCGTCGACGGTGTCGGCGGCGTGATCGTCGAGGTCGAGGCGTATCACCACACCGACCCGGCGGCGCATTCGTTCCGCGGCCCGACGCCGCGCAACCAGGTGATGTTCGGCCCGCCGGGCTTCGCCTATGTCTACCGCTCCTACGGCATCCATTGGTGCGTGAACTTCGTCTGCGAGCCGGAGGGCTCGGCCAGCGCGGTACTGATCCGGGCGATCGAGCCGACGCTGGGGACCGAGGAGATGAAGCGCCGCCGCGGACTGGAGGACGTGCGGATGCTGTGCTCCGGGCCGGGCAAGCTGACGGAGGCGATGGGCGTCACGATCGCGCACAACGGCCTGCCCCTCGATCAGCCTCCGATCGAGCTGTTCGCCCGATCAGGCGATGTCGAGGTCGTCACCGGCATCCGCATCGGCATCACAAAGGCGGTGGAGCTGCCCTGGCGCTTCGGCCTGAAGGGCTCGCGGTTCTTGAGCAAGCCGTTTCCGGGCTAACTGCTGGGGCGTCATTCCCGGATGGTCCGAAGGACCAGACCCGGAATCTCGAGATTCCGGGTTCGATGCTTCGCATCGCCCCGGAATGACGAAGGAAAGAGAACGTCTGTCAGACGCCCTGCAGCCGCGACAGCGCGTCCTGGAACTTGGCCTTGCGGGCCAGCGCCGCCTCGCGCTTCTCCTTCTCTTCCTCGACCAGCTCCTCCGGCGCGTTGGCGACGAACTTCTCGTTGCCCAGCTTCTTGTCGACGCGCTCGATATCGGCCTCGGCCTTGGCGATCTCCTTTCCGAGGCGGGTGCGCTCGGCGGCGAGATCAACGATGCCCTTGAGCGGCAGCGCGGCGACCTCGCCGCGCACGACGAGCTGGGCAGAGCCTTCTGGGGCCGTGTCGGCGAAGGTGAGATCGGAGATCTTCACCATGCGCTTGATGGCATCGAGCCAGCGCGGCGCCCGGGCCTTGGTCTCGGCGGATGCGCCGACCAGGACGAGCGGGATCTGGGTCGCGGGCGGGATGTTCATCTCGGCCCTGACGGAGCGGATCGAGCTCATGAGATCGACGACCCAGCCGATCTCGGCCTCGGCGGCCTCGTCCTTGAAGCTGGCGGCATCGAACGAGACCAGCACCGGCGGCACCAGCGGATCGCCGAAGCTCGCAGCCGATAGCGCGGCGATCTCGGCGACGGTCGGCGTGTCGACGCGATGCGGCCAGGGCGACAGCGTCAGCAATCCGTCGCGCTTGGCGGTCGACTCCCACAGCGCCTCGGTGATGAAGGGCATGAAGGGATGCAGCAGCTTAAGGATCTCGTCGCGCGCCCAGGCCACCATGGCCCGCGTCTCGGCCTTGGCCGGGCCGTCCTCGCCGAGCAGGGTCGGCTTCGACAGCTCAACATACCAGTCGCAATAGACGTCCCAGACGAAGCGGTAGATCGCGTTGGCCGCATCGTTGAACCGGTAGGCCTCCAGCGCCTCGGTGACCTCGCGCGTCGCCGCCGCCGCCTCGTGGGCGATCCAGCGGTTGAGCGGCTCCTTGGCCGAGGCCGGATCGAAACCGTCCGTCACCGCGCAGCCGTTCATCTCGGCGAAGCGGCTGGCGTTCCAGAGCTTGTTGGCGAACTTGCGGTAGCCGTCGACGCGCTGCGTCGACAGCTTGATGTCGCGGCCTTGGGCAGCCATCGCGGCGAGCGTGAAGCGCAGCGCGTCGGCGCCGTGCTCGTCGATCAGCGCGAGGGGATCAATGACGTTGCCCTTCGACTTCGACATCTTGGCGCCCTTCTCGTCGCGGACGAGCGCGTGGATGTAGACGGTCGAGAACGGCACCTCTTTCATGAAGTGCAGGCCCATCATCATCATGCGGGCGACCCAGAAGAAGATGATGTCGAAGCCCGTGACCAGCACGTTGGTCGGGTAGTAGCGCTTCACCTCGGGCGTGTCGTCGGGCCAGCCGAGCGTCGAGAACGGCCACAGCGCCGAGGAGAACCAGGTGTCGAGCACGTCCTCGTCGCGCGTGATGAAGCCCGCGCGCTTGTTGCGGTCGAGCGCCATCTCGCGGCCCTGCTCGGCCGTGATGACCTCCTGCTCGACGTAATAGGCGATGGCGTGGGAGACGGCCTCCTCCTCGGTCTCGGCGACGAAGGCCTTGCCGTCCGGGCCGTACCAGGCCGGGATCTGATGGCCCCACCACAGCTGGCGCGAGATGCACCAGGGCTGGATGTTCTCCATCCAGTCGAAATAGGTCTTCTCCCAGTTGCGCGGCACGAACGTCGTCGCGCCGGAGCGGACGGCGGCGATCGCCGGCTGCGCCAGCGTCTTGGCGTCGACGTACCACTGGTCGGTCAGGTACGGCTCGATCACGACGCCGGAGCGATCGCCATGCGGCACCATGTGCGTGTTCGGCTCGACGCGCTCGAGGAAGCCGAACGCCTCCAGCCGCTCCAGGATTTTCTTGCGCGCGGCGAAGCGCTCGACGCCGTGGAACTCCCTGGCGAACTCCTCGGAGCCCTCGGGCAGGCCGCGCAGATAGTCCTCGTTGTCGACCAGCGCGATGCAGCCCTCGCGGTCGAGGATGCTGATCTGCGGCAGGCCATGGCGTCGGCCGACCTCGAAATCGTTGAAGTCGTGCGCCGGCGTGATCTTGACCGCGCCGGTGCCCTTCTCCGGATCGGAATAGGTGTCGGCGACGATCGGGATCTCGCGCCCGACCAAGGGCAGGATCACCCGCTTGCCGACGAGATGCTGGTAGCGCTCGTCGTCGGGATGCACGGCCACGGCGCTGTCGCCGAGCATGGTCTCGGGACGGGTGGTGGCGACGACGATGAAGCTCGCGGGATCCTCCGGGCTGAAGGTCTTGCCTTCGATCGGATAGCGCAGGTACCAGAGGTTGCCCTTGACCTCGATCTGCTGGACCTCGAGGTCGGAGATCGCGGTCAGGAGCTTCGGGTCCCAGTTGACCAGCCGCTTGTCCTTATAGATCAGGCCGGCGCGGTGCAGTTCGACGAACACCTTCACGACGGCCTTGGACAGGCCCTCGTCCATGGTGAAGCGCTCGCGGCCCCAGTCGCAGGAGGCGCCGAGGCGCTTGAGCTGGTTGATGATGGTGCCGCCGCTCTCGTCCTTCCACTGCCAGACGCGGGCGAGGAACTTCTCGCGGCCCATCGCGCGGCGGCCCGGCTGCTGGCGCTCCATCAGCTGGCGCTCGACCACCATCTGGGTGGCGATGCCCGCGTGGTCGGTGCCGGGCTGCCACAGCACGTCGCGGCCGCGCATGCGCTCGAACCGGCACAGGATGTCCTGCAGGGTGTTGTTGAGCGCGTGCCCCATGTGCAACGAGCCGGTCACGTTCGGCGGCGGGATGACGATCGTGAAGGGATCGGCACCGCGGCGGTCGGGGCGGCCGGCGGAGAATGCGCGGGCATCCTCCCAGATCAGGGACATGCGCCCTTCGAGGTCGGCGGGCTGATAATTCTTCTCGATCATGACATTTCCGGCGGGCGCAGCGCCGCCGTCCAATTCGGTCTATCGCGGAACTCGTCCGGGTCTTTGGTCGCGACCTGAAAAAGCTCCCGCAAGCTGTTGGGGCTCGGGCTCTTTTTGCACTGATGTCCGGCCGGCGGCCGCGCCCGGTGGGAGCCCGCGCCCGTCCACCCGGCCGACATCAGCTTGAATGGGCTAGAAAGCCGCCGCAGCCCGCCAAGTCAACAGCAGCGGCTCATATCGATCGAGGAACGGCAGCCGCAGCGGCGACCTTCCGGCCAAGCCGAACTGGGTCGCAGGCTTCAGCGGCCGCGCGAGACGCGCTCGATCTCTGCCTTGACGATCCGCTCGACCAGGGCCGGCAGGTTGTCGTCCAGCCAGGACTTGAGCATCGGGCGCAGCATCTCCTTGACGAGATCCTCGAGCGTCCGGGCGTTGTTGCTCAGCACCGTATTGGCGAGTGCGTTGAAGGCCGATTCGACCGCGTTGACCGTCGACGGCGCCATGATCGGCTGCCGCGGCGCGGCGGACTCGAACGAGGATTCGAAGCTGGCGCTCTTCTGGTTGAGCCGCCCGGACTCGATGAACTCGATGTCGTCCTGCGGATCCACCTTGCGGAAGGATGCGGCGGCCGGTGCGTGAGATGGAGCGGGAGCAGGAGTCGGTGGTGCCACGGCCATGTCGTCCGTCAACTCGAGTACTTCTGGTTCCGGCTCGGGCTCCGGCTGCGCCGGCTGAGCCTGTACGGCCGGACTCGTGTCATCCAAACCCGCCAGCAATGCGTCAATGTCGTCCTGGCTGTTGCTGGCCGCTGCCGGCGGCGGCGCCGGTGCCGGCTTCGGAGCGGCTGCCGCAATCTTGGAGGGCGGGATGTCGTTCATGACCGGCTTTGGTGCCGGCGCGGGCGCTGCAGCAGCAGGCTTCTCGGCCTTGGCAGGCTCCGGGGCAGCCGCCTTCTCCGCGGCCTGCGGCTTGCCCTCGTCGTCGGCAATGATGCGCCGGATCGACGCCAGAATCTCCTCCATGGAGGGTTCTTGGACCTTCGCAGGCTGCGTCATTTCCGACTCCAAATCAGCAACGCTGCCGAACGGGCCGGCTTGGCGCCACAGTCACGGGCGCCAGATCCAAGAGGCTCGGACTTCTCAACGAACATGCCGACTTGTCTCCGGACCAGGCCCTAATCGATGCAGAACAACAGAACGATACTGGCCAGATCGGAGTCTATTCTTGGATGAACATCCGACGTAGTCCGAATCGTTCGGCGGCCATTTTGAGGCTATGTCATGGCAACAAATGAATGCAAGCAACGCCGGCCGCGAACCGGTGGAGCACGGAGCTCGCCCCTCAAGCGCCGTGCATTCATCACAACCACAGCATGTGCCATAAAAAAATCCCCCGGCCAAGGACCGAGGGATCTGCCTTGATATTAAGGTTTTACTAACGGCCATCCGGCGTCCGTACACCCGCCCAGCTGTCGCGGATCTGCTGGTAATGCACGCTGGGATCGTAGGTCGTCGTCGGCAGGTTCAGCACCTGCGGCGAGAGCCGTCCGACGGTCTGCAACACGGAATAGGACGCCACGACCCGATCATGCTGGGCCGTCACCAGCGACACCCGCGCGTTGACCAGGGCCTGCTGAGCATTGAGGACGTCAAGGGTGGTGCGCTGACCAGCCTTGGCCTCCTCGCGAACGCCGTTGAGGGCGATCTCAGAGGCCGAGACCTGGGCTTGTGCGGACTGCACCTGGGCCTTGCCAGCAAGCAGCTTGCCCCAGGCGGATACCACATCGGAACGGGCCTGATCGCGGGTCTGTTCGAGCGCCAGGCGCTGCTGCGCCAGCGTCTCCTTCGACTGCCGAATCAAGGAGTATTCCGCGCCGCCCTGGTAGATCGGAACGTTGAGCTGTGCCGTCGCGGCCGCGTTGAAGGCGCGATAGGATGTCAGGGCCGTTTCATACGACTGCGTCGCCGAAGCCTGGAGCGTCACGGTTGGCAGCAGCGCGCCTTCCTTGATTTTGACGTCCAGGTACTGCACGTCGATCCCGTACATCGCCGCCGTCACGCTCGGGCTTTCCGTCAGCGCCGTCTCGATCGACTGCTGCAACGTCGGCGGAAGATACCGATCCACCGGCGATCCCGGAGCCAAATTCTCGGGATCGTTGCCGATGATGCGTCGGAAGTTCGAACGCGTTGCGGTGAGGTTCGCCTCCGCCGTGAGCTGCTGGGTACGACCAGCCGCGAGCTGGGCCTCGGATTGCGCCACGTCCGTTCGGGTGACTTCGCCGACGTTGAAGCGGTCGCGGGTCTGCTTGAGCGTCTGCTCGAGCACGCGCGTATTGCTGCGCTGGACTTCGACGATCGCCGCGTCCCGCAGGTAGTCCATGTAGATCGTCGCGGCCTGCAACAGAACCTGCTGCTCCAGGACCCGAAGGGCTTCGCGCTGGCCCGACACGTTGGCCTCAGCCTTGCGAACGCCGTTCGCGGTCTGTTGCCCGTTATAGAGTGTCTGGTTGACCGTCAGACCGACGCTACGCGGGCGCTGCGCACCGCTCACCGGCGGACCGTCGGGGATCGTCTTCGCGTCGGTGTAGGAGTATCCGGCCGACGCCGTCAGATTGACCTTGGGCCGGTATCCCGACAGAGCCTGGGGGACGCCTTCGTCGACAGAACGCACCTGAGCCCGCGTCGCGTTCAGTTGCGGGTTGTTCTGATAAGCGCGCACAAGCGCAGCCTCGATCGTGTCGGCCAGCACAGGCGCCGGGCCTGCACAAGCCATCACGAGAACCGCAGCCGCCGCCGCGGTAACGAGCTTCACCCCAAACATCCCTGTTCCATTCTTTCGTTACCGGCTCGAACGCCAGAGCCGGGCCGTAACCGATTGAAGAGACTCCCGCGCACCTCGCACCTTATTCCCCATGCAAGCGCAACGGAACCACCCTCACCTGGAACTCATGCTGAAATCTCTCCACGTGCAGCATCCGGGCCACACTCCTGATTTGACACAGAATTTCGACGACCCGAAGCCACGAAGAGGACTCAGCACAGCCGCCTTGCGCAGGCGGTTACCCGCGCGCAGCGATTTCACTGGGATTGTCGAAGCGCCCTGAAAATCAGAACACGAACTCGGGGACCCGTTCGAGACCGGGAACAACCGGCGCCGCGGCATCGAACAACACCCTGCTGCCGACGTCACCATGGGATCGCGTAAAGATCATGGCGCGGGCGGGTCGGTTCTTCGCAAACACGCCGACCAGGCGGCCACCTTCCTTCAACTGGTGACAAAGCCCGTCGACGGCGATCTCGGTGGCGCCGTTCAGCAGAATCACGTCGAAGCGGCCATCGGCCGGATCACCCTGCACCGACGGTGCGACGCGAATCGTGACCGGGCAGCCGGCAGCGCCGGCCAGCAATTGCTTGGCGCGCCCCTCCAGGGCCGGATCCACCTCGGTCGCGGTCACGCTGCCGGCGAGCTTGGCCGCCAGCGCCGCAAGATAGCCGGTCGCGCAGCCGACGACGAGCACGTCATCCGTCGGCTTGATCTCTGCGGCCTGCAGCAGCTTGCCGGTCAGCATCGGCTTGATCAGGAATCGCTTCGTCGCACCGGCGTCGGACACGTCGAGGTCCAGATCGAGGTAGGCGAGCGCCTGACGGTCCGCGGGGACATAGGCCTCCCGCGGCACGGTCAGCAACGCATCCAGCACGCGGTGGTCGGTGACGTCATTGGTCCGAACCTGACCATCGACCATTTTCTGACGCGCCGTCGCGAATGAAGACATGAGCAGACCTGCAAGCAAAGCGGATGGACCGCGAACGATCTGCGCAACCTTTTGGTACAAGGCTTCCGAAAAGGCAACACGCGGTTCAACCGGATGCGCGCCCAGGTCCCTGGACTGCTGCAAGCGCTGCGCGGACGACCGACTACTCGATCACAACGGCCAGCCGGCCGA
>NZ_CAFJ01000198.1 GCF_000239795.1 Bradyrhizobium sp. STM 3809 | reverse complement strand
CCAGGCCGGCCTCTACGACTACATCGCCAAGTTCGACCGTCCGGGTCTGATCGCGGCGATGAAGGAGCAGATCGAGGAGCGGGCGCGTGCCGAAGCCAATCGGCGGGCGGCGTAACGGAGAAGGTCAGGAGTAGCGTGCGATGAGCAGCAACAAGATCGAGACCACCGACGGCGCGGCTTCCGAATTCGTGACCGCCGTGATCGGCGGCCAGCTGTTCGGCCTGCCGATCTCGCGGGTGCAGGACGTGTTCATGCCGGAGCGGGTGACGCGCGTGCCGTTGTCGTCTGCCGAGATCGCCGGCGTCCTGAACCTGCGCGGCCGTATCGTCACCGTCGTCGACATGCGGGCGCGGCTCGGCCTCGCCAAGGCCGACGACGGCAAGCCGCCGATGGCGGTCGGCGTCGACCTGCGCGGCGAATCCTACGGCCTGCTGATCGATCAGATCGGCGAGGTGCTGCGGCTGCCGGAGGCGGGCCGGGAGGAGAACCCGGTCAATCTCGACCCGCGCATGGCGAAATTCGCCGGTGGCGTGCACCGCCTCGATGGCCAGCTGATGGTCGTCCTCGATGTCGACCGTGTGCTCGAGCTGCTGCCGAAGGCTGCAATTGCCGCTTAACCCGTCAACCATCCCATAGGGGAACGAACATGAAGAGCTGTCTGGTCGTGGACGATTCCAGCGTGGTGCGCAAGATCGCGCGTCGTATCCTGGAGGAGCTGGGTTTCTCCGTCGTCGAGGCGGAAGATGGTGAGCAGGCTCTCGAGCTCTGCACCAAGAGCCTGCCCGAAGCCATCCTGCTCGACTGGAACATGCCGGTCATGGACGGCTACGATTTCCTCGGCCGGCTGCGGCGGTTGCCGGGCGGCGAAGGCCCGAAGGTGGTGTTCTGCACCACGGAGAACGACATCGACCATATCTCGCGCGCGCTGAACGCCGGCGCCAACGAGTACATCATGAAGCCGTTCGACAAGGAAATCGTCGCGGCGAAATTCCAGGAAGTCGGTCTCATCCAGGCATTGTCAGCCGAATCCGCCTGATCCCTTCCTCTGCCCAGAAGAGGCCGTCGTGAACCAGCCAGATTATGAATTCCTGCGCAAGCTGCTTCGAGACAAGTCAGGTCTCGATCTGTCCGCCGACAAGCAATATCTGATCGAGAGCCGCCTGCTTCCGCTCGCCCGCAAGGCCGGGCTCGCCAGCATCAGCGATCTCGTCCAGAAGCTGAAGGACGGGTCGAGCGCCCTCATCAGTCAGGTCGTCGAGGCGATGACCACCAACGAGACGTTCTTCTTCCGCGACAAGGTCCCGTTCGATCACTTCCGCGACGTGATCATGCCGGAGCTCCTGAAGGCGCGCGCCAACCGCAAGTCGATCCGGATCTGGTGCGCCGCCTGCTCGACCGGACAGGAGCCGTATTCGTTGGCGATGTCGCTCAAGGAGATGAGCGCCGCGCTGGCCGGATGGCGCGTCGAGATCGTTGCCACCGATCTGTCCCAGGAGGTGCTCGAGAAATCGAAGGCGGGCCTCTACAGCCAGTTCGAGGTGCAGCGCGGTCTGCCGATTCAGCTTCTGGTCAAATACTTCAAGCAGGCCGGCGAGCTCTGGCAGATCAATTCCGACGTTCGCGGCATGGTCCAGCATCGTCAGCTCAACCTGCTGCACGATTTCTCGCAGCTCGGCACATTCGACATCGTCTTCTGTCGCAACGTGCTGATCTACTTCGACCAGGAAACGAAGATCAACATCTTCGGCCGGCTCGCCAAGCTGATGGAGCCGGATGGCTTCCTGGTGCTGGGCGCGGCTGAAACCGTGGTCGGCCTCACCGACGTGTTCAAGCCGCTCGCGGATCGTCGCGGCCTGTATCGTCCGAGCGGAGTCGTCTCCACGGCCAAGGCGCCGCTTCCGGGTGCGCCCAGGGTCGCGGCTGCCGGCAACTAGAAGAGCCGGCGGAGAGCAGGACACAAAGATGTCTGAAGAGAACAAAGGAACGGAGCGCGTCACCTTCAGTCGGGGCTACGACGTCTGCATCATGGGCATCGACGGGACCTGGCGGCGGGATTGTCAGCTCAATGCCATCTCCGACAACGACGCGGTTCTGACCGTCGAGGGATCGATCCAGGGGCTGAACCTCAAGGAGTTCTTCCTGCTGCTGTCCTCGACGGGGCTGGCGTACCGGCGATGCGAGCTGGTCCGCGTCAACGGCGCCGAGATGGACATCCAGTTCATCAAGGGGAAAAACAAGAAGAAGCGCGGTATGTCCGCCGGTCAGGAAACGACCGCCAGCTGATGGTTTGCAGCCCGGCCGCCGGTCTTGTCTGCAAATGCCTCCGAGCGGGATACAGGGGACGACCCGATATCCTGCGCAAATCCTAAGCAGGGGAGGCGTTTTTCGCAGAGCCGCTTTACGGCGCTTCAGGACGAGACGTGTAAAACGAACGAAGTCAGTCAACTTTGCCAGGGACGACCAATGTCGGTCATGAGTTCGGAACCCGCGGCCAGTAGCCCGGGAGCTATGGAGGAGGGCGATCGGCG
>NZ_CAFJ01000199.1 GCF_000239795.1 Bradyrhizobium sp. STM 3809 | reverse complement strand
GCTGCAATCAGAGTTCCCGGTCGCAACGCCGTCAACGCCAATAGTCTCAGAGCAAGCTTGGTGACAGGCGAGGCCGGCGTCTCGTCAGCCCGGCGCAGGACCATCCTCGCTTGCTCGAGCTCCGTAATCGCCGGCTGTCGCCCTTTCTTGAGCGGCTTCATCGCCTTCTGGACAGCAGCGGCAGGATCGTTCTCGGCACGCCCCGATGCGATGGCATAGACGAAGACCGCCGACATCCGCTGGCGGACGCGACGCGCCGTCTCGACAGCAGGGCGATCCTCGATCTGACGCAGAACGGCGATCACGTTCGCCGCAGTGATATCCCGGATCGGAATAGAGCCGAGATCGGGGAACACGTCCCGCTCCAGTGAATGGAGGACGTCGAAGGCGTGCTGCTCGACCCAGTGCCCCTTGTTCAGATCGTGCCATTCGCGGGCAATCGCTTCGAAGGTCGACGATTGGCTTGTGGCGACCTGGAGACGTCTGAGCCGCTTCTCGACCGCAGGGTCCCGCCCCTCGCGAAGGAAGCGCTTGGCGTTCGCGACCGCGTCCCTGGCCTCGGCGAGCCCGACCAAGGGATACGGACCGAGTGAAAGCAACTTTTCCCTGCCATCAAACTCGTATCTTAGGCGCCAGAGCTTGCCGCCTGCGGGAGAGACGTAAACGTGGAGTCCCCCACCGTCGGTGAGCTTGTAAGGCTTGTCCGCCGCCTTGGCTTTCCGGATCTGGACGTCAGTCAGCATGAACTCACCCGCGATACCCGGTCGGGCCTGCCTGATACCCGGTTTCATACCCGGTCTTGACCGGGTTTGGATGGGTAGTCCTGGGAACGGCCGGCAACGATTCCACCACCTAATGCATTGTTAAACAAGCATTTTGGCAGGTTTTGGGAACGGCTGGGATGAGGTGCTGGCGGAGAGAGTGGGATTCGAACCCACGGTACGGTTTCCCGCACACACGCTTTCCAAGCGTGCGCCTTAAGCCACTCGGCCATCTCTCCGGCGGCCCTCTCTTGGCGGGGTCGGGGGCGTTTTGCAAGCGGGGCGGAGGCGTCTGGGCCAAATTTCCCCCAAATGGCTGATAAAAATCACCAATCCGGCCGGCCAGGGGGCCGGTCTGGCCCTCTGGCGAAAGCCTGGAGGGGGCCCGTGAACCGGGGCCTGTCATGCTGCGACCACTGATTTGCGCTGAACTGCCCCAACGCCCTCCCCCAAAGATCTCTTGAAGGATCTGTTCGAGGATCTCCCATGCCGTCACCTGCTCCTGTCCGGCTCGCCTTTGTCCTGATCGCGGCGCTCGGCATTGCCGGGACCGGCGCGGCCCGCGCCGACCAGTGCACACGGCAGGGCGTCGACGTGACCTGCGACGATGGCCGCAAGGGGATCTGGCAGGGCGATGCGATCCTGTGGCCGGACGGGACCCGATCGAGCCTCAAACCGCACCCGTCGGTCATCGTCGGCAACAAGGCCTCGGTGGTGGTCGGTCCCGGCGTGTTCGTCGGCCAGGGCAACGGCATGGTGCCGATGGACAATCCGAGCTCGCCGAACAAGCTGCGCTGCGCCGTGCTCGACGGCGTGTCGTATTGCCACTGAGCCACTGATCTCGCGTTGCCTCTCCCGCCTGCGCCGCTGCACGTGGGCCGCTGGAGGGCTCAGTGATAGCGCGCGCTCGAGGACGCCAGGCGGCCGCTGAGGAATCCAGCCGGCGCGGCCGGCAGCGGTTCGATCTCGGCAGCATCCTGGGCGCCGTCGTCCTGCAGCGCGTCGAGGAAGTCCGCGAACCATTGCTGGATCGAATGGCGGCGCAGCTTGGCCATCAGGATCTGGTGACGCATCCGCCGCTCGTTGAGCGGCATCGAAAGCGCCATCGCGATCGTCCGTGCCATGCCGTCGATGTCGTGCGGATTGACCAGTAGCGCGGCATCGAGCTCGTTGGCCGCCCCGGCGAATTTCGACAGCACCAGCACGCCGGGATCGACCGGGCTTTGCGCGGCGACATATTCCTTGGCGACCAGGTTCATGCCGTCATGCAGCGGCGTGACGACGCCGACCTGCGCGCTGCGATAGAGGCCGGCGAGCACGCCCTGGCCATAGCCCTTGTTGAGATAGCGGATCGGCGTCCAGTCGACCTCGCCATGGCGGCCGTTGACCTCGCTGACGAGGCGCGCAACCTCGCTCTGCAGATTGCCATAGGCTTCGATGGATTCGCGCGAGGGCGTCGCGATCTGCAGCAGCGACGCCGCGCGCAGCAGGGTCGGATGGACAGTCCACATCCGGTCGAACGCGTTGATGCGGTTGACGAGGCCCTTGGAGTAGTCGAGGCGGTCGACGCCGATCGCGAGCTTCTCGCCGTGCAGGCTGCGGCGCAACCGCGACACGTCGGGATGCGAGGCGGCCTTGGCGGCCTGCTGCGCGAACTTGTCGGCGTCGATGCCGATCGGAAACACGGCAAGACGCGTGCGGCCGTGCCGCGAGCCGACGACACCGTCGCGCACCTGCAGGCCGAGATCGGCACGCACGCAGGCGGTGAAGTTCTCGCGATCATCCTCGGTCTGGAAGCCGATCAGATCATAGGCGAGCATCGCGGTGACGAGGTCGCGGTGATTCGGCACGCTGTCGATGACGCTGCGCGCGGGCCATGGCGTATGCAGGAAGAAGCCGATCGGACTCCTGACGCCGAGCGTACGCAGCTCCGCGCCGAGCGAAAGGAAATGATAGTCCTGGATCCAGAACAGCGTGTCCGGCTTGTGGAACTTGAGCAGCGCGCGGGCGACGAACGAATTGACCTCGCGGTAGGAGTTGTAGTCGTCCTGCGAGACGCGAATCAGATCGCTGCGGGAGTGCAGCGCGGGCCACAGCGCCGAGTTGGCGAAGCCTTCATAATAGCCCGCATAGTGCGCGGCCGGCAGATCCAGCAGCGCCAACGCGCCCTGGCCGAGCTGCTCGACCTGCGCAATCGGTTCGGCCTGTGCGCCATCGCGCACCCGACCCGAGGAACCCACCCAAACTGCTCCCGAATTTTCCACAACGGGCAGCAGGGCTGCCGCAAGTCCGCCGGTCATTGGCTCGTTGGCTTTGCCACGCGCCACCCGATTCGAAACCACGACGAGGTTCACAGATCCCCTCCTGTTGGTCATGTCGGTTAACAGCTGTTCATCAATATGGTTCCGGGCCACCCTTTCAACCAATTGAAACCAAATTCGGGCAGTGCCGCGGTGTAATCACAGCGCCCGTGAAGTCAGAGGATTTCTAATGTGCACATGCATGCGCATCGTGCGAACCGCACGCAGATGGAACTACATGATCACCCGACTGGAGATGAAGTAGTTCCGCCCGTCGCGAGTTGCGACAGAAACGCGCGCACATCATCCGGCGTATCGAAATGGCCATCGACGCCGCGGGCGCGGCGTCCCACCGAGAACGACAGCCCGGCAAAATCGGGCATGATCGCGAAGACGGTTTCGTCGGTGACGTCATCCCCGATGAAGAACGGCTTGCGTCCCGCGAACGGCGCGCGGCGCATCAACTCGCGTACGCCGCTCGCCTTGGTGAATCCGGCCTGCTTGATCTCGCAGACGCTCTTGCCGGGCAGCACTTCGATCGGCGCGCCGGGCAGCTCGGCGCGAATGCGCGACACCTCCTCATAGATCGCCTTCTCCGCCTGCGGCGCAAGGCGATAGTGCAGCGCCAGCGAATAGCCCTTGTCCTCGAGCAGAATGCCCGGACTGAGCTTGGCGATCGCCGCGAGCCTGCGTTTCAGCTCCTTGTCGAGCGGCGGCGCGCCGATGGCGTCGGCCTCGCTGCCGCCGGCGAGCCGCATCTCCGCACCGTGGCCGCCGACGGCGGGAAAGATCGCGGGCGCGAAGATCAGGTCGATGTCGTTGAGTGAGCGTCCGGAGACCATCGCCAGCGCGCCGGAGGTCCGCTGAAGCAAAGCATTCAATGTTTCCATCAGCCCTGGCGGAACCCACACTTCGCGCGGCGTCGGCGCGAGGTCGAGCAAGGTGCCGTCGATGTCGAGCAGGATCGCGACCTCGCGCAGATGCGGCACGAGGCTCAACGGGGTCGGCACGATCTCGGCGGGTTCGGACGTGCCCTGCACGATCAGGTCGGACTTCTCGGACATCCTCGACTACTCCATCACGGCGAGCGGTCGAGCGACCTGCTCGAGCGATTTGCGCTCGGCTGCGACCGCATAGCGCCAGGCCACGAGCGCCGCCACGACCATCAGCCCCGCGCCGAACAGGTAGCCTGCGAACACGGCGCTGCGCGCGCCGGAATCGAGCAGCGCGCCGAACAGCGCGGGTCCGGCGACGCCGCCGATGCCGGTGCCGATCGCGTAGAACAACGCGATCGCGAGCGCGCGGACCTCGAGCGGAAAGTTCTCCGACACGGTGAGATAGGCGGCGCTTGCGGCGGGCGAGGCAAAGAAGAAGATCACCATCCAGGCCGCGGTCTGGGTCTGCGCGCTCAGCACACCGATCGAGAACAGATAGCCGGTGAGCGCCAGCAGCACGCCGGATACGCCGTAGGTGAAAGTGATCATCGCGCGGCGGCCGAGCGTGTCGAAGAGGCGGCCGAGCAGCAGCGGCCCGAGCACGTTGCCGGCGGCGAAGGGCAGGATGTACCAGCCGACATGGTCGGACTTGATGCCGTAGAAATCAGTCAGCACCAATGCGAAGGTGAAGAAGATCGCGTTGTAGAAGAACGCCTGCGCGACCATCAGCGTCAGTCCGACGAGCGAGCGCTGGCGATAAACCGAAAACAGCGTGCGCGCGACCTCGCCGAGCGGCGTATGGTCGCGCATGCGCAACTTCATCGTGGGAAGAGATTTCGCGCGCGCCTCGCGATCGTGGCCGGTGACCTCGCGCTCAATGGCGACGACGATGTCATGCGCCTCGTCGGGGTGGCCGTGGATCATCAGCCAGCGCGGGCTTTCCGGAATCCACATCCGCATGATCAGCACGACGAGGCCGAGGCAGGCGCCGATGCCGTAGGCCAGCCGCCAGCCGACATCGGGGCCTGCGACGGCCGGGTCCAGCAGCACTATCGCGCCGACCGCGCCCAGCGCAGCGCCGAGCCAGAAGCTGCCGTTGATCATCAGGTCGGTCCAGCCGCGATAGCGCGCCGGCACCAGCTCCTGGATCGTCGAGTTGATCGCAGTGTACTCGCCGCCGATGCCGGCGCCGGTGAGAAAACGAAACAGCGCGTAGGTCGCGACATTCCATGAGAACGCGGTCGCCGCGGTCGCGGAGAGATAAAGCGCCAGCGTGATGAAGAACAGTTTTCGCCGCCCGATGCGGTCGGTCAGCCAGCCGAAGCCGAGCGCGCCGAGCACGGCGCCGGCAAGGTAGGCGCTGTTGGCGAGCCCGATCTCGAGATTGGAGAAGTGCAGGCTCGGACTCTGCTTCAGCGCGCCCGACAGCGCGCCGGCGAGCGTCACCTCGAGCCCGTCGAGCACCCAGGTGATGCCGAGCGCCAGCACCACGCGGGTGTGGAACGGGCTCCAGCGGAGATCGTCGAGCCGGGCAGGGATATTGGTCTCGATGACATTGTCGTCGCGCGAGGGCTCGCGCGCGGCTTCGCCGGATGGCGGCGTCGAGGTGATGACGCGGAGATGAGGAAAGGATGCCTGCCGGGGTGCCATGGAATCCCACTGCGACGGCGCGAGACGGCACCGAGAGCTTGACCGGAAAGGATGAAGCAAATGCGGCAGCGATGTCCTGCCGCTGCGACCCAACGTCTCGCCGGGCGCGGGGTTCCCGGACGGATGGGGGAACTCGGCTCTCATCGGAGCCATCCTTGGCACGTGGCTGAGAGCCCGGACGCCGCTCCACCTTCAGCTGTCGTCCCGGGCAAGCGAGCGGAGCGAGCGCGCGCAGAGATCCATCCCGCGTGATGTGAGATTGGCCGCCCGACCAATACCACCCGCCCCACGCTAGCCACGGCGTAGGGATACCCGCATTCGCGGGGATGACAGCTGAGGGTTGGGCCGCGAGCTCACAAACGCATTTGCCAGCCGTGAGGAGAACAGCCGAACCCCGGCGGCCTCACGCCGCGCGGATGTTCGCCATGAAGCGGTTGAGCTCCTCGCGCAAGCGCGCGCTCTCCGAGGACAGCGATTGGGCCGAGCGCAGCACCTCCTCCGAGGCCTCGCCGGTCTGGGTCGCGCCGCGGTTGACCTGGGTGATGTCGCTGGCCGCGGCCTGGGTGCCGGCGGCGACGCCCTGCACGTTCTTGGCGATCTCCTGCGTGGCGCCGCCCTGCTGCTCGACGGCGGTCGCGATCGAGGAGGCGATGGTGGAGATCTGGCGGATGGTGCCGCCGATCTGCTTGATCGCCGCGACCGATTCCTGGGTGGCCGCCTGCATGCCGGAGATGTGGTTGGAGATGTCGTCGGTGGCCTTGGCGGTCTGCTCGGCCAGCGACTTCACCTCGGACGCCACCACCGCGAATCCCCGGCCGGCATCGCCGGCGCGCGCCGCCTCGATGGTGGCGTTGAGCGCCAGCAGATTGGTCTGCTCGGCGATCGCGGTGATCAGCTTGACGACATCGCCGATCTCCTGTGCCGCGCGCGACAGCTTGCCGATGCGGCCGTCGGTCTCCTCGGCCTGCATGACCGCGGATTCGGCGATGCGGCTGGACTCCCGCACCTGGCGGCCGATCTCGCTGACCGAGGCCGACAGCTCGTCGGTCGCGCTCGCCACCGACTGGATCCGGTTGGTCGCCTGGTCGGAGGTGCCGCTGACCCGGCTCGCCAGCGACTGCGTCGTTTCCGCGGTCTGCGTCAGGGTCGAGGCGGCATGCTCGAGCTGCTGCGCCGAGCTCGACACGTTGGAGACGATCGAACCGACGGCGGTCTCGAATTCGTCGGCGAAACGAATCAGCTCGGCCCGGCGCGCCGCGCCGGCCGCCTTGTTCTGGGCATCCTGCGTCGCAGCATCGCGCTCCGCCTTGGCCACCGCCTGCACCTTGAACTCCTCGACCGCCGCGGCCATTTCGCCGATCTCGTCGGCACGCCCGAGACCGGGCAGTCGGACCTCGAAATTGCCGGAGGCGAGCTCGCGCATCGCCTTGCACATCGTGATCATCGGCCTGGAAATGCCGTTGCCGAGCATCAGGGCCAGCGCCGCGCCCAGCGCCAGGCCGCCGACGGCGAGGATCGCGATCAGCCGCTCGATTTCGGCGATGGTGCCGTTGGTGGACGCC
Source organism: Bradyrhizobium sp. STM 3809 (assembly GCF_000239795.1). Lineage (GTDB taxonomy): Bacteria > Pseudomonadota > Alphaproteobacteria > Rhizobiales > Xanthobacteraceae > Bradyrhizobium. The sequence goes on along the minus strand of NZ_CAFJ01000199.1, from coordinate 15,853 downwards.
TCGATGCGCTGCTGGTCGGCGGCGAGATCGGAGCGCAGCCCGTTCGACAGCGCGAGGATCTCGGTCGCCGCGCTGCCCATGTCCTGCACCAGCTTGGCCAGGGTCTTGGCGTTCTCCGAAAACTTGATGAAGGCAGCGCGATACTGCTTGATGAGGTCACCGAGTTCGCTGACGCGCTGGGTGACCTTCTCGTCGTTGGCGTAAATGGTGACCAGCGACGTCTCGAGGAAACGGGTCCGGGCGATGGCGCCGTCAGCCGTCCTCGGGTCCGGCTTGGCCAGGAAGGTACCGACCAGGGCGGAGGCGGTGAGGTACTGACCGGTCAGATCCTTGGCGGTGGTCTGCACCGTCGGGAGCCCCGCCAGCGCCGCCGTATCGGCCAGGTCGTCGAACTTGAAGCGGATCTTGTTGCCCACGATCCCGATCTGGTCGGTCGCCAGCTTGGCGTTGTCGTGGGTCAAGGTGACGATGTCCGAGAAGATCTTGGTGAAAGTCTGAAATTGCGTTTGCAGCTTGCCGAGCTGGGCCTGGCGGTCTGCCGCGCTCGTCGCCGCCATCGACTTGTCGATCGCCGCCTGGACGGACTGCTGGGCCGCCATCGCGGCTGCCTCGTCTTCCGGCTTGCCGGTCATGGCAAAATAGCGGACGAGCGCTTGATAGGAGACGAGCTCGCGATCGATGGTCCTGGCCGCGTCGGCCTCGGCGACGCTCATCCGATAGGCGGCGACGGCGGCGGCGACCTTCTCGAACCCGACATAGGCGAAGCCGATGCCGGCGGCGGAGAGGGCCAGCACGATCGCGAAACCAAGAAAGATCTTGGCGCGGAAACGCAGGGTCAGAAAATTGCCACGCCGCGACCGCGGCGCAAATTGCGCAGACATTCCCACCCCCGACACGCCGTTCTTTACATGAGCGAAGCGAACCGGCACCGGCCGCCAGCGCACCAGACCGTGATCAAAACTACGTCACAATGGCTAAGGGGCGGTAAATGGAAGCAATTGGCATGCAGCCTGCAGTCGGCGTACGCCGCCGCAGTCGGCGTCACGCCGTTGCCGAGGCCGCTCGCCGCCGCGTGCCAGATGCGACCGAATCGCCGATGCCGCGCGCAAGACGTCGCAATGACGCCCTAGACGAAAATTCGAGTTGCAAAGTCCTGAGGGCGCTGTTTCTAATCGGAATAAGAATAATTCATCGGGAGGTTACTCGTGTCGACAGTCAAATTGACAGTGAACGGCAAGGCGGTCTCGGCTGAGGTCGAGGATCGCACCCTGCTCGTGCACCTGTTGCGGGATCATCTCAATCTCACCGGCACCCATGTCGGCTGTGACACCAGCCAATGCGGCGCCTGCGTCGTCCATATCGACGGCCGGGCCGTGAAATCCTGCACCGTGCTGGCCGGCCAGGCCGCCGGCGCCAATGTCACCACCATCGAAGGCATTGCCAAGGGCGACGAGTTGCACCCGATGCAGGCGGCTTTCCGCGACAATCACGGCCTGCAATGCGGCTATTGCACCCCGGGCATGATCATGTCCGCCATCGATATTGTGCACCGCCACGGAGGCGCGCTCGACGAGGCCACGGTGCGCGAGGAGCTGGAAGGCAACATCTGCCGCTGCACCGGCTATCACAACATCGTCAAGGCCGTGCTCGACGCCGCCGGCCGGATGAAGGTCGCCCAGGCCGCCGAATAGCGGCGGCCGTCCGGCTTTCGACGTCCTTCAATCAAATACCGAGACCACGACCGCTGCGCGCGATGGCCGCGGCGGGACAACAAACTCCGGTAGGGGAGAGATTCGCATGGGTATGGAAGGCATTGGCGCAAGCGTCGTCCGCAAGGAGGACAAGCGTTTCATCACCGGCAAGGGCCGGTATGTCGACGACATCAAGCTGGTGGGCATGACCTATGCCCATTTCATCCGCAGCCCGCACGCGCACGCCAAGGTCAAGAGCATCGATGCTTCGGCCGCCGAGGCGATTCCGGGCGTGGTCGCGGTGCTGACCGGCAAGCAGATCGTCGACGACAAGGTCGGCAACCTGATCTGCGGCTGGGCCATCACCTCCAAGGACGGCTCGCCGATGAAGATGGGTGCATGGCCGGCGATGGCGCCGGAGACCGTGCGCTTCGTCGGCCAGGCCGTCGCCGTCGTGATCGCCGACAGCAAGAACCTCGCGCGTGACGCCGCCGAGGCCGTGGTCGTCGAGTATGAGGAGCTGCCGGCGGTGGCCGACATGCCGTCCGCGCTGAAGCCCGGCGCGCCCCAGCTGCATCCGGAGGCTCCCGGAAACGTCGTCTATGACTGGCACATCGGCGACGAGGCCGCGGTCAGCGCCGCCTTCTCCAAGGCCGCTCACGTCGTCAGCCTGGAGCTGACCAACAACCGGCTCGCGCCGAACGCGATGGAGCCGCGCGCGGCGATCGCCGACTATGACGCCGCCGAGGAGCACTTCACGCTCTACACGACGTCGCAGAACCCGCATGTCGCCCGCCTCGTGCTGTCGGCGTTCTACAACATCGCGCCCGAGCACAAGCTGCGCGTGATCGCGCCCGACGTCGGCGGCGGCTTCGGCTCCAAGATCTTCATCTATCCGGAAGAGATGGTGGCGCTGTGGGCCTCCAAGAAGGTCGGCCGTCCGGTGAAGTGGACCGGCGACCGCACCGAGGCGTTCCTGACCGACGCGCATGGCCGCGACCACATCTCCAAGGCCGAGATGGCGTTCGACGCCGACCACAAGATGCTCGGCCTGCGGGTCAAGACCCACGCCAATTTCGGCGCCTACATGTCGCTGTTCTCGTCGTCGGTGCCGACCTATCTGTACGCGACCCTGCTGTCGGGCCAGTACAACATCCCGGCGATCTACGCGGAGGTGATGGGCGTCTACACCAACACCACGCCAGTCGACGCCTATCGCGGCGCGGGCCGTCCCGAGGCGAGCTATCTGCTGGAGCGGCTGGTCGAGACCGCCGCGCGCCAGTTCAAGGTCGACCCGGCGGAGCTGCGGCGGAAGAACTTCATCACCCAGTTCCCGCACCAGACCCCGGTGATCATGGCCTACGACACCGGCGACTTCAACGCCTCGCTCGACGCGGCGCTGAAGGCGATCGACTATGCCGGCTTCGCAGGCCGCAAGGCCGCCGCCAAGGCGCAGGGCAAGCTGCGCGGCATCGGCTTCTCCTGCTACATCGAGGCCTGCGGCATCGCGCCCTCGAAGGCGGTCGGCAGCCTCGGCGCCGGCGTCGGTCTGTGGGAATCGGCTGAGATCCGCGTCAACCCGGTCGGCACCATCGAGGTGCTCACCGGCTCGCACAGCCACGGCCAGGGCCACGAGACCACCTTCTGTCAGCTGATCGCGGACCGCCTGGGCGTGCCGATCAGCCAGGTCTCGATCGTCCATGGCGACACCGACAAGGTGCAGTTCGGCATGGGCACCTACGGCTCGCGCTCGGCGGCCGTCGGTCTGACCGCCATCCTGAAGGCGATGGAGAAGGTCGAGGCCAAGGCCAAGAAGATCGCGGCCCATGCGCTCGAGGCGTCGGAAGGCGACATCGTCATCGAGAACGGCGAGTTCAAGGTGACCGGCACCGACAAGTCGATCGCGCTGCCGATGGTCGCGCTCGCCGCCTACACCGCGCACAATCTGCCTGACGGGATGGAGCCCGGATTGAAGGAGAGCGCCTTCTACGATCCGACCAACTTCACCTTCCCGGCCGGCACCTACATCTGCGAGCTCGAGGTCGACCAGGCCACCGGCAAGACGTCGTTCGTCAACTTCGTCGCGGCGGACGATTTCGGCCGGCTGATCAACCCGATGATCGTCGAGGGCCAGGTCCATGGCGGTCTCGTCCAGGGCATCGGCCAGGCGCTGCTGGAGCACGCCGTCTATGACGGCAACGGCCAGCCGGTCACGGCGTCCTTCATGGACTATGCGATGCCCAGGGCCGACGACGTGCCGTCGTTCAAGCTGAGCCACACCACGACCTTCTGCCCGGGCAATCCGCTCGGCGTGAAGGGCTGCGGCGAGGCCGGCGCGATCGGTGCCTCGGCGGCCGTGATCAACGCGATCACGGATGCGATCGGCAACAACAAGCTGGAAATGCCGGCGACCCCGGACCGCGTCTGGCACGCGATCCACGGCAACGCCTGATCGAACGGGAGGAGCAACCATGTACGAGACGACCTATCATCGCGCCTCCTCGGTCGACGAGGCCGCAGCTTTGTTCTCCAAGGGCAGCGAGGCGAAATTCCTCGCCGGTGGTCACACATTGATCCCGGTCATGAAGCAGCGCCTCGCCTCGCCGTCCGATGTCATCGACATCGGCAAGATCAAGGACCTGATCGGCGTGCAGCTCTCGGGCGACACGCTCGTGATCAAGGCGGCGACCACGTACTACGACATCATGACCAGTGCCGATGTGAAGAAGGCGATCCCCGCGATCGCCCATCTCACCTCGGTGCTCGGCGATCCCGCCGTGCGCTCGCGCGGCACGATCGGCGGCTCGATCGCCAACAACGATCCGGCGGCGGACTTCCCCGCAGCGCTGGTCTCGCTCGGCGCCACCGTGAAGACCAACAAGCGGTCGATCTCGGCGGACGATTTCTTCAAGGGCTTGTTCACGACGGCGCTCGAGGACGGCGAGATCATCACCGAGGTGGCGTTCCCGGTGCCGGAGAAGGCCGGCTACGCCAAGATGCGCCATCCGGCCTCACGCTTCGCGCTCACCGGCGTGTTCGTCACCAAGACGAAGAGCGGCGACGTCCGTGCCGCCGCCACCGGCGCCTCGCAGAGCGGGGTGATGCGGGTGCCGGCGATCGAGGCGGCGCTGAAGGCGAATTGGTCGGCATCGGCGCTCGACGGCGTCAGCGTGTCGGCGGCGGGCCTGCTCAGCGACATCCACGGCTCGGCCGATTACCGCGCCAATCTGGTGAAGGTGATGGCGCAGCGCGCGGTGCAAGCCGCGGGCTGAATGTCCGACGCGGATCATTCCGCGCAACGGTACGACAAATTCCACGGCGCGCAGCAATGCGCGCCGTTTTGCTTTGCGGCATACGGCGCCCTTGCGTTGATTTGATGCACGCGGGACAATCGAGGGATCAGGAAACGCAAGCGACAAGACGCGCGACGCCCAAGGACACAACGAAGGACACAACGACGTGCTCGACAAGACCGCTCCTCACAACCAGACCCGCGCCACCGGCCCGCTCGCAGGTTTCCGCATCGTCGAGTTCGCCGGCATCGGACCGGGACCGTTCGCCTGCATGCTGCTGGCGGACATGGGCGCGGAGGTGGTGACGCTCGATCGCGTCGGCGCGCGCAAGAATATGAAGTCGGTCGCCGGCCGCGGCCGCACGGTGATCGAGCTCGATCTCAAGGACAAAGCCGTCATAGCCGACGTGCTCGATCTGCTCGCGGGCGCCGATGCGCTCATCGAAGGTTTCCGCCCCGGCGTGATGGAACGGCTCGGGCTCGGCCCCGATGTCGTGCTCGCGCGCAATCCAAGGCTGGTCTACGGACGCATGACCGGCTGGGGCCAGGAAGGACCGCTGGCGCATGCCGCCGGCCACGATATCAACTACATTTCCATCACCGGCGCGCTGGCCGCGATCGGGCCGAAGGAACGCCCGGTGCCGCCGCTCAATCTGGTCGGCGATTTCGGCGGCGGTGCCTTGTATCTCGTCGTCGGCGTGCTCGCCGCGCTGCTGGAAGCATCGAAGTCCGGCAAGGGCCAGGTGGTGGACACCGCGATGTGCGACGGCGCCGCCTCGCTGCTCGCGATGTTCTTCGACCTCACCGCGATGGGCCGCTGGACCGAGGGGCGCGAGCGCAACTTCCTCGATGGCGGCGCGCATTTCTACGGCGTCTATGAATGCGCCTGCGGCAACTTCATCTCGATCGGTTCGATCGAGCCGCAATTCTACGCGCTGCTGCGCCAGCACGCCGGCCTCAGCGATCCCGCCTTCGAGGCGCAGATGGACCCGCGCGCCTGGCCGGCGCTGAAGGAGAAGCTGGTCGCGGTGTTCAAGAGCAAGACGCGCGAGGAATGGTGCGCGATCATGGAAGGCACCGACATCTGCTTCGCGCCGGTGCTGACGATGTCGGAGGCGCCCAAGCACGCCCACATGGCCGCCCGCGGCGTCTTCGTCGAGCGCCACGGCGTCACGCAGCCCGCGCCCGCACCGCGGTTCTCGCGCACACCCTCGACCATCCGCGAGCCGCAGGTCGCCGAGATCGGGACGCTGGTGAATGCGTGGAAGGCAGGGCGGTAAGCTCATCGTCTCGTGGGTGCCGACCGCACGCCTCATCCATCCGATCGGAAATGAGTTGACGACGCTCGCGCCAAACCACGGTGTCATCCCGGCGAACGCCGGGATCCATAGCCACCGTCCGTGGTGAGGCAAAGATCGTCTGCCACCGTGCCCTGCTGAGACATCACGCGGTATGGGTCCCGGCTCAAGGCCGGGACGACGCTGTTTGTGGCGCGGCAGTGTGCCGCTTGCACCCACCGTCATTGCGAGCGAAGCGACGCAATCCAGGGCCAGGGCGGGACTCTGGATTGCTTCGTCGCTTTGCTCCTCGCAATGACGAGCAAACCGACTTCCCCTACTCCGCCGCCTCGACCTTCAGCACGCCGCGGCGGATCTGGTCTTCCTCGATCGATTCGAACAGCGCCTTGAAGTTGCCTTCGCCGAAGCCGTCGTCGCCCTTGCGCTGGATGAACTCGAAGAAGATCGGGCCGATCGCATTGGCCGAGAAGATTTGCAGCAGCACCTTGGTATGGCCGCCATCGACGACGCCCTCGCCGTCGATCAGGATGCCGTTCCGCTTCAGCCGCGCGACGTCCTCGCCGTGCCGCGGCAGCCTGTGATCGATGCGCTCGAAATAGGTGTCGGGCGGTGACGGCATGAAGGGAAGGCCAGCGCTGCGCAGGCCCTCGACGGTCGCGTAGATGTCGCGTGCGCCGCAGGCGATGTGCTGGATACCCTCGCCGCGGTAGGTCTTGAGATATTCCTCGATCTGGCCGGAGTCGCCGGCATCCTCATTGATCGGAATCCGGATCTTGCCGTCCGGACTGGTCAGCGCGCGCGAGAACAGGCCGGAGGCGCGGCCCTCGATGTCGAAGAAGCGGATCTGGCGGAAGTTGAACAGCTTCTCGTAGAAGCCGGCCCAGACGTCCATGCGGCCGCGATGGACGTTGTGAGTGAGGTGATCGATATAGTACAGCCCGGAGCCCGCCGGGCGCGGGTCGCGCGCGCCGATCCAGTCGAATTCGAGGTCATAGGCCGCGCCCTTGGCGCCGTAGCGATCGACCAGATACAGCAGGCTGCCGCCGATCCCCTTGAGCGCGGGCACGTCAAGCGTCTTCTGCTGTGCAGGCAGATCGGCGGGTTCGGCACCGAGCGCGATTGCCCTTGCATAGGCCTTCCTGGCGTCGACCACCCGGAACGCCATCGATGGCGCGCACGGGCCGTGCGCGGCGACGAAGTCGTGGCCGTGGCTGCCCGGCTCCTCGTTGACGAGGTAGTTGATGTCGCCCTGGCGGTACAGCGTGATCGCCTTGGTCTTGTGGCGCGCGACGGCGGTAAAGCCCATCAGCCCGAAAAGCGCGTGCAACTGCCCGGCGTCGGGGTGGGCATATTCGACGAACTCGAAGCCGTCGGTGCCCATCGGGTTCTCGGCGGAGATGGTGGCAGGCGGCGCATCGTGCGGAAACGGACCCATGGGTGGCAGCTCCTTCAGCTTGACCCGGAGATCATCGCCCGGATTCGACGCATGGAGCATGCAAACCATTGTCATTTTCGCCCGGATATGCACGATCCGTGCATGCTTAAAGGAAATGGCGCATGATTTTGGTCGACAGCTTCGATCTCCGCATCCTGGCCGCGCTGCAGGACGATGGCCGGCTGACCAACCAGGAGTTGGCCGATCTCGCCGGCCTCTCCGCCTCGCAATGCTCGCGTCGCCGGATGCGGCTGGAGGAAGACGGCGTCATCGCCGGCTACCGCGCCCAGCTCGCGAGCCAGGCGCTCGGCTTCGAGCTGATCGCCTTCATCCAGATCACCCTGGCCACCCACTCGCCCGACAATGCCCAGAAGTTTCGCGCGCTGGTCAACCGTGTCGACGAGATCCAGGACGCCTATGCGCTGACCGGCGACTCCGACTACCTGCTCAAGGTCGTGCTGCGCGACCTCAAGAGCCTGTCCGACATCGTCAACAATGTGCTGATGCCGCATCAGAGCGTCGCCCATGTGCGCTCCTCGATTGTGCTCGACCGGCTGAAGGAGAGCGCGAAGCTGCCGCTGGCGTCGCTGCCGACGAGCTGACGGCATGGCGCGAATCGAGGGAACTTCGGCATTCACCCCCACGCGGGCTTTTGCGACAGTCGCCGCGCTCCAAATTTTGCGAGACCACCATGGCGCTGCAGCTTCGCCCCAACTGCGAGTATTGCGACAAGGATCTGCCGCCGTCCGCGACGGACGCGCGGATCTGTTCGTATGAATGCACGTTCTGCGCAGATTGCGTGGAGACGAAGCTATCCAACGTCTGCCCGAACTGCGGCGGCGGCTTTGCGCCGCGCCCGATCCGGCCGGCGCGGGAATGGCGCCCTGGTGTCTGCACGGTGAAGCAAGTGCCGTCGGACAAGCGCGTGCATCTGAAATTCGCGGCCGAGGACGTCGCGGCCTTTGTGGTTGGCGTGAAGGATGTGGCGCCGGAGAACCGCTGATGTTTCCTCTCGTCATTCCGGAGCGGCCCGCACGGCCGAGCCCGGAATCCATAACCATGACTCAACCTGCGGATGGAATGCATAGCCACGAGCAGGTCGCACGACAGGTCCGCCTGTGAGTATGGAGTCCGGGCTCGCGCTGCGCGCGCCCCGAAATGACGGCGGCGAGTCGGGTGGCTAGTCCGCCGCAACGATCGTGCCCTCCACGTCGCCGAAGCCGACGCGATAGCCGTTGCCCTGGCACCAGCCGCGCATGACGAGCGAGTCGCCGTCTTCCAGGAACGAGCGCTTGACGCCGCCGTCGAGTTCGATCGGCTCGGTGCCGTTCCAGCTGATCTCGAGCAGGCTGCCGCGCTGGTGCTTCTCCGGGCCGGAGATGGTGCCGCTGCCGAGGAGATCACCGACGCTCATGGCGCAGCCGGAGGACGCATGGTGCATCAGCTGCTGGACGCTCGACCAGTACATGTATTTGAAGTTGGTCCGGCAGATGCTCTGGGCGTTGTTGCTGCCTGCGGCACGCAGGCCGACATCGAGCGCGAGATCGTAGTTCTGCGCATTCTTCTGCTGCAGGTATGACAGCGGAACCGGGTCCTGCACCGGCCCCGCGATACGGAACGGCTCCAGCGCCTCCCGCGTGACGACCCACGGGCTGATCGACGTCGCGAACGCCTTGGCCTGGAACGGGCCGAGCGGGACGTATTCCCATTGCTGGATGTCGCGCGCGCTCCAGTCGTTGAGCAGCACGAAGCCGAAGATCATCGCTTCCGCCTGCGCCTCGGTCAGCATCTCGCCGAGACGCGAGGGCTGGCCGATGACGACGCCCATCTCCAGCTCGAAGTCGAGCCGCTTGCATGGCCCGAAGCTCGGCACGTCGGCGCTCGGCGGCTTGAGCTGGCCGCGCGGCCGGCGCACGTTCGTGCCGGACACGACCACCGTCGAGGCGCGGCCGTTGTAGCCGATCGGCATGTGCAGCCAGTTCGGCTGCAGCGCATTGTCCTTGCCGCGGAACATCACGCCGACATTGGTGGCGTGCTCCTTCGACGAGTAGAAATCGGTGTAGCCGGCGACGCGGAACGGCAGATGCAACGTCACGTCCTGGCGCGGCAGCAGCGCGCGGCCGCGCAGCGGCTTGTCGTCGCGAAGCCGCGGATTGTCCTCGCGCAACAACGCGCTGATCGCCGCGCGCGTCCTCGACCACACGGCGGGGCCGAGCGCCATGAAGGCATTGAGCGAGGGTTGCGCGAACACCTCGTAGGCCGGCGACAGGTCGAGCAGGCCTTCGTCCTCGAGCACGGCGAGGTCGAGCACGAACTCGCCGATCGCGACGCCGACGCGGGGCTTCGACGAGTCCGCTGCCGAGAACACGCCATAGGGCAGGTTCTGGATCGGGAAATCGGACGACGGATCGACCGGGATGAAGGAGCGGAGCGAGGGATCGTTGGGGTGGGGCACGGTGTGTTCCTGAATTCGCGTCACGCCTCACGCTGTCATTCCGGGGCGGCCCGCAGGGCCGAGCCCGGAATCCATAGCCACAGGACGACGTGTGAGGCGAGGTGGTTGTGGCTCAGCTTTTCATCCACACGACCGATCGTGGTTATGGATTCCGGGCTCGCCGCTTTCGCGGCGCCCCGGAATGACGGCGGAGGTGGTGGTCAAGGCCGGTTCGGATCGAAGCGCTTTTCCAATCCGTTCCAGCAATCGGCGTAGTCCGGCTGCAGGGTGCCGGACTCCGCTGCGTGCTTGGTGATCCGCTGCGGGAAGCGGGTCTCGAACATGAAGGCCATGGTGCCCGTCAGCTTCACCGGCTTCAGCTCGCCGTTGCTGGCGTGTTCGAAGGCTTCGCGGTCCGGGCCGTGCGGCAGCATGCAATTGTGCAGGGACATGCCGCCGGGCACAAAACCCTGCGGCTTGGCGTCATAGACGCCGTAGATCAGGCCCATGAACTCCGACATGATGTTCATGTGATACCAGGGCGGGCGGAAGGTGTTGTCGGCCACCATCCAGCGCTCGGGGAAGATCACGAAATCGATGTTGGCGGTGCCGGCGGTCTCCGACGGCGAGGTCAGCACCGTGAAGATCGACGGATCCGGATGATCGAAGCCGATGGCGCCGACCGGCGAGAAGGTGCGGAGGTCGTATTTGTAGGGCGCGTAATTGCCGTGCCAGGCGACGACGTCGATCGGCGAATGCTTCAGCTCGGTCTTGAACAGCGCGCCGCCCCACTTCACGTAGAGCTCGGTCGGCGTGTCCTTGTCCTCGTAGGACGCGACCGGCGTCAGGAAGTCGCGGGCATTGGCGAGGCAGTTGGCGCCGATCGGGCCGCGCTCCGGCAGGGTGAACGCGCCGCCATAGTTCTCGCAGAGATAACCGCGCGCCGGGCCGGCGGGGATCTCGACCCGGAACTTCACGCCGCGCGGAATCACGACGATCTCGCCGGGCTCGGCATCGATGCGGCCGAACTCGGTGACGAACAGCAGGCGCCCCTGCTGCAGCACGAACATCAGCTCGCCATCGGCATTGTAGAAGTGCTGGTCGACCATCGACTTGGTGATGACGTAGACATGCGCGGCCATGCCAGCCTGCGTCGCCGCATCGCCCGCCGTCGTCATCGTCTGCACGCCCTGCAGGAACGTCACCTCGCCCGCCGGCATCGGCGTCGGATCCCAGCGCAGCTGCTGCACCGTGATCTCCTGCTCGTGGCACGGCGCGGTGCGCCACAGCCCGGCGTCGACCTTGGCGAAGCGGCCGGAGTGCTTCACCGAGGGCCGGATGCGGTACAGCCAGGAGCGCTCGTTGGAGCCGCGCGGCGCGGTGAACGGCGAGCCGGACAATTGCTCCGCGTAGAGCCCGTAGGCGCAGCGCTGCGGCGAGTTGCGCCCCAGAGGCAGCGCGCCCGGCAGCGCCTCGGTCTCGAACGAATTGCCGAAGCCGGACATGTAGCCGGGCGTGACCTGGCCCGTCGCACGGCTGAGCTGGTCAGGCGATGTGTTGACGTTCATCATCCTTCTCCTTGCAGGCGGGCCCACATCTCGCGGTCGCGCTCGGCGGTCCAGATCACGGGATCGTCGATGCCGCTGGCCTCGTCATAGGCGCGCGACACGTTGAACGGCAGGCAGTGCTCGTAGATGGCGAAGCTCGAGAACTTGGGATCCATGACCTCGCGCGTTGCGGCCATCGACTCCTTCAGGCTGCGGCCCTTGGCGACCGAGATCTCGGCCGCGCCATACAGCGACGAGACGAAATCGCGGGTCATCGCGATCGCCTCGCGCACGGTGGCCTCGCCCTTCAGCGCATCACCGCGGCCGGGCGCGATCGCCTTGGGATTGAAGTCGCGGATCTCGTTCAGGGTCGACGGCCATTCGCGCAAATAGGCGTCGCCGCAATAGCAGGCGGAGTGATACTCGATGAGGTCGCCGGAGAACATCACCTCGGCGTCCGGCACCCAGGCGACGATGTCGCCGGAGGTGTGGCCCGCGCCGAGCTGGATCAGCTGCACCTCGCGCTTGCCGAGATGGATGGTCATCTCGCCCTCGAAGGTCAGGGTCGGCCAGGTCAGGCCGGGAATGCTCTGCGCGTCCTGGAACAGCCGCGGGAAGCGGCCATACTCCGAATCCCAGTCCTGCTGGCCGCGCTCGACGATCAGCCGGTGCGTCTCCTGCGAGGCGACGATTCCCTGCGCGTGATAGGCGGAGGCGCCGAGCACGCGCACGGCGTGATAATGCGACAGCACGACATATTTGATCGGCTTGTCGGTCACGGTCTTGACGCGTTCGATGACCTTGTTGGCCATCGCCGGCGTCGCCTGCGCGTCGAACACGATGCAGCCGTCATCACCGACGATCACGGCCGAGTTCGGATCGCCCTCCGCCGTGAAGGCATAGAGATCGGGCCCGATCTCGGAGAAGGTGACCTTCTTCTCGGCCATGTCGGTGGTGGATGCGAAACCTTTCGCCATCAGTTCATTCCCTGTGTCGGCAGCTATTGCTGCTGTTGTTGCTGTTGCTGGCTGGTGTCGATCATGCGCCGCTTCGCGAGCGTGATCGCCTCGCGCAACACGGTGATGTCGCCGATGTGATTGGCGAGGATCAGGACCAGCGCCGCATCGAGATCGGCGCTGTCCTTGTCCGAGAGGCCGCGATGCGCCTCGACGATGGCACGGAAGGCGTCATCGGGCTTGGCGAAGTTGGAGGCGGTCGAGAGGGCCATCACCAGCTCCTTCAGTTCAGTCCGGCGGCGCGCGCCACGGCCGCGGCGATGGTCTCCCGCGTCGGATGCCGGAACCGCGCGGCGACATAGCCGTCCGGGCGGAGCAGATAGGCCGTGCCGGGCTCGGCGCCGTAGCGCTGGCCGGCGAAGCCTTCCGCATCCGCGAAACCGTCGCCACCGATCCTGATGACACCGACCTCGCCGGGTGCGTCGACCGCCGTGCCATTGGCAAACGACAGCACGGTGAAGCGCCGGCCCTCGGCATTGAACGCGTCAGTGAGATGAAGGTGCCGTCCGTCGGCGGCCTTCAGCGGCGCATCGAGCAACGAGGTGCCCGGGCAAGGCCCGCTCGCCCACGCTTCGGCATCGGCGGTCGACAGCGGCGTCTCGTAGACCGATGGCACCGAGAGCCGGCCGCCATTGACCATGCGCTTGCCGAACTCGGTCTCCTTGGCGAGCGCCAGGACCGCCTTGCGCAAACGCGCCTCCTGTGCGCTCACCGGCGCCATGAAGTCAGTGGCGCGGGTGGATTCGCGAATGTTCTCGTCGGCCGCGGCGCTGCGCTCGATGTGATAGGTCTCGAGCAAATCGGACGGCGACGTCCCGCGCAGCACGCGATCGAGCTTCCAGGACAGGTTCTCCGCATCCTCCAGCCCGGAATTGGCGCCGCGCGCGCCGAACGGCGACACCTGGTGCGCGGAATCGCCGGCGAAGATTACCCGGCCATGGATGAAGCGCTCCATGCGGCGGCACTGGAACTTGTAGAGCGAGATCCATTCGAACTCGAACTTGTCGTGGCCGAGCATGCGCGCGATGCGCGGCCGCACGTTCTCCGGCTTCTTCTCGACCTGGGGATCGCAGTCCGGCGTGAGCTGCAGGTCGATGCGCCAGACGTCGTCGGGCTGGCGATGCAGCAGGGCCGAGCGTCCGGCATGGAATGGCGGGTCGAACCAGAACCAGCGCTCGGTCGGGAACGCGGCGGTCATCTTGACGTCGGCGATCAGGAACTGATCCTCGAACACCTTTCCGGAGAAGCCGGCGCCAACCATGCTTCGCAGCGACGAGCGCGCACCGTCGCAGGCGATCACATATTGCGCCGACAGGCGGTAGGGGCCATCCGGCGTCTCGATCGTCAGCACCGCACCGTCATTGCGCTGTTCCAGCGCGGTCACCTTGTTGCGCCAGCGCAGCGAGATCGACGGCAGCGCACTGACGCGGTCGACAAGATAGGCCTCGGCGTAGAACTGCTGCAGGTTGATGAAGGCCGGGCGCTTGTGACCGGGTTCGGGCAGCAGGTCGAACTGATAAAGCTCCGACGGACCGTGGAAGATGCGGCCGACGTTCCACACCACGCCCTTCTCGACCATGCGGTCGCCGACGCCGAGCCGATCCCAGTAATCCAGCGAGCGCTTGGAGAAGCAGATCGCGCGCGAGCCTTCGCCGATGCGATCGGCGTCATCGAGCACGACGACGGCATGGCCGCGCTGCGCCAGATCGATCGCGAAGGACAGGCCGACGGGACCGGCGCCCACCACAACAACGGCATGTGCGACCGGCGCCGCGTGATCCTGATCGCCGTGCCTGATATAGCCGAACTGCACCTTCGCTGGGCTCGCGCCCTGCCCCGGATTGGTCTGCACCATGGCTTGCTCGCCTTATGGTTTCTTGGAATGGAAGCGACCGACATTTCCTCGGGTGAGGCCTGCGGCTGATTTGCCCGACGACTGAATTGCCAGACGACCGACTTGCCAGATAGTCTCACCTGCAACTATTCTAAAGCTGACGGCCTCGGCCGCGTCAACTCAAAAAAATCGGAGCGCGAACGTGGCGACCACATCCCCCGCGGCGTCCAGGCGGCGGGCCAAACCCGCCGACGGCGAGCCGCATGCCGCGCTGCCACAGGGCGACGAGCGGCTCGACCTGTTCAAATTCGCGCCGTTCCGGCTCAACCGCCTGGCCGCCGAGGTCAGCGCCGCGCTCGCCAGCGACTACCGCGAGCGCTACGGGCTCGACATTCCAGAATGGCGCGTGCTGGCGACGCTCGGCTTCCGCCGCGACGCCTGCAGCGCGCAATATGTCGCAGCCTGCACCCGCACGCACAAATCGACCATCAGCCGCGCGGTGACGTCGCTGCTGGAGCGGCGGCTGATCGAGCGGGTGGAGAACGCCGACGACCGCCGCGAATTCCGGCTGCGGCTGACGCGCAAGGGCAAGACGCTGTATGAGGAGCTGATCCCGCGGCTGCAGCAGCGCGAGCGCGAGATCATGGCGTGCCTGTCGGCGGAGGAGCGCAAGCTGTTCGACCGCCTGATCGGCAAGATCGAGGCGAGCCTGGATTTGATCCAGACCAGCGAGGAAGCGGACGCCAAGCAGGCGTATTAGTTCGCGTTTCGCAGGGTGGGCACAGCTTCGTAGGGTGGGCAAAGGGCCGCCGAAGGCGGCGCGTGCCCCCGTTCTTCGCGCAACAAGGGCGGTGGGCACGGCGCGCGAGACCGTCATCCGCCACGCGCACCACCCAGGCGCCTTTGCCCACCCTACGGCAGATCGGTGAGATCAGCGCGCTGCATTGAGCAGCGCGACGACAACCTCCATCGTCATCCCGGCGAATGCCGGGATCCATAACCACAGGGAGACGTTTGAGGCAGGCTCGTCGTTGGCATCTCGCAAACGGCATCGGCCGCGGCGTATGGGTCCCGGATCGGCGCCGCGATGCGCTGCGCGCGTCGCGGCTTGTCCGGGACGACAGCGGGGGTGGAGCGGATTCACGGTTCAAACAGCGGAGATCGCTCAAAGCCAGGCGACATGCGCGCGCAACCTCGCGGCCAGCACGGCCCGAGTCATGCAATCAGTTCGTCCCTCGCGAGCATGCAGAGGGCGCAGGGAATGCCGGGTGAGGGCCTCACCCATGGCCCGCCTGAGAAAAGAAAT
>NZ_CAFJ01000200.1 GCF_000239795.1 Bradyrhizobium sp. STM 3809 | reverse complement strand
GCAGGAAGGCCCGTTTCTGCCTGCACAGGACGTCTTTCCTGCGCTGACGCCGGACATGCTCGCGGCGGAGCGCAGCGCGCTGCAGGCCGCGCGTGCGCTCGACGCGCAGGATACGCTGATGCTGTGCGTTCAGTCCTATGTGGTGAAGACGCCTCACCACACCATCCTGATCGACAGCTGCATCGGCAACGACAAGCCGCGCGCCCGGCCGGTCTGGAACATGAAGACCGACGACAGCTACATGCGGGCGCTCGCGGCCGCCGGCATCTCGGTCGACGACATCGATGTCGTGATGTGCACGCATCTGCACACCGATCACGTCGGCTGGAACACGCGGCTCGACAACGGCCGCTGGGTGCCGACCTTTCCCAACGCGCGCTACGTGTTCGCCCAGGCCGAATACGACTATTGGGTCGCGCAGAACGACAAGGCGGAGGTGCCTGCCTTCGCCGACAGCGTGCTGCCGGTGGTCGAGGCGCAGCGCGCCGACATCGTCAGCGACGGCTTCGTCATCGGTGACCATGTCCGGCTGCTGCCGACCCCAGGGCATACGCCCGGCCATGTCGCGGTCGCCATCGGCAAGGCCAGGGACGAGGCGGTGTTCGCCGGCGACCTGATCCACTCGCCGCTGCAGCTCGCTTATCCCGAGCTGTCGCCGAAGTTCGACGTCGATCCCAAGCAGGCCGCGGTGACGCGGCGCGGCTTTCTCGATCGCTACTGCGATACGCCGACGCTGTGCTGCACGGCGCATTTCCCGTCGCCGTCCGCCGGCCGCATCACGCGCAACGGCAACGGCTTCGCCTGCGAGGCGGTTTAAAGCGACAGGCGTCGTGCCCCGCGAAGGCGGGCATCCAGTCCGCCGTGAGTTCTCGGCAAATAGTGTTGGCGGCATACCGGGTCACCCGCCTTCGCGGGCGATGACGATGTCTGTCGAGGCTAGGGCCGCTGGGCTCAATCGAACAGGCTCGGCGTATGGTTCACTGCCGCGCCCTCGATCGCCAGCATCTTCAGCTTGGTGTCGACGCCGCCATTGGCGGAGAAGCCGCCCGGCTTGTTGCCCGCCGCGAGCACGCGATGGCACGGCACCACGATCGGGCACGGATTGCGCCCCAGCGCCTGGCCGACCTCGCGCGACAGCGCGACGCCGCCGAGCTGCTTGGCGATGTCGCCATAGGTCAAGGTCTGCCCCGGCGGGATCCGGCGCGCGATCTCGTAGACGCCACGCTGGAACGCGCTGACGCCGTCGAGGTCGAGCTCGATGTCGCTGAGGTCATCGGGCTCTCCGGCCAGCAGCGCCGTGATGCGGCTGATGACGCGCTGCACATGCTGCGGCGGCTCAGCCTCGCCGATGCCGGCGTAGCGCTGCTGCATCCGGGTGCGGATCTGCGCCGCGCCGCCCATCGGCAGCTGCACCGCGTTGATGCCGCGCGGGCCCCAGGCGATCGCGCAAGTGCCGATCGCGGTGTCGAACATGGCGTAGCTCTGGTCTGACATGAATCGGTCTGACATGATTTGATCCGTCATGGCGGGCTCCATCGTCGCTCTGCCCCGTATCATCTGCCGGTCAAATTAGGCTTGGAGATTGTTGCGATCCACCCGGATTCTGCCAATGTCCGCAGACGCGAGCGGGCGAGGCCCGCCGCGAGCCCAAGACGACAAGGACCCCGGATGACGCTTTCGACCTCCCGCCTCGCCGCCCTCGTCCTGCTGGCGAGTGCAGCCATTATTCCTGCCGCACACGCCGCGCCCGACGACAAGATCAAGGCCGCTGCCGAGCAGGCCAAGCCGGCGGTGATCGATAGCTTGCGCGAGATGGTGCTGATCGAGTCCGGCTCGGGCGATGTCGAGGGCCTCAAGAAAATGGCCGACCTCGTCGAAGGCCGGCTCAAGGCGCTCGGCGCCTCCACGGAGCGGCGCAAGACCACGCGCGGCGCCGGCGCCGACATCGTGATCGGCAGCTTCGAGGGCACCGGCCGCCGCAAGCTGATGCTGATCGCGCACATGGACACGGTGTATCAGCCCGGCATCCTCAAGACCGAGCCCTATCATGTCGAAGGCGACCTGATCTACGGGCCGGGCATCGCCGACGACAAGGGCGGCATCGCGGTGATCCTGCACAGCCTGCAAATCCTCAAGGACATGGGCTGGCGCGATTACGCCAGGCTGACGGTGGTGTTCAATCCGGACGAGGAGGTCGGCTCGATCGGCTCGGGCGAGCTGATCGCCGAGCTCGCCGATCAGCATGACGTCGTGCTGTCCTGCGAGCCCACCGCGGCGAAGCCGGCCGCGCCGGTCGACAGCCTGCTGCTGGGCGCCAGCGGTACCGCCACCGCCACCCTGCAGGTGACGGGCCGCGCCTCGCATGCGGGCGCGGCGCCCGATCGTGGCCGCAACGCGCTCATCGAGCTCTCGCATCAATTGCTGCAGACGCGGGACATCGCGAAATCCATTCCCGGCACTCAGCTCAACTGGACCACGGCGACGGCTGGCACCGTGCGCAACCAGATTCCGGAGAAGGCGAGTGCCGGCGGTGACGTCCGCCTCACGGTGGCCGACGGCGTCGAGAAGCTGCAGGCCGCGCTGGACGAGACCACGAAGTCGCATCTGGTCCCGGACACCGAGGTCAGGGTCACGATCGAAAAGGGACGCCCCCCGTTCATCGCGTCGGACCGCGGCCGAGCGCTCGGCAAGGAAGCGCAGGCGATCTATGCCGAGCTGGAGCGGCCGCTGGCGCTGGTCGACATGACCGGCGGCGCCACCGACGCCGGCTTTGCCAATCGCAGCGGCAAGGCCATCGTGGTCGAGAGTTTTGGTATCGCCGGCTTCAACTACCATGCGCACAACGAGTACATCGACGCGACGACCATCGTCCCTCGCCTGTATTTGATGACCCGCATGCTGATCGAGCAGGGCAAGAAGCTGTAGTTTCAGCTACGGAGGCAGCCCGGCGCAAAGACCGGGCGCCTGCTTTCGAGGAAACAAGGACGGGAGAACGCCATGAAACTGACGGCGGAGCAGATCGCATTTTTCAACCGCGAGGGCTGGCTGTTCTTGCCCGAGCTGTTCAGTCCGGAGGAGACCGCCTTCCTCGCCCGCGAGGCCGAGGCGATCTATGCGGCGAACCGGCCCGAGGTCTGGCGCGAGAAGAGCGGCGCGCCGCGTACCGCCTTTGCCGCGCATCTCTACAACGACGCGTTTCGCGTGCTGGCGGCGCATCCGCGCATGATCGAGCCGATCAAGCAGATCTTCGGCGAGAAGCTCTACATGCATCAGTTCAAGATCAACGCCAAATCCGCCTTCACCGGCGATGTCTGGCAGTGGCACCAGGACTACGGCACCTGGAAGCGCGACGACGGCATGCCGGAGCCGCGCGCGATGAACATCGCGATCTTCCTCGACGAGGTGATGCCGATCAACGGCCCCCTGATGCTGGTGCCGAAGAGCCAGCACGCCGGCGATCTCGAGGCCTCGCACGATCTTGCAACCACCTCCTATCCGCTGTGGACACTGGACGAGGCGACGGTGACCCGTCTGGTCGCCGACGGCGGCATCGTCGCGCCGACCGGCAAGCCCGGCGGCATGCTGATGTTCCACGGCAACCTCGTGCACGGCTCCGCCGGCAACATCACGCCCTACCCGCGCAAGATCGTGTATCTGACGCTGAACGCGGTCTCGAACCACATCCGCACGCCGACGAGGCCGGAGTACATCGCGCATCGCGACTTCACGCCGATCGAGACGTTGCCGGACGATGCATTGCTGCAGCTGGCGCGGGCGCATCGCGAGGCGGCGGAGTAAGGCGCGCCGCTCGCCACAAAAGAGGTCGTCATGCCCGGGCTCGACCCGGGCATCCATCCTCTGAGCAAGAGCGAGCCTTGTGAGGAGATGGATGGCCGGGTCAAGCCCGGCCATGACGACTGGGTTGGTAGCTGCATGTCACACGACAATCCTTGAAGCCGGATAACAGAATGAACCTCCACGCCCTCCTCCAAACCCGCGCCGCTGCCGGCAAGCCGGTCCGCGTCGCACTCATCGGCGCCGGCAAGTTCGGCTCGATGTTCCTGTCGCAGGTGCCGCATGTCGCCGGTCTCGACGTGCCCGTGATCATCGATCTCGATCCGCAGCGGGCGCGCGAGGCCTGCCGCACGGTCGGCTGGAGCGCCGGCCTGATCGAGCGCACGACGTTCAGCGCCGACAGCGCCAAGGCGCTCGCCGACTCCATCGATGTCGTCGTCGAAGCGACCGGCAGCCCGGCCGCCGGCATCCGCCATACGCGGGCGGCGATCAGGGCCGGCAAGCACATCGTGATGGTCAATGTCGAGGCCGACGTGCTGGCCGGACCGCTGCTGGCCGACGAGGCGCGCAAGGCCGGCGTGGTCTATTCGCTCGCCTATGGCGATCAGCCGGCGCTGACGGCGGAGCTCGTCGACTGGGCGCGCGCAACCGGCTTTCACGTCGTGGCGGCCGGCAAGGGCACGAAGTACCTGCCGGCCTATCACGAGGTCACGCCGGACGGCGTCTGGCAGCACTATGGGCTGACCGCCGGCGAGGCACAGTCCGCCGGCATGAACCCGCAGATGTTCAACTCCTTTCTCGACGGCACGAAGTCGGCGATCGAGATGGCCGCGATCGCCAATGCGACCGGGCTCGACGTGCCGTCCGATGGCCTGTTGTTTCCACCCTGCGGCGTCGACGACCTTCCGCATGTGCTGCGGCCGCGCGAGCGCGGCGGCGTGCTGGAGCGATCGGGCATGGTCGAGGTGGTGTCGTCGCTCGAGCGCGATGGTCGCCCGGTGTTTCGCGACCTGCGGTGGGGTGTCTATGTCGTGCTCGAAGCGCCCAACGACTACGCCGCCGATTGCTTCAAGCAATACGGACTGAAGACCGACGCGACCGGGCGCTACGCCGCGATGTACAAGCCCTACCACCTGATCGGGCTCGAGCTGAACGTGTCGGTGCTCTCGGCCGCGCTGCGCAACGAACCGACGGGGCAGCCGCTCGGCTTCCGCGGCGATGTCGTCGCCGTCGCCAAGAAGGATCTTCGAGCCGGCGAGATGCTCGATGGCGAAGGTGGCTATACGGTGTGGGGCAAGGTCGTGCCGGCCACGACCAGCCTGCGGCTCGGCGCCCTGCCGATCGGGCTGGCGCATCGGGTGAAGCTCGTGAACGACGTCGCGCATGGCAAGATCGTCCGCTGGAGCGACGTCGCCGCCGACGCCGCGGACGAGACCGTGCAGGTGCGCAAGCAGATGGAAGTGGCGTTCGCGCGCTGAGGGCGCGCTCCGCCCGCACGACCCGCGACGAAAAAAGCCCCGACCGGCGGTCGGGGCTTGGCGGATCGAGACCGAGCAAAGCCTCGGTTGTTAATTGTCATCCTCGCCAAAGGCCGCGGCGAGCTTGTCGTAGTATTTGACGACGAGATCGATGTTGCCCTTGTTCTCGACCTCCGGCGGCTTCGCCTTCAGGGCCGCGTTGAGATCGTTGAGCACCTGCTTCTTGTCGTCCGGCTTCATCTTCTTGTCGGCCTGGACCTGCTCGATCTGGTCCTTGATGACGGCTTCGGGCCCGACATATTTCTTCGTCTTCGGATCGATGCCTCCCATCACGAGGCTGATATTGTCGACGACGATGTTGAAGTCGTCATAGCTCGCGAAACCGTATTTCTTGGCGACGCCATCGAGCTGGGTGACCACCTTCTGGTCCGGCGGCGTGTTCGCCGGCAGCTTGTCGGTGATCGCATCCATGTCCTTCTGCGACGCCAGCACGTTCTCGATCTGCTTGTCCGTCAACGCGATCTGCTTGAGCTGGGGCGGCTGGCTGATGGTCGGGCCCGGCGGCTGCGCCGGAGAATCCTTGGCCGCCTGCGCAAGAGCCGGAAGCGTTGCAAGGGCCGTCATCGCTGCGCCCGAGCCTGCAATGGCGAGCGCGACGAAGGTGGTCCGGACGAAACTGCGCATGAAGATCTCCTGTGGGACAATGGCTACGACGACAGACAGCGCAGCATTGCGTACGTTCTGGGGAATGAACCGCACCTGAATCGGTTCCGTAGCGCGCGATCACACGCTTGTGCGGCAGCCGTCGCCGTCCGAACGCAGGAGACACGATGTGAGACGATCGGACCGGCCCAAACGACGACGCCGCGCTGAGGGGCTCAGCGCGGCGTAGTT
>NZ_CAFJ01000201.1 GCF_000239795.1 Bradyrhizobium sp. STM 3809 | reverse complement strand
GATAGCCGTTGCCGGGGTCGAAGGTGTTGGTCGGGCCGCCGTCGAACTCGACATTGGCCTTGGTCACCACGTGCAGCGGCGAGACGTAGCCGGACCACTTTTCGCCGGCGATGGCGCGGTTCAGTTCGTCGACCAGCTGCCAGCCCTGCAGGTTGAGCGGCTCGGCGACCGTCACGGCCTGGTAGGAGCCGGAGCGGATGCGCTGATAGGCGCTCTCGGAGCCGTCGCCGGCGGCGACGTTGACTGGCGCCCCGGTGCCCTTGATGCCGGCCGCGGCGAGCGACGGCGTCATGAAGTCGTAGTAGAGGTCGTTGATCGCCAGCGAATGCGTCCACGCCGCGCCGTGCTTCTGCAGCAGCGAGGTGGTGAGCTGCGGCATGCGCGTCGAGGTCTCGGCGATCGGCGTGTCGACCCATTCGAGCACCTTGCCGCCGAGGCCTTCGATGACCTCCTTCATCTTCTTGGCCTTGGCGATCGCGATCTCATAGGTCGAGTCGGTGAAGATGATCACGCCGGGCTTGCCGTTGGCGTCGACGAAGGCCCAGTTGGCGGCGGCGGTGGAGACGGCCATCGGATCGGTGGTCACATTGGCGAACACACCGGCATCCGCGACCGGTCCGATCACGGGCGCCGCATGCCACGACACCATCGGAATCTTGGCAGCCTTGGCGGCCTCCATGCCCGGCTTCTGCTCGACCGCGTCGAAGCCGCAGATCACGAGCCCGTCCGGCTTCAGGGTCATCGCCTGGCCGAACGCCGCGGTGCGGCCGGACACCGAGCCGGCGCCGTCGAGCGTGCGCACGGTCCAGCCGGCGGCCTTGGCGGCCTCCTCGATGCCCTTGGTGACGCCGAGCACGCCGCCATTCTTCATGTCGGAGGCGAGCACGACGATGGTCTTGCCCTTGGCGATCTTCGGACCGGTGGTCGGGCCGTCCCATTTGTCGACCTTCGAGGCGTATTTCTCGATATAGGCCTTGGCGTCGCCGAGCGGATCGGCGTGGACGGCTGACAGGCCGAAGGCGAGACCGGCGGCGATGGCGCCGGTTCGTAGCAATGTGTGCAACATGGATCGTCTCCCTGGTGTGATGCGGGTCCGGTCGAAAGCCGGACTTGTTGTCGCGACCGGCTCAGCGCCGGGCACGTCGTCCTCTCGAAACACGTTCATCCCTTCGGCTCAGGCGCTCCCATCGGCAGCTTGGCGACCGCGCCGCGCTTGCGCTGGGCGTAGCCGGCCATGCCGATCGCCGCGAGCAAGGTGACGCCGTTGAACAGCGGCTCGACCCAGAACGAGCCGCCGAACTGCTGGATGCCGGCGATGCCGACCGCAAGTACCGCGACGCCGATGATGGTGCCCCAGACATTGACGCGGCCGGGCTTGATCGTGGTCGAACCGAGGAAGGCGCCGACCAGCGCCGGCAAGAGATATTCGAGGCCGACGCTGGCCTGGCCGATGCGCAGCTTCGAGGCCAGCAGCACGCCGGTGATTGCGGTCAGCGCGCCGGAGGTCATGAAGGCGCCGACGGTGAAGCGCTGCACCGGAATGCCGTTCAGCGCGGCCGTCTTGGGATTGGCACCGATCGCGTAGATGTAGCGGCCGAGCGGCAGATATTCGAACACCAGCCACATCGCCAGCGCCAGCGCGAGCACGTAGAAGCCGGTGATCGGCAGGCCGAAAATCATCTGGCCGTTGAGCGCGAGAAAGCCTTCCGGCAGCATCGCGACGACCTGGCGGCCGCCGGTGTGCCACAGCGCCAGCGCATAGAGCACGGTGCCGGTGCCGAGCGTGGCGATGAAGCTGTCGATGCGGGCGACCTCGACGAGGAGGCCGTTGAGCAGGCCGGTGACGGCGCCGAGCGCGATCACGATCAGCACGGCGACCGGCCAGGGCAGGCCGAGCGAGGTCTGCAGGCTGATCACCAGGATGTGCCAGAGCACGATGCCATAGCCGACGGTGAGATCGATCTTGCCGGCGGCCATCGGGATCATCGCCGCCAGGGACAGCATCGCGATGATCGACTTGTCGGAAATGATCGAGCGCAGGTTCAGCAGTGTCGGGAAGGTGTTCGGCAGCAGGAGCGAGAACAGCACGATCAGCCCCACCGTGATGATCGGCAGGCCGTAGACCGGCAGCAGCCGCGAGATCTTCTGCGGCAGCGAGGCGCCGGCGAGATCGGCGCGCGTCGGCTCCAGCGCATTCGACTCGATCGAGTTCATTCCCATCCCGTTCCTCCCGGCGAGCTCTGAGCGGCCCGCTCCGACTCTGTTCTACGCGGCCTCCGAGGCCGAGGCGGCAGTGATCAGCGCTTCCGTCGTCAGCGCGGCGCCCGCGATCTCGGCGATGATCCGGCCGCGGTTGAACACCAGCGCGCGGTGGCAGATATGCGCGACCTCCTCGAAATCGGTGGAGACCACGACCACGGCGAGGCCCGCGGTGATGGCGCGCGCGATCAGCCGGTAGATCTCCGCCTTGGCGCCGACATCGACGCCGGCGGTCGGATCTTCGGCGACCAGCAGCCGGCGCCCGGTTGCGAGCCAGCGTCCGACCACGACCTTCTGCTGGTTGCCGCCGGACAGGCCCTCGATGGCGAGATGCGGATCGTTCGGCCGCAGGCCAACCTGGGCGCCGAGCTTCACGGCCTCCTCCGCTTCACGCCCTGGCGTCAGCACGTCGAACAGGCCGCGCCCCGACGCACCGGGATTGAGGAAGGCGTTCTCGCGGATCGACAGCGAGGCGGCGATCGACTCCTCGGTGCGGTCGCGCGCGACCAGGCCGATGCCGCTGGCCATCGCCGTGACCGGGCTCGACAGATCGGGCGCCACGCCGTCGATGCTGATCTCGCCGCGATGCGCCACTGCGCCGAACAGCGCGCGTCCGACGTCCTCCTGGCCGGCGCCGCGCAGGCCGACGAGGCCGAGCAGCTCGCCCTCGCGCACCTCGAAATCCACCGGGCCGGCCTTGGGCGTGACCAGGTTACGCACCGTGACGCGGGTCTTTCCGGTGTGCGCGGCGGCCTTCTCGAACATGTCGACCAGGGGCCGGCCGACGATCAGGCGCACCAGCTCCTCCGGCGACGTCGCGGCAATCGCCGTTTCGCCGACCAGCTCGCCGTCGCGTAAGACCACGACGCGGTCGGCGATGCGGAAGATCTCGTCGAGCCGGTGCGAGACATAGATCATGCCGACGCCCTGCGCGCGCAGCCGCCGGAGCGCGGCGAACAGCCGCTCGACCTCGTCGGCGGGCAGGCTGGCGGTGGGCTCGTCGAGCACCAGGAAATCGCAATTGACGACCAGCGCGCGGGCGATCGCGACCAGCGATTTCTCGGTGCGCGACAGGCTGGAGACGCGCGTCGACGGATCGATGTCGCAACCGACCAGCGCCAGCGCCTTGGTGGCGCGCGCTTCCGCGGCGCGCCAGTCGATCAGACCGAGCAGCGATTTGCGCGGAAAGCCCTGGGCGAGCCCGACATTCTCGGCGACGCTCATCCATTCGATCAGGCCGAGATCCTGATGGATGAAGGCCACCGGCTGATGGTCGCCGCTGCGGCCGCCGGGGGCATGCTGATAGGGCTGGCCGGCGATCGTCACCGCGCCGGCGTCGGGGCGGTGGATGCCGCCGAGCACCTTGATGAGGGTGGATTTGCCGGCGCCGTTCTCGCCGAGCAGCGCGACGATCTCGCCGCGGCCGACGTCGAAGCTCACGCCCTTGAGCGCGCGCGTGCCGCCGAACGACTTGACGATTCCCTCGAAGCGCAGCGCTGCCGACGCCATCGCTCATCCTCCCGGGCCGGCTTGCGCTGACGGCGAGAACACCCCGACCGCCGCCCAGCCCTGATCGATTTTTGTTATCGATAACATCGTAGCGGTCCCCAAAACCCTGTCAAGCCATGCGGATCAGGTGCTTTCGCGCTCGATGACCTCGAACGGCACGATCAGGGTCGAGGGCGCCGGCGTGCGGTCGTGCTGGACGTCGTCGAGCGCATTCAGAAGCACGCGGCCGGCCTCGCGGCCGATGTTGCGGCAATCCACAGTGACGGTGGTGATGCGCGGCCAGGCGCAGCGCGACACCTCGAAATCGCCGAAGCCGGCGATCGCGATCCGGCCGGGCACCGCCCAGCCGCGGCGGTGGCACTCCATGATCGCGCCGAAGGCGGAGAGGTCGGAGACGCAGACCGCGGCGTCGACATCGGGCCATTGCTGCACCAGATGCACGATGGCCTGGCCGCCTTGCTCCATCGAGATCGGCGGATTGCCGAACGAGATGGTGCGGCCGACCGGGAGCCCAAGCTCCTCGACCGCGCGGGTGTAGCCGAGCCTTCGATCGGCGCCGCGGGTGTCGCGCCGGCTGGCGCCGCCGATGAAGCCGATGTTGCGATAGCCCTTCTGGTAGAGCCGGTGGACCAGGGCGCGCGACGCCTCGGCATTGGAGAAGCCGACCACATGATCGATCGGATCGTCCGGCAGATCCCAGGTTTCCACCACGGGAATCCCTGCGGATTCCAGCATTCGCCGCGCCTTCGGCGTGTGCCGTCCGTCGGTGACGATGATGCCGTCGGGACGGCGCGTCAGCATGGCTTGGACGAGCTGCTCCTCCTTCTCCATGTCGTAATCGGTGTAGCCGAGCAGCATCTGCAGGCCCTGGCCCTCGATGATCTCGGTGATGCCGCGGGCGGTGTCGGAGAAGTTGGAGTTGTTGATCGAGGGCACCAGCACGGCGACGAAGCCGGTCCGCTTCGACGACAGCGCGCCGGCGGAGAGATCCAGCACGTAGCCGAGCTCGTCGACGGCGGCGAGGATCTTGCGCCGCGTCTCCTCGGAGACGGCGCCGTCGCTCTTGAGCGCGCGCGACACCGTCATCGCCGACACGCCCGCCCGCGCCGCCACCTCCGCCATCGTCGCGGGGCGCTTCGGGATCGGTCGGGTGGTCGGGCGTGTGGGCTTCATCTCATTCGGTCTTCTCGTCGCGTGCGCGCCGCCCACGCCGAATGGATCTCGATCGCGCAGGGCTTCGGCGGGCCGGGAGAGGATACATCGCTTACGATATCGATAACAATCGGGTCCGTCGGACACCGACGTCTGCCATATGGGGGGCGGGGCGACGATGAAGAGGGAGTGGTCCCTCGCCGCATTCCGGTGTCGTCCCTGCGAACGCAGGGACCCATAACCACCGGCCGCTGTGGGACGATGACTGGGAGTGGCGGCTCACCGTGAGATTCCGCGGTATGGGTCCCTGCATCGCAGGGACGACAGCGGAGGATGCCGCGCGCGCGCTCCGAATGTTGTGATCGCGCGGCGAGAGGCGGCAGGGGGGAGACAATCTGAACATAAATCATCGCCCTCTCGCGGCGCCGAGGCGTCCGAGGTTTGCCGGTCGTTTCGCCCTTCAACGAGGA
>NZ_CAFJ01000202.1 GCF_000239795.1 Bradyrhizobium sp. STM 3809 | reverse complement strand
TATCGGCCGCTGCGGGACTTCCTGGCCGCCAAGCTGGCCCGTGATGCTGGAATGTCGGCGCGCGCCGACGACATCATGATCCTCTCCGGCTCGCTGCAGGGGCTGGATCTCGTCAACCAGGCCCTGCTCGCGCCGGGCGACAGCGTCATCGTCGAGCAGGACAATTACCAGGGGACGTTGACACGGCTGGCGCGCCTGGGCGTGAAGCCGATCGGCATCCCGCTCGATGGCGAGGGCATGCGCACCGACGTGCTGGCCACAGTGCTGGCCGACCTCAAGGATCGGGGCATCCGGCCGAAATACATCTATACCATTCCGACGGTCCAGAACCCCACCGGCACGATCATGCCGGAGAACCGGCGTGCCGAGCTGCTGTGGCTGTCCCGCGCCTATGGCGTGCCGGTGTTCGAGGACGACTGCTATGCCGACCTGATCTGGGACGGCCAGCGCCCGCGGGCGATCCACGCCATGTCCGACCATGGCGGCGTGATCCACCTCGGCTCGTTCTCGAAATCGGTCGCACCGGCGCTGCGGGTCGGCTTCCTGGTCGCGCCGTGGAGCATCATGTCGGTGCTGCTGGCGTTGAAGACCGATGCGGGCTCCGGCGCGCTCGAGCAGATGGTGCTGGCCGAATATTGCAAGCCGCATTTTGCGACCCATGTGCCGCAACTGGTTCGCGGCCTGCGCGCCAAGCTGGACACGCTGATCGAGGCGCTCAACGCCGAGTTCGGGACCGCGGCCGAGTTCGAGGCTCCGAAGGGCGGCATCTTCCTCTGGGTCAAGCTGCCGGACCAGGTCGACGCGATGAAGCTGTCACAGGCCGCACTGAAGCGCGGGGTGTCGATCAATCCCGGCCCGGAATGGTCGACCGACGCCACGCATGCGCGGAGCCGGCTGCGGCTGTGCTTCGCCAGCCCCTCGCATCAGGAGATCCGCGAGGGCATCGCCGTGCTGGCAGAGGTCTGCCACCAGGAGTTCGGCGTGCCCAAGCGCTCCGCCAACACGGCGCGCAGCGCGAGCGAGTGATCGCGCGGCTCACCGCACCGAGAACGGCGACTGGTAGGGCCGCCCGAACGGCACGCCGTTGATCACGGTCTGCACCGGCTTCAGCTGCAGCTTGCCGTCGCGCTTGTTGCCGCGCGTGTCGACGAAGGTGACCGGCCCCTCGACGAGATCCATGATCGCAAGGTCGGCCGGAGCGCCGACCTGCAAGGTGCCGAGCTTCGGCGTCCGGCCGATGATCTTGGCCGGCGCCGTGGTGGTCATGCTCACCACCTGCTCCAGCGAGAACCCCATCGCGAGGAATTTGCCCATCACGTTGGGCAGGAACGGCATGCCCGGCGTGTTGCCGGAGAACACGTGGATGTCCGAGGAGATCGTGTCCGGGCCGCAGCCGCCGGGGATCGCGACCTCCGCGACGGTATAGTCGAAGCTGCCGCCGCCATGGCCGACGTCGAACAGCACGCCGCGCTGCTTGGCGGCGAGCGCTGATGGCAGCAGCTTGCCGTCCTGGACGATGTTGGTGAGGGCGCCAGCGATGTTCGGCGCGCCGGAATAGGCATGGGTCAGGACATCGCCGGGCCGCAGCAGGTCGAGGATCTGCGACATCAGTTCGCCGGTCTCCACGCCGCCGATATGCACCATCATCCGCGCCGGCCAGCCGCAGAGTTCGCACGCCTTGATGCCGCGCTTGAGCGGCTCGAGACCGTGCTTGAAGATCACGTTCTCCGACATCCGCACCTTGACCCCGAGCAGGAAGTCCGGGTTCTCGGCCAGCGCCATGGCGCAGGCTTCCATCTGGGCGTTGTCGATGTTGTAGAGCTCGGCGACCGGGAAGGCCGACAGGCCGTTGTTGGCGATATGGACGAACGCATAGATGCGCGCCCGCGACTGGCCGACGATGAAGCGGCGCAACGCCGCGAGATTGTTCACGCCGGCGTCGCCGGCCGAAACCACCGTCGTCGTACCCTGGAATTGCACCAGCTCATCCGGAGGAATCCCGATCGCCGACCCGTAGGGGTAGACGTGGCTGTGGAGGTCGATCAGACCCGGCATCACCAGCCGGCCGTTGGCGTCGATCGACCGCAGGGCGCGTTCGACGGCGATGTCGGGCTCGACGGCTTCGACGACTCCCCAGCGAATGCCGATGTCGCGCTTGCCGCGCAACGCCTGGCTGGGATCGATGACGTCACCGCCCTTGATCACCAGGTCGAACTTGTCCGCCGGCCCCATCGCGGCGCCGGCAGGACCCGGCACGGCGGCCGCCGCCATGGCGGCTGCGGACGACAACAGGAATTCGCGGCGCGACAGTGCGGACATGGTCAGCCTCCCCAAAGCTTGTTGGTAGTTGCGGGGAACATGCGCCCTGTAATGCCTCGCCAGCAAGGCCGGCCTGAAAAGAATGAGACTTTGTGCCAACGATCTCGGCTCTGTCGTTGCGCCGTTGACGCAGTGCATTAAGATGCCACCGCAGCCCTCGCTGAAAGACCGCATGATTTCGGTGTCCCGCCCTCTCCTCGCAATCGTCCTCTGCGCATCGTCGGCGTCGGCTGCTCGGGCGGACGAGACGGTCGACACCGCGCGGGCCTGGGGACTGATCGGCACCTGGGCGGTCGGCTGCAGTGCACCGCCGGTGAGAGGCCGCGGCGCCATCATCTCCTACGAGGTCAGCGGCGACGGTAAGCTGATCTATCGGCGCGATCATGACCCGTCCGACGTCAACGCGGTCGCGAATGCGCGCGTCGAGTCCGACGAGACGCTGGTGCTGTCGATCGTGTTGCCGAAAGCGCGCCAGACGCGCGAGAACGGAATCGCCAAAGCGGCCGATGGCAGCATCCGCTCGGTCTTCAATCGCGGTGAGGATGACAGCTACACCATTCGCGACGGCCGCTTCGTCGCCAATGGCAAGCCGACGCCGGCGCTCAGGAAGTGTGACTGACGAGCCGCTGCAACGCCGGGCGAACACCGAATCTGAACGTGCATTCAGCAACTTCGCAGAAGTTCCTGCGGAACGTTCCGTCACACTTCAAGTTGACCTCGCGCAATTCATCCTGGAGGACAACATGAAGAAGATCGCTCTTGCTCTCGCTTCGCTGACGGCCATTGCGCTCGCGGCGCCGTCGATCGCCAACGCCGAGACCGTGGTCATCAAGCGCGGCGGCCATCACTATCATCACGGTTGGGAGCGCCATCATGGCTGGGATCGCTCGCGCGCCGAATATCGCATGCATCGCGACTGGCGTCCGTATCACCGCCACCACGACCGCACCGTGATCATCAAGCATCGCGACTGATCTGCGCCGCAGATGAGGAAATGGCCCCGAGAGGGGCCATTTTGCTGCGGCGGGCGCCACGGCAGAGACGAGTTGTCAG
Organism: Bradyrhizobium sp. STM 3809; assembly: GCF_000239795.1. Classification (GTDB taxonomy): domain Bacteria; phylum Pseudomonadota; class Alphaproteobacteria; order Rhizobiales; family Xanthobacteraceae; genus Bradyrhizobium. The sequence goes on along the minus strand of NZ_CAFJ01000202.1, from coordinate 8,637 downwards.
CGATCCCAGTCCGGCGCGAAGCCCGGATTGACGAAACGTTTGTCCTTCGGCAACGCCGCGATGGTCGCGCGATCCTCATCGTCCAGGTGAACCTTCATCGCGTCCCAGTTCGCCTGCTGGCTTTCGGAGCGCGCGGCCTTGGGGATCGCGGCCACGCCGTCCTGATCGAGCAGCCATTTCAGCGCCACCTGCGCCGCGCTCGCCCCGTGCTTCCTGCCGATGGTGGCCAGCGTCTCGTCGGCGGCCGCGCGTCCCTGCGCCAGGGGGCAATAGGCCACCAGGGGAATCGAGCGGTTCTTCATGTAGGCCATCAGCTTCGACTGGTCGAGCATCACATGGTACTCGACCTGATTGCAGGCGATCGGCACCTGGATCTCCTCGACGGCCTGCTTCAGCAGCGCCACGGTGAAGTTGGCGACGCCGATCGCGCGCGTGCGCCCCTCCTGCTTCAGCGTCATCAACGTCTCGAGCGCGGCCGGCAGGTTCATGCCCTTGGCCGGCCAGTGGATGAGATAGAGATCGACGAAGTCGAGCCTCAGCTTCTTCAGGCTGGTGTCGAACGCGCGACGGATCGCATCCGGCGCGAGATTCTCCGGCCAGACCTTTGTGGTGACGTGCAAATCGTCTCGCGCGACCGAGCCGCCAGCGAGCGCGGCACCAATCGCGTCCTCGTTGGCGTACATCTCGGCGGTATCGATATGGCGATAGCCGAGCGCGAGCGCGCTCTCGACCGCCTCGCGGCACACGGTGCCCTGCATGCGGTAGGTGCCGAGGCCGAGCTTGGGCAGACGAATGCCCTGGGTGTCGATGACGTTCATGATTTCTCCTGGAGACGGGCGGACCTCAGGCCGGACGAGCGCTGGCGGCAGCGTCGAAACATCAAGACCTTGCGGGAAGGCGCTCAGATTGCCTGCGCCACGCTTGGGAGTTCAAGCGAGCCCTGAGCCGGCTTCAATCAACATGTCGGGAGATTGGTTCCGATTGAGGGCGCGAGGAGAGCCGGCCGCTCAGCGCCAATTGCAGATGCCGCCACTGCCCGGCTTGCACGGCCAGGTCTGGATGCGCGTATCCATCGCCTGCGCATCCAACGGATTGCCGTGCCGGCGCGCGAGATGGGCGCGAGCCGCCCCGCGTGGCCGCTCCGCGGTCTTCTCGGAATGAACCCGCCGGGTGGCGATCGTCCGCGGAAGGGCCGAGCTCACGTCCGGATCGATCGCAGATCGGGAGACAGCTGCCGGCCGATCGGTCTTGGCCTCGATCGGCACCTTCTCGAAATGCGCCTCCGGTCCAAGCGGCTCCGGCGACAACACGGCCTTCGACAAGTCGAGCCTGAGAAAGTCACCCGGCTGATAGGCACCTGCCATCGCGTCGGTGCCCATGAGCAACGCGGCGCAAGTCATCGTGCCGACGAACGCTCTCAACACCATCCTGTCCTCCCGTCCTCACGCGTCACACATTGACGCGGCCCTGCTGCGAGATCCCCGTGCAACGGCTGATCGCGATCGCCTCGCGCATCAGCCAGCCACACCTCGCTTCGTCCAAATGTTCGTTGATCGACGTTATCAGCGAGACTCAAAAGCCCCGGAACCGCCAGTCGTTAAATGCATCATATCCAAAGTTCCGCCCACGTCTCTGATGTAGGACACACGGCTGCCTTTTCCAGGCCCAAAACTGCGAGTCACGGTTACCGCTGTGCACGCAAACGGGCGCTGCGGTGATAAGTCATATTAATCGCATGAGTCAGACGAATTGCCGTGCGCGACCCTGATACAGCAGCGCAGCGTCTCATCTGTTCCGGGCGCAATCTGCATGAGCCCAGGCTTTGCCGCGAAGTCGGCATCGAACCCGATCGGGCTGGCGAAGCCGCGCCATGGCTCGATGCAGACGAACGGAACATTTCCGGGCTTCGACCAGATGCCGAGCTGCTGGAAGTTATCCCAGGCTAGTTCGAGCGCCGGTCCCGCATCGCCGACGAGCCGAACCGAGCGGCTGGCCAGCTGATCGAGGATCACGGCATCATCGTCGAACAGACGCTCCCTCAGTTCGAGAACGCGCCCCTTGATCGGCGTCGGCTCGGGTTGTTGGCGGAGCAGGCCGCCGGTCAGACGCCGGATCGGCGCCGGCTCGGGTTCCGCAAAGATCAACCGGTAGCTCTCCTTCGGCTGGCCCGGGAGCAGCGGCCAATTGAACGCAGGATGGCCGCCGAACGAGGCCGGCAGCAGCTCCGCCCCGGGGTTGGCCACCTTGATCGTGATGTCGAGCGCGTCAGCGGTGGTCCGATAGCTCACGAGGAGGCGGAACGCGAACGGATAGCGCGCCCGCGTCGTCTCGTCGTCGGTCAACTGCAGCACGCAAGCCTCCGCGCTGCGCTCCAGCCATGTGAAGCGAATGTCCCGCGCGAAGCCGTGCTGCGTCATCGGATAGCTGCGGCCACGATGCTGCAGACGGTCGTCCGTGAGCCGACCGACGATCGGAAACAGCCAGGGCGCATGGCGCGGCCAGGCCGGGCCTGCCTGCCAGAGCAACTCCAGACCATCGGCCGTCTTCAGCGAGCAGAGTTCGGCGCCGTCGGCCTTGATGGTCGCGGCAATGCCGCCTGCACTGATCGTATGGACGGCGTCGCTCATCCCTGATCACCCCCAATTGCTAAGAACCACGCGAGGTGATGCCGGATTGCGGAAGGCACGTCCAGAGGCCGAGCGATGGGGTCCTCGTGGCGAGGAGGACAGCCCTTGCTGGGCGCGTCTCGCGCCAAGACGCCCGTGACCCAAGCACGGGCAGTCTGCGCCGAAACTTCGTGCAAGCCCGCCGCTTGCCGGCCCGGATCATTCGTGTACGAATGACCAGAACCGGCTTGATGCTGCGCCGCGTGCGGGCGCAAACTGCCGCCAAACGCTTCGAGAGAGAGGACATCCCGATGGCCCATGATGCGCCGCAAGCGACCGGCCCCAGCAAGCTGGTCATCCGCAACATCGGCCTGATGCTGTCCGGCGCGCTGGAACGGCCGATCCTGGACGCCGACACCATCGTCGCCGAGAACGGCAAGATCACCGCGATCGGCCGCTTCAAGGACGTCGACACCTCCGGTGCCACGACCATCGTCGATGCCCACGGCACCACCGTCGCGCCGGGCCTGATCGACAGCCACGTCCACCCCGTCGCCGGCGACTGGACGCCGCGGCAGAACCAGATCAACTGGATCGACTCCTATCTGCATGGCGGCGTCACGACGATGATCTCGGCCGGCGAGGTGCACATGCCCGGCCGCCCGCGCGACGTGGTCGGCCTGAAGGCGATGGCGATCTTCGCGCAGCGCGCGTTCTGGACGCTGCGGCCCGGCGGCGTGAAGGTGCATGCCGGCGCGCCCGTCATCGAGTGCGAGATGGTCGAGGATGACTTCAAGGAGCTCGCCGCGGCCGGCGTCAAGCTGCTCGGCGAGGTCGGCCTCGGCGGCGTCAAGGACGGCCCGACCGCGCGCAAGATGGTCGGCTGGGCGCGCAAATACGGTATCCAGAGCACCATCCACACCGGCGGTCCGTCGATCCCGGGCTCCGGCCTGATCGACAAGGACGTCGTGCTGGAAGCGGGCACCGACGTCATCGGGCACATCAATGGCGGCCACACGGCGCTTCCCGACGACCAGATCCGCTGCATCTGCGAAGGTTGCAAGGCCGGCCTCGAGCTGGTGCACAACGGCAATGAGCGCTCGGCGCTGTTCACCCTGCGCACCGCGCGCGAGATGAACGAGCTCAACCGCGTCATCCTCGGCACCGATGCGCCGGCGGGCTCCGGCGTGCAGCCGCTCGGCATCCTGCGCATGGTGTCGCTGCTGTCGTCGCTCGGCGACGTGCCGGCCGAAATCGCGTTCTGCTTCGCCACCGGCAACACCGCGCGGATGCGCGAGCTCGATTGCGGCCTGATCGAAATCGGCCGCTCCGCCGATTTCGTCATCATGGACAAGGCGCAGCATTCGCCCGCCAAGACCTTGCTCGACAGCGTGCAGCTCGGCGACCTCCCGGGCATCGGCATGACCATCATCGACGGCATCGTCCGCACCCAGCGCAGCCGGAACACGCCGCCCGCGACGAAGATCCCGGAGATCGTGGCGAAGTAGTTGCGCCGATCGCTGCGCCGTCGATGCGGGCGCAGAGGTGAGCGTTCCTAGCTCGCTCAACACCAACGGTGTCATCCCGGCCTTGAGCCGGGACCCTACTCCGCGGCAGTCGTGGTGGGCGCGATGTTGGCTACGCGTCTGCCCCAAACTCTACCCTGTGGCTCTGGGTCCCGGCTCAAGGCCGGGACGACAGCGGAGTTTGCCGCTCCTGCATGCGCACTCTTTTATCATGCGAGCGGGCGAAGCCATCGCCTCACCGACAATGCGAGCGGGTTTGGCGAAGAACGGTAGGGTGGGCAAAGCGGCGCCGTCAGGCGGCGCGTGCCCACCATTGGCAGATGCGGTCCTGGTGAGAATGGTGGGCACGCTTCGCTTTGCCCACCCTACGGGATCTCGCGCTCTGAACTACCGCAACCTGCTCAGCAACGACAACAAAGTCTCACGTTCTTTGGCATCCAGCGGTGCGAGCGTCTCCTTGGAAATCGCGAGCGCCAGCGGCGCGGTCTTCTCCGCGAGCTGCTGGCCTGCACGGGTCAGGCTCACCAGCAACCGGCGGCCGTCCTGCGGGTCCGCACTGGTCTCGGTCAAGCCGCGCGCGGTCAACCGGTCGATCACGCCCTTGATCGTCGCAACATCCATTGCCGTGAGCCGCCCCAACTGGTTCTGCGAGCACGGGCCGGTCTCGACCAGCTTGGACATCGCCGCCCATTGCGTCGGCGTCAGGTTGCTGCCGATGTCGCGGGCGAAGATCATGGTGTGGCGCTGCCACACCTGGCGCAGGATGAAGCCGATCTGGTCGTCCAATACGTAGTTTGTCTTCGCGGGCTTGGCGGCGGCCTTCAAGGCGGGCTTGGGAACCGACTTGGGAGCCGGCTTCGGCGCGGTCTTCGCGGTCGTCTTTGCCGGTCGTTTCAGCGTGGCGGTCTTGGCCATTGTCCCCTTGCCTCAGATCGACAGATGCGCGTCGCGGATGTCCGGCCGCGCGTCGAGCTCGGCCATGGTGCCGGAGAAGCAGATCCGGCCGCGCTCGATGATATAGGCGCGGTCCGAAATGAGCTTCGCGAAATGCAGGTTCTGCTCGGACACCACCAGCGACACGCCCTCCTTCTTCATCGTCAGGATGGCATCGACCATCTGCTCGACGATCTTCGGCGACAATCCTTCCGACGGCTCATCGAGCAGCACCAGCGACGGATTGCCCATCAGGGTGCGCGCGATGGTCAGCATCTGCTGCTCGCCGCCGCTCATGCGGCCGCCCGGGCGGTTCTTCATCTCGCCGAGATTGGGAAACAGCCTATAGAGCTTCTCGCGCGTCCATTGCGGTGCGCCGGGCCGCGGCTTCTGCCGGCCGACCTCGAGATTTTCCTCGACCGTCAGATCGGTGAAGATGCGCCGCTCCTCGGGCACGTAGCCGAGACCGGCGCGGACGATCTCATGCGTCGGCGCGGCCGAGATGTCCTTGCCCTCGAACAGAACCTGGCCCTCGCGCAGCGCGACGAGGCCGACGATCGAGCGGAACGTCGTCGACTTGCCGGCGCCGTTGCGGCCGAGCAGCGCGACCACCTCGCCCTCGCCGACCTCCAGCCCGATGTCGAACAGGATATGTGCGGGACCGTAATGGCTGTTGAGATTGGAGACGGACAGCTTCACGCCGGGGCTCCCTCGCGGTGGGCGGCATCATACAGCAGGCCTTCGCCGAGATAGATCGCCTGCACTTCGCGGTTGGCGCGGACCTCGGCTGGCGACCCCTGTGCGATCAGGCTGCCGCGGTTGAGCACCAGGATGCGGTCGGCGTGCTCGAACACGACGTCCATGTCGTGCTCGGTGAACAGCACCCCGATCGACTGCTCGCGCGCAATTCGAGCGGTCAGCCGCATCAGCTCGACGCGCTCGCGCGGCGCCATGCCGGCGGTCGGCTCGTCCATCAACAGGAGCTTGGGCTGATTGGCGAGCGCGATCGCGAGCTCCAGCCGCTTGAGGTCGCCATAAGCGAGCTCGCCGCAGGGCCGCTCGGCATAGCCGGCCATGCCGACGAGATCGAGCAGGCGATCGGCCTCGCCACGCTCGATTCCGATCATCGGGCTCCAGAAATCGAACAGGCGGTGATGATGCGACACCAGCGCGACCTGGATGTTCTCGCGCATTGTCATGGTTGGATAGGTTGCGGTGATCTGAAAGGTACGCCCCACCCCGAGCCGCCAGACGTCGCGCGGCTTGCGGCCGGTCGTCTCCTGCCCCATCACCGTGATGCGGCCGCTGTCCGGCACGTTCTGGCCGTTCAGCATGTCGAAGCAGGTGCTTTTTCCCGCACCATTCGGGCCGATCAGCGCCAGGATCTCGCCGGCCTGCAGCATGAACGACACGTTGCGCACGGCGTGAATGCCGCCATAGGATTTCGACAGGCCTTCGACCGAGAGCAAGGACACACCGAGACTCATTGCGCGCCCTCCATCTTGGCCGACAGCGCCGCCGCCTTCGGCGCGGCCACGCGACGCCTGTGCATGACGCTCTCGACCACGCCGACGATGCCCTTCGGGAACACCACCACGATCAGCACGATGAAGATGCCGAGCACGAGCTTCGACCAGTCGGTCTGGCTGACCAGCCAGATGTTCAGCGCCTTGTAGACGATCGCGCCGAAGATCGCGCCTGGCACCGTCTCGACGCCGCCGAGCAGCACCATCACGAGCGCATCGACCGACAGCGAGATGCCCATGTTGTCGGGGAAGACGCTGCCCTTCAGATACGCGAACAGCGCGCCGCCGATGCCGGCCGCGGTGCCGGCGATGATGAAGGCCGTCCACTGGATGCGCTTGCCGTTGATGCCGATCGATTCGCTACGCAGCGGCGAGTCCCGCATGCCGCGCAGGGCGTAACCGAACGGCGAGAACGTGATGAGGCGCAGCACGCTCACGACCACAGCGGAGACGCCGAGCGCGAGCCAGTAGAAGTGCGACGGCGACGCCGCCCATTTCTCCGGCCACAGGCCGAGAATGCCGTTGTCGCCACCGGTCACCGCGACCCATTGGAAGGCAATCGACCACACGATCTGGGCGAAGGCGAGCGTCAGCATCGCGAAGTACACGCCCGAGAGCTGCACGGCGAAGGCGCCGAACACGGCAGCTCCAAGCGCGCCGAGCAGCGGCCCCAGCAGCAGGCAGGCAATCATCGGCAGTCCCGCCATCTTGGCGAGGAAGGCGACGCCGTAGGCGCCGAGGCCGAAATAGGCGGCGTGGCCGAACGAGGCGAGGCCGCCGACCGCCATCAGGAAATGCAGGGACGCCGCGAAGATCACGAAGATCGCGATCTCGGCGCCGACGGTCAGCGCGTAGTTGCCGGCGATGAAGGGCAGCATCGCCGCCAGCGCCAGCGCCACCAGAGACGCGAGCCGCTCGACCGAACTCAGGGGACGCCAGGGAATGACGGTGAGGCCGGGCGTGCGGCGCGCGGGCGCCTCCTTCCTGCCGAACAGGCCCCAGGGCCGCACCACCAGCACGACGGCCATCACCAGGAACACCAGAATCAGCGAGATCGTCGGGAAAATGAGGATGCCGAAGGCGTTGAGCTCGGAGACCAGCACGGCGGCGACGAAGGCGCCGAGGATGCTGCCGAGGCCGCCGATCACGACCACGACGAACACCTCGACGATGATGCGCAGGTCCATCGCGTGATGCACGGCATCACGCGGAATCTGCAGCGCGCCGCCGAGCGCGGCGAGGAAGACGCCGACCGCGAACACCGAGGTGAACAGCCATTTCTGATTGACGCCGAGCGCGGCCACCATGTCGCGGTCCTGCGTCGCGGCGCGCACCAGGATGCCCCAGCGCGTGCGCTGGAACAGCAGCCACAACGCGCCGAGCACGACCGGGCCGAGCACGATCAGGAACAGGTCGTAGCTCGGAATGTTCTGGCCGAAGAAATCGACCGCGCCCTTGAAGCCCGGCGCGCGACGGCCGACCAGATCGTCTGGGCCCCAGATCAGCACGACGAGGTCCTCGACCATCAGAGTCAGGCCGAAGGTCGCGAGCAGCTGGAACAGTTCCGGCGCGTGATAGATCCGGCGTAGCAGCACGATTTCGACGAGCACGCCGATCACGGCGACCGCAAGCGCCGCCACGACGATGCCGCCCCAGAATCCGAGCGCGCCGGACAGCCGCTCCGTCAGCGAGAACGCGATATAGGCGCCGAGCATGTAGAACGCGCCATGGGCGAAATTGACGATGCGGGTCACGCCGAAGATGATCGACAGTCCCGACGCCACCAGGAACAGCGAGGCCGCACTGGCAAGGCCGGTCAGGAACTGGACGAAATAGAAGGCCATGGGCGGTCCGCGTGAGGGAGATCGTCTTGGTTGGATGAGCCGCGTGTGAGTTCGCGTACTCTCTTGAAGAGCCGCAAGCGTGGGGTGAGGGTCCTCGGCCCGAACCTGTAGATCGGGCGTCGTGCTCCCTCACCCCGCCCGCTCTCCCCCGCGGGAGGAGGAGGCAGGAAGGCGTGGAGAAGGCGTGGATCAGTCCTGACGC
>NZ_CAFJ01000203.1 GCF_000239795.1 Bradyrhizobium sp. STM 3809 | reverse complement strand
AACAAGTGAGCAGGATCGTTCGCCGCTACAGCTCCGCATTGCCATATGCGATAGCCCTGCCGAACGCGGGGAGAGGCTGACAGCGAGCGTCGCGCTCGATTGTCCCGACAAATGAGCATCAGCGGCGTGTTCATGGAGAGGCGAGAAGCGACGTGGATTGTTCTGGCGTTGGCCGTGCTCTCGTCATCGATCCGGCCGGCCGTTGCGGGGTTGGACGACTTCAAGGTCGCCGCGATCGAGGTTGTCGACGACTATGATCAGGCCGACATCAGTCCGATGGGCCATCGGCCGCGGTCGCTGATCAAGGTGACGCTGTCTTCGGATGTGGACCTGCGGGACTATGCCAGGGATGGCTTTCATGTGGGCGTCAACGTCGGAGTCTGCCTGCAGGGCAGCTTCACCATCGACCAGACCAAGGACTTGATGGGAGCGTATGTCTACGACACGCTCGGCAACCTGATCGAGCATCGGGAGATCGTGTCGCCCCCTGCGTCCGAACATGCCTATCACTTCTATGTCGACGTTGCATTCAGGCCTCTGTTCGAGCCGGCACCGGGACAGCCCCCGCCGTTTTCATGGGACCTTCGCACGACGCCTGAAGACATCTGCTTCGTGATCAGGGGAGCCAAGATGCTCGGGACAGGCTTCAGGACGAATCTCGTCATGATCCCGGCAACTGATATTGCTGAGGCCATCGCGCGCCGCGAGCGTGCCAAGAAGGCCGCCGGCCCCAAGACAAACGACATTCGGGATCGGCGCTGACCGCCCCCCGCGGTCGCTGCCGTGCCCGCATTCGTCGTCGGCCGGACCTGCTAGTCCAGATCGATCGCGTGATACTGCCCGGTCTTGTCGAGCTGGGTGCCCCAGACCTTGTGCAGCGCCTGGTGGTCGGAGGGGCCGAAGCTCACCTTGGAGCCGACGCCGAGCTCGTAGTTCTGCATCGCCTCGAGGTTGCTGACGAGCGCTTCCGTGTCGAGCGCGGGGCCGGTGCGGCGCAAGCCCTCGATCAGGATGTTGGCGGTGAGATAGGCCTCCAGCGAGGTGTAGTCGGCCGGCTCTCCCGGAAAATATTTGGCGAGCGCCTTCTTGTAGTTCAGTGTCACCGAGGCATAGCCGTCGACCTGCTGCCGACGCCGGAGATCGTCGCATAGATCATGTCGGGGTAGAGGTCGCGCGTCTTCTCGATGAACTTCGCCGCCGCGCGGAAGGTCGCCACCAGCACGACCGCCTTGATCGCGGGACGCTGGCGCTTCAATTGCGCGATGGCCTCGTCGACATTGACGGTGTTGCGGTTGTAGCTCATGCGGAAGATCTCGCCGGCATTGCCGCCGCGCAGCCCGCGCATCGCCTTGGCGACGCCGTCCCAGCCGGCATCGCCATAGGCATCCTGCTGGGTCAGCACGCCGATGTCCTGTGGGCGCAGCCGGCGGTTCTTGACGAGGTAGCGCACCAGCGCGTCGGCCTCCTCGGCATAGCCGGCGCGATAGTTGAAGACGTAGCGGTCCGGCGGATCGCGCCGCAGCGACGGCGCGCCGGTGAAGGCGCCGAAATACAGCGCGTGACGCTCGAGCGCGTAGGGCACCGAGATCAGGGCGGTCGGACTGCCGTAGTTCTCGACGAAGCCGAACACCTTCTGCTGCTCGTAGAGGTCCTTCATCGCGTTCAGCGTTCGCGTCGGCTCATAGGCATCGTCCGCGGTGGAGAGCTTGAGCTGGCGGCCATGCACGCCGCCGTCCTCGTTGGCCTGCGCGAAGGCGAGCTCGATGCCGAGCTTGAGCTGGCGACCCATCTCCCTTGCAGGCCCCGAAAAGGGAGCGGCCATGCCGAAGCGGATCTCGGTGTCCGTCACGCCCTGGACCGATGGCTGCGCGCCGGCCTGCGTGGCCACGGCAGCGTTGGCCATTCGCGTGTCGAATTTCGGCAGACGGTCCTTATCCCTCAGCCGCGTGACCGCTTCGGGGACGACGGCGGGGGCGGCGCTCGCCGGCGGAGCGTCCTGCACCTGCGCAAAGGCCTGCGAGGCGCGAATCGAAACGGAAGGTACGCTCGCGGTCACCGCAACATCCGTGCTGCTGTCGGTGCTCGGCGCGGAGGTCCACCGCGCCGGCAGCTTCAGCGCGGCAAATCCGGCCACGCCCGCGGCGACAGCGACCAGTCCGAGAATGCCAAGAATGCCGAAGGAGCGCCGCTGTCTCGGCTGAGGAGGAAGCTCCTGCACGCCGAAGCGTGCGGCGAACTCGGCCGGCGTCGGCCGGTCGCGCTCGTCGCGCCAGGATTGTTCATACATCGGACGGCGGTCATCGTCGTAGCCCGGCGCAAAGGGCGGATCACGGTCGTCATTAGGCGCACGCAAATGTCTCACGCTGTCCCCCTTGCCCCGCGCATCCCTTGTCATTGGCGTTTTTTGTTGGATTGCGCGGCGGCCATCCACTGCAGATGCTGCCGGCCTGATGACCGTGGCTATGCGCCGTTCGGCGCTGGCCTTACGAACTAACACCCATCATCGAGTGCTGGTGGATCAGGCAGGTTCCCGACAAATTGTCTGGAACAAGCCCGAACGTCGCCATGATAGTGCGAAGCAATGCGGCGTTAGTTTGTTCGCGCCCTCGATCGAGCCAGCCGATCGCCAAGCGGCGAGGATGTCTCACTCGAATAGTTCGCAAGCGTTGCCTCACTGCTTCGCCGTCTCCGCGGCGACCAGCCCCGTCACCATCGCGCTCACCATGGTCGCGATCTGCTGGCGCAGCGCGGCGAGCGGCACGGCGATCAGCTTCTGCTCGAGGCCGAGTGCGACCATGCCGTGGACCGCCGAGAACAGGCTGCGGGCGGTGACGCTGATGTCGTCGAACGAGCGCTGCGGAAACAGCGCGGCGAGCGGCTGGTGAATGTGGCGGAACAGATGCATCTGGTCGGCCACCGCCCAATCGGGCAGCGGCTTCTCGGCCGGCATGCGATGCTCGAACAGCGCGCGCCAGAGCTCCAGATTGTGAGCGGCAAAATCGCAATAGGCGATGGCGATGCGCACCAGCGCGGCGGCGGGGCCGGGCGGCCCGGCGCTTTCGGCGGCGGACAATTCGGCGTCGAGCCGCGCGAGAGTGCGCGATCCGACCATCAGCACCAGTTCGTCGACGTCGGCGACCAGATTGTAGACCGCGCCGTTGGCGACGCCGATCTCCTGGGCGAGATCGCGGGTCTTCAGGCCGGCGAGACCCTTGCTCCGGATCATCCGCTCGGCGGCTTCGATCAGGGCATCGCGCTGTTTTGCACGTCTTTCCAATGTTTTAGACATCTTTAACCAAGATATTGAGCGACGCTCACGAAAAATCTTGAACGTTGCTCACAGTTGCGCTACACCGATCCTATGAGCGATGCTCATAACAGGGAGTTCACAATGTTCAAGACCGTTCTGACGCTGTTTCGGGGCACCGTGGCTGTCGCGGAGGAGGAGCTGCAGGACCGCACCGCGCTGGTGATCCTGGATCAGCAGATGCGTGACGCCGCGGCGGCCGTCGAGCGCAGCAAGCGCGCGCTGGCGCTGGCGATCGCGCAGGACCAGCAGGAGGGCAGGCGGCTCGAGGCGACCATCGCCCGGATCGCCGACCTGGAGGTGCGCGCCACCGCCGCGCTCGATGGCGGCCGCGAGGATCTGGCGCGCGAGGCGGCGCAGGCGATCGCCGGGCTCGAGGCCGAACGTGACGCCGCCAGGACCGCGCGGGCGCTTTTCGCCGCCGAGATCGGCCGGCTCAAGAAGCATGTCGCGGGGGCTGAAGCGCGCATCGCCGAGCTCGACCGCGGCCGCCGCATCGCCCGCGCCTCGGAAGCCGTACGTAATCTCCGCCGCGGCGGCATCGAGGCCGCGCGCCCCTATGAATGCACGCTGCCGGAGGCCGAGGCGACGTTGAAGCGGCTGCGCGAGCGGCAGATGGAAGCGCAGGCCGCCGACGAGGCGCTGATGGAGCTCGACGCCGCGACCGGCCCGATCACCACCGCCGAGAAGCTCGCCGAGCAGGGTTTCGGCCCGCGCATCAAGAC
>NZ_CAFJ01000204.1 GCF_000239795.1 Bradyrhizobium sp. STM 3809 | reverse complement strand
CAGCTGTTCAAGAACATCATCTATCTCGGCGCGCTCTCGGCGCTGCTCGAGATGGATCCGAAGCTGATCGAGCAATTGATCGGCGAGCAGTACAAGGGCAAGGAGAAGCTGCTCTCCTCCAACGTCCATGCGCTGCATCTCGGCCGCGACTGGGCGTTGCAGAATTTGAAATGCCCGATCGGCCTGCGCATCAGGAAGGCCGACAAGGTCGGCGACCGCATCTTCCTCGAAGGCAACAATGCCGCCGCGCTCGGCGCCGTCTACGGCGGCGCGACCGTGTGCGCCTGGTATCCGATCACGCCCTCGTCGTCGCTGGCGGAAGCATTCGCCAACCATTGCAAGAAGCTGCGGCATGACCCGGAGACCGGCCAGGCCAAATACGCCATCGTGCAGGCCGAGGATGAACTCGCCTCGATCGGCATGGTGGTCGGCGCATCCTGGAACGGGGCGCGCGCCTTTACGACCACATCCGGTCCGGGCGTGTCGCTGATGACCGAGTTCATCGGCCTGTCCTACTTCGCCGAGATCCCGGCCGTGATCATGAACGTGCAACGCGCAGGTCCCTCGACCGGCATGCCGACGCGGACGCAGCAATGCGACCTCATCGCCTGCGGCTATGCCTCGCATGGCGACACCAAGCATGTGATGCTGTTCCCCGAGGATCCGGCCGAAGCGTTCGAATTCGCGGCGGCATCGTTCGATCTTGCCGAGCGCCTGCAGACCACCGTCTTCCTGATGCTCGACCTGGACATCGGCATGAACCAGCGGCTGTGCCGGCCGCTGAAATGGGATGATTCCCGGCAGTATGACCGCGGCAAGGTGATGACCGCCGAGATGCTCGAGGAAGGCCGCGACTTCGGCCGCTATCTCGACGTCGACGGCGACGGCATCCCGTTCCGCACCTATCCCGGCACGCATCCGACCAAGGGCTCCTACTTCACCCGCGGCACCTCGCGCGACCGCTATGCGCGCTACTCGGAGGAAGGCGCCGTCTATGCCGACAACGTGCAACGGCTGCTGCGCAAATTCCAGACCGCGCAAGACATGGTGCCGCGGCCGCTGCAGGCCAACGCTGCCAAGCCGACGAAATATGGCGTGATCTATTTCGGCTCGACCGCGCCGGCGATGGACGAGGCGATCGGCCTGCTGGAGGCGCGCGGGCACCAGCTCGATCGCCTCCGCGTCCGCGCCTTCCCGTTCCATTCGAGCGTCGCGAGCTTCATCGCCGAGCACGATTTCGTCTATGTCGTCGAGCAGAACCGCGACGGCCAGCTGCGCCAGCTGATCGTCAACGAGAACGGCATCGATCCGGTGCGGCTGGTGCCGATCCTGCATTATGACGGCACGCCGATCACCGCGCGATTCATCGCGGACGCGATCGGGACCCACCAGGACCAGATGCGGGTCACACCGCTGCGCAAGGCGGTGTCTTAATGTCGGCCCCACTCTCTCCTTCGTCATGCCCGGGCTTGACCCGGGCATCCACGTCTTTTCCCCTCGGTGCTCCCACGTGGATGGCCGGGACAAGCCCGGCCATGACGGCGCTGGGTGACAGGGTGCTCCCATGACCTACATCGCAAAGCCGAAATTCCAGCATCCCGGCATCAGGAAGAACGCGCTGGGCTACAGCCATCGCGACTACGAGGGCAAGATCTCGACCTTGTGCGCCGGCTGCGGCCACGATTCGATCACGGCCTCGATCATCGAGGCCTGCTTCGAGCTGTCGATCGAGCCGCACCGGGTGGCCAAGATCTCCGGCATCGGCTGCTCGTCGAAGACGCCGGACTATTTCCTCGGCAATTCGCACGGCTTCAACACCGTGCACGGCCGCATGCCCTCGGTGCTGACCGGTGCCAACCTCGCCAATCGCGAGCTGATCTATCTCGGCGTCTCTGGCGACGGCGATTCCGCCTCGATCGGCTTCGGCCAGTTCGCCCATGCGATCCGGCGCGGCGTCAACATGACCTATGTCGTCGAGAACAACGGCGTCTACGGCCTGACCAAGGGTCAGTTCTCGGCCACCGCCGATCGCGGCTCGAAGTCGAAGAAGGGCGTCACCAACACCGATAACCCGATCGACCTCGTCGGCATCGCGCTGCAACTGGGGGCCACCTATGTCGCGCGCTCGTTCTCCGGCGACAAGAAGCAGCTGGTGCCGATCATCGAGGGCGCGATCCGGCACAAGGGCGCGGCGTTCATCGACGTCATCAGCCCGTGCATCGCGTTCAACAACCACGCCGGCTCGACCAAGAGTTTTGATTACGTCCGTGAGCACAATGACGCGGTGAACCGATTGGACGTGCTGACCGGGCGCGATCCGATCGAGATCGACCAGGATCCCGGCACGGTGCAGATCGTCGAGCAGCACGACGGCTCGCGGCTGGCGCTGCGCAAGATCGACGCCGACTACGATCCGCACGACCGGCTGGGCGCGATGACCTTCCTGCAGAAGCATGCCGCGCAAGGCCAGATCGTGACCGGGCTGCTGTATGTCGATCCCGAGGCGGACGACCTCCACAGCCACCTCAACACGGTGGAACGGCCGCTCAACCGGCTTGAGGCGGCGGATCTGTGCCCGGGTCAGAGCGTGCTCGACAAGATCAACGCGAGCCTGCGCTAAGCCGGGCGCTGGGCTAACAGCCTGCCCGTCACCGTCCTTCGAGACGCCCGCCTCCGGCGGGCTCCTCAGGACGAGGCCAGAGTGCTTAGCAAGTTGTAGCCCGAGTGAGCCCTACTCCCCACCCTCATGGTGAGGAGCGCCGTCTTCGGCGCGTCTCGAACCATGAGGCCCCGGTCTCAGGACCCCAGCGCACTCGCCCACACACGTTCGAGCTGCGCGATCGCCTCCGGCGGCGGCCGCGCCGACAGCGCGTCGTCGTCACCGCTCACCAGTCCGAACTCCCGCAGCCTGATCAGCGCCTCATCGATATTGAACGCCCGCCCCAATCCGAACATCTGCTGCAGCAATTCCTCGACGTGGCTTCCCAGCGCCGCCCGGCTCAACGGCACCGATGCCAGCAGCAGGCCGCCATAGGCCAGCACCGCCTCCTTCCAGTCCTGATCCTCCGCCTCCCCGATCAGGTAGTTGAAGATGCCGGAATTGTTGTTGACGTTGCGGAAGTAGATGTTGTCGGTGACCTGCTTCTGATGGATCAGCGACTGGCGGTGGAAATTGCCCCATTGCCGCAGGATGAAGGCGCCGAGCGCGAACAGGCCGGACAGCGCGGCCAGCGCCTGCTCGGTGTCGTTGTCGTGCACGGTGCCGCTGAGGCCGAGATAGAAGCCGGCGACGATGAACAGCACCGTCAAGGTCGAGGCCAGCTTGAGCAGGATCGGCACGCCGCCGACCAGCGCCGGCACCCCTAACGTCAGCTGCTCGCGCAGGCCCATCACCACGCGCACGTTGGGCAGCAGCGCCTCGAGATCGAAGCGCGCGATGTGGCGGAAATATTTGAACAGCACGGCGCCGCCGCGGATCTTGTTGCGGCCGCGCCAGGCGGCGATCTTGCGCTTTGCCTTGGCCGGCTCGTCGGGCTTGGTCGCGACCATCAGCAGGATGTCGTCATAGACCTCGATCTCCTGCTTGCGCCGCCGCAGGCCGTACAGCATCGGGACCTCGATCGTCTCCTGGTGCTGGCCGCGCCGAAACATGCGCACCGCGCGAAAGTCCGAAATCGGCGCCTTCAACTTGACCCTGACGAGCGCGTGCTCGGCAAAGGCGCGCTCGATCTCGTCATGGGTGATCTCGATGAAGTTGGCTTCGCCGAGCACGCGGACGAATTCGTCGGTGAGATTGCGATAGGCGGCGTCGCTCTCGCTCTGCGAGCGATGGCGGCCGGCGGGGATCTCGGGATCGAAATCGAAATAGGCGTCGCGAAGGCGATCGAGCTCGTCGAAATATTCGTGATGCAGGATGGCGCCGAGCATGCGCGCGAGCTGGCGCAGATCGCCCGATTGAGCCTCGTCCAGGCTACCATGCGAGATCACTGCGTCAAGGACGTCGGACTTGCGGATCGGAATGAACCGGTCCCGCCGGCTCCTCGCCGCCGTCTCCTTTGTCTCAACCACGCGCTTACGCCTGAGCTTCAATTGCCGTCATGCAACGTCCGGCATTCAGGAGCCGGCCGTCAACGCGCACCATAGACGGCCTGTCGACCTTGCGCCACTCGCTCGCGTTTCCTGCCGGTCGGCAGGGCTCCGGCCTCGTCCGAAGATTAGGCGAACCGCCGTCGTTTTTGGGCTCCCTCAGAGCTGCCAAAAAAGTCGTCATGCCCGGGCTTGACCCGGGCATCCACGCTTTTCCAAGATTTCCAAAGAGGATGGATGGCCGGGTCAAGCCCGGCCATGACGCAGCGGGGGCTTTCGAGAAGCAGCGTTTGCCTACTCAAGCGCGTGAACTCGCATTTCGGGCGACAGGAGAACGATTATGACAGACACGGAGCGCAGCAAATCCGCGTTCAGCGCAGTTCGTGCCATCGACTACACGGTCATCCTGGCGCGCGACTGGCAGGCCATGCGCGGTTTCTATGAGGAGGTGCTCGGCTTCCCGCCGCGACGCGAGCTGTCGCAAGGCTGGATCGAATATCGGGTCGGTGCCAACACCTTGGCGTTGGCCCAGCCCAAGCGACTGGCCTCGGACCAGCCGACGCCAATGGGCAGCGCTTCGGTTCAGCTGGCGTTCAAAGTGGCGCGCGAGGATGTCGACCACTGTGCAGCTGAGCTCATCAACAAAGGCATCGCCCTCGTGGAGCCGCCAACGGACCAGCCTTTCGGCCATCGCACCCTGTTCTTCAGGGATCCCGATGGAAACCTGCTGGAAGTGTACGCGGAGATCTAACCCCTGGCGGCCGCGCTACGCGGCCGCCGGTTGTATCCGGGGATTGAGCACGTACTCCTTCAGCATTTTGTCGGTGGCGGCGTCGACTTCGGTGAGCTGGACGTCGTAGCTCCAGAGGTCGGCGAGGTGCTGCAGCACGCGCTTGGTGTCGGTCTCGTTGAGCTGGGCGCCCTTGACCACCGTATGCCGCAGCATCAGGCGGCGGTCGCCGGCAAGGTCGACGTCGACGACCTCGATGTTCGGATCGATGTAGCCGACATCATACTGCTTCGACAGTTCGCGGCGGATGCGGCGATAGCCGCGCTCGTCGTGGATGGCGTCGACCAGGATGCCGGCGCGCTCGGCCGGATCGTCATGCAGGTGGAACAGCCGGAAGTGCCGGATCAGGTTGGGGCTGAGGAACTGGCTGATGAAGCTCTCGTCGCGATAATTGGCCCAGACGTCGCGCAGCACCGCCATCTCGTCGCCGGTGCCGGCGATGTCCGGGAACCATTCGCGGTCCTCCTCGGTCGGATCCTTCACGATGCGCTCGATGTCCTGCATGATCGCGAAGCCGAGCGCGTAAGGATTGAAGCCGGAGAAGCGCGGATCGTCAAACTCCGGCTGGAACACGACGTTGGTGTGGGACTGCAGGAACTCCAGGAAGTTGCCGTCGGTGAGACGGCCCTCCTCATGCAGCCGCTTCATGATGCGGTAGTGCACGTAGGTCGCCGTGCCCTCGTTCATGACCTTGGTCTGGCCCTGCGGATAGAAGTACTGCGCGATATGGCGGACGATGCGCAGCAGCTCGCGCTGCCACGGCGCCAGCCGCGGCGCACTCTTCTCGAGAAAGTAAAGCAGGTTCTCCTGCGGCAGGCCAAGCAGCGCGCGGCGGCGCTCGACGTTCAGCACTGCGCTGGTCTTGGCCGGGCCGGTCGGCACCGTGCGCCAGAGATCGTTGAACTGCTCCTCCTCGTAGAGCCTGCGCTTGCCGGCGCGCTTCTCCTCCTCGCGGAAGTCGAGCTTCTTCTTGCCGGGATAGCGGTCGACGCCATGCGACATCAGCGCATGCGCGGCATCGAGCGTGTGCTCGACGGACATCCGGCCGAACCGCTCCTCGCATTGCGCGATGTAGCCGCGGGCGAAATCGAGATAATCGAGGATGCCGTCGGCATCGGTCCACTGCTTGAACAGATAGTTGTTCTTGAAGAAGTGGTTGTGGCCGAACGCGGCATGCGCGATGACGAGCGTCTGCATCGTCGCCGTGTTCTCTTCCATCAGATAGGAGATGCAGGGCGAGGAGTTGATCACGATCTCATAGGCGAGGCCCATCAGGCCCTTGCGGTACGAAGCCTCGTGATAGGCGAAGTGCTTGCCGAACGACCAGTGCTTGTAGAACAAGGGCATGCCGACCGAGGAATAGGCGTCGAGCATCTGCTCGGCGGTGATCACCTCGATCTGGTTGGGATAGGTGTCGAGCCCGAGCTCCTTTTGCGCCACGGTCTCGCAGGCATCGTGGATGCGCTGCAGAGTAAGGAAATTCCAGTCGGCGCCCTCGAACAGCAATCCGCTCATGATGCCGCCCTCTCCTGCGTGGTGCCGCGACGCTGAAACAGGTCGTGGAAGACGGGGAAGATCTCGCTGCGGTCGCGCACCTTGCGCATCGACAGCGGCTGGCCATTGGCGCGCAGGCGCTCATAGAGCGACCACAGCGCCGAGTCCGGCATCTCGAACGAATAGGTTCCGGACTCGCCGACTTCGAGATAGGCGAAGAACTGCGAGACGGGGAGAATGTTGTCGGTCAGCAGCCGCGCGACGTTCTCGGAGTCAGAGGTCGCATTGTCGCCGTCGGAGGCCTGCGCCGCATAGATGTTCCAGTCCGACGGGCGGAAGCGCGAGCGGACGATGTCGTGCATGCATTGCAGGGCGCTGGAGACCAAGGTGCCGCCGGACGCCGGACCATAGAAGAAGGTCTGCTCGTCGACCTCCTCGGCGCGGTCGGTGTGGCGGATGAACACGATCTCGACGTGACGGTAGCGCCGGGTGAGGAACACGTAGAGCAGCATGTAGAACCGCTTGGCCAAGTCCTTCATGTGCTCGGACATCGAGCCGGAGACGTCCATCAGGCAGAACATCACGGCCTGCGCGATCGGCTTCGGCACCGCCTCGAAGCGGCGGTAGCGGATGTCGATCGGATCGATGAAGGGAATCCGCTTGGCCTTGGCCCTCAACGCCTCGAGCTCCGCCACCAGCGCAGCCTTCTTGTCCTCGTCGGTCTCCTGCGCGATCTTGTCTTCGAGCTCCGCAAGGGCCTCAGGCCGCGGCCGTCGCAGCGCGACGCGGCGGGCCAGCGCCCGCGTCACGGTGCGGCTGATCGAAATGTTGGCTGGCGAGCCAGAGGTCGAATAGCCCGCGCGCACCAGGCCCTCGCTCTCGGCCTCGGCAAATTTGCGCTTGGCGAGATCCGGCAGCTCGAGGTCGTCGAGGAACAGATTGACGAACTCCTCCTTGCTCAGCACGAAGCGGAAAGCATCCTCGCTGTCGCCCTGGCCGGGGCCCGACTTGCGGCCGCTGCCGTCGCCGGAGCGCGGCAGGATGTCGCCTTCGATGAACTTCTTGTTGCCCGGCAGCACCATGTCGCGGGTGCCGCCCTCGCGGCGGAAGCGCGGCTCGTCCATGCCGTCGAGCGGGATCGAGACCTCGCCGCCCTCCAGCACGTCCTTGATGTCGCGGTCCTGCGAGGTCTTCTTGACCGCTCCCTGAACCAGGGCCTTGGCGCGGCGCAAAAATCGCTGGCGGTTCTCCAGACTTTTGCCGCCCGGATTCAGGCGCCGATCAATGATGTGCATGACCACGTTCCATACGCCTCCAGCTGCAGCGGCTTCGACTCCTGCTCTCCCCCGCCGCGATGCCGCGGTACAGCGCCAAACCGACACGGCACCCGCATCATCTCCTGTCCGACGCTTCGACGACGTCCAGCGCCGAACGCTCCGCGTTCGTCATCGTCCTGGCGCCGATGTCATCCGACGGCCTGCAGCACGTGCAGCGGACATCGGCGCCGGACCACGATCAACCCGCCTGCTTCACCCGCATGTACCACTCGACCAGCCGGCGGACCTGCCGCTCGGTATAGCCGCGCTCGACCATGCGCTGGACGAAGTCGGCGTGCTTCTTCTCGGTGTCACCGTCCTTCTTGGTGCCGAAGGAGATGACCGGCAGAAGGTCTTCGACCTGCGAGAATATCCTCTTTTCGATGACTTCGCGGATCTTTTCGTAGGAGGTCCAGGACGGATTTTTTCCGCCGTTCTGGGCCCGGGAACGCAGCGAGAACTTGACAACCTCGTTGCGGAAGTCCTTCGGGTTGGCAATTCCGGCCGGCTTCTCGATCTTGGTCAGCTCCTGGTTCAGCAGCTCGCGATTGAGCAGCTGTCCCGTATCGGGATCCTTGAAGTCCTGATCCTCGATCCAGGCGTCGGCATAATCGACGTAGCGGTCGAACAGGTTCTGGCCATAATCGGAGTAGGATTCGAGGTAAGCCTTCTGGATCTCGTGGCCGATGAACTCGGCATAGCGCGGCGCGAGGTCCGCCTTGATGAATTCGAGATAGCGCTTCTCGATCTCCTCCGGCAGCTGCTCGCGCTTGATCGACTGCTCGAGCACATACATCAGATGCACGGCGTCGGCGGAGACTTCCGACGTGTCGTGATTGTAGGTCGCGGCCAGCACCTTGAAGGCAAAGCGGGTGGAGATGCCGTCCATGCCCTCGTCGACCCCGGCGGCGTCGCGATATTCCTGCACGCTGCGCGCCTTGGGATCGGATTCCTTCAGGCTCTCGCCGTCATAGACCCGCATCTTGGCGTACAGGGTCGAGTTCTCGTGCTTGCGCAGGCGCGACATCACGGAGAAGCGGGCCAGCGTATCCAAGGTCGCCGGCGCGCAGGGCGCGGTGGCGAGCTCGGAGCCCTGGATCAGCTTCTCATAGATCTTACGCTCTTCCGTGGTCCGCAGGCAGTACGGCACCTTGATGACGCAGATGCGGTCGATGAAGGCCTCGTTGTTCTTGTTGGTCTTGAAGCTCTGCCACTCGGCCTCGTTGGAGTGGGCGAGGATGACGCCATTATAGGGGATCGCGCCGATATTCTCGGTGCCGATATAGTTGCCCTCCTGCGTCGCGGTCAGCAGCGGATGCAGCATCTTGATCGGCGCCTTGAACATCTCGACGAATTCGAGGATGCCCTGGTTGGCGCGGTTCAGGCCGCCCGAATAGCTGTACGCATCGGGATCGTTCTGCGCGTAGGTCTCGAGCTTGCGGATGTCGACCTTGCCGACCAGCGAGGAGATGTCCTGGTTGTTCTCGTCGCCCGGCTCGGTCTTGGCGATGCCGATCTGGCGCAGCCGCGACGGCTGGATCTTGGCGACGCGGAATTGCGAGATGTCGCCGCCGAACGCTTCGAGACGCTTGTAGCACCATGGGCTCATCAGCCCGGTGAGGCGGCGGCGCGGAATGCCGTATTTCTCCTCCAGCATCGGTCCCAGCGTGTCGGGATCGAACAGGCTGAGCGGAGATTCGAACACCGGGCTGAGCTCATCGCCGGCCTTCAGCACATAGATGGGATGCACTTCCATCAGCTGCTTCAGCCGCTCGGAGAGCGACGACTTGCCGCCGCCGACCGGTCCGAGCAGATAAAGGATTTGCTTGCGCTCTTCCAGGCCCTGCGCGGCGTGGCGGAAGAAGCCGACGATCCGCTCGATCGTATCCTCCATGCCGTAGAAGCCGGCGAAGGCTGGATACAGGCGAACCGTGCGGTTCAAAAAAATACGGCCAAGGCGTGGGTCCTTGGCCGTGTCGATCATCTGGGGCTCACCGATCGCAGCTAGTAGTCGCTCAGCGGCGTTCGCGTATCGCATCGGGTCGGTTCGACACGATTCTAGATATTCCTGCATCGACATGTCGGTCTGGCTTCGCGCCTCGAACGACCTCGCGAACGCGTTGAACAACGAATCGTTGTACATGATCCCTCTCCACGTAGGTTCCGCCGCACCTGCTGCAACGGGCCGAGATCCAAGTACGTTCCTACTGGTCTCGAACCGACTCAGAGTGAAGCGCGCTAGCCCCTATTGGGCACCGTCTTGGTCCTCTTTCGCAACGCAAAGTGCATGCAGCATATGCCCTATCAACATGCACTTCGCTCAATAGTTCGGCAAAACCGCGCCAATCCCTTCCATTTGTACCCTATTGTCTCTGCTTCGCAACATCCGCAATACCCCGGCACCGTAGTCGTCCCGCCGCACAAGGCGTTGTGAATCCGCGTGAACTAAGGCCGCGACGCGTGCGAACGAGTGTCGGTGACGCCGGTGAACCGGAAATGAACGGATGTCTTCTCCGCATCATCGAACGGCTGGAACGATTCATTCGTGATGCTGCGTGACACGCGTGCATCACGTCAGACCGACGCCTTGCTTCGCAGACCCGCTGCGTCGTGAGCCGCTCTGTCTGGCTCAACTCTTCAGCCGACACGTCGAGCATTGCGCATCGATTGTCAGCGATCCCGACATAGCGGTGACAGTCCGGCAGAAACGATTTCATGTCATGAAGGAGATGTGTCGCGGCTTTCGCTTTGCAAGATGACCACACCAGCATGATGTGCTCCGATCGTGTCGTCCGCCGAGTTGAAACCACATCCGGACCGCTAGGCGCACCCCATCGAGTCTTTACGGCGCCTTCGGCGCGGCGGATCACATCGCGGGGCGCAGACAGCACCGCAGGTCGGGCCTCGGCCTCGCACCGTTCAACCCCTTGCCCACCTGCCTCCATCCGCTGCGGCGCCTCCGGGCGCCGGCTCATGCGGCCGTTGCCAGGAGCCTCCGCCACCCTCGAAACCGTCACGAAGCTGTTGGGATTCCACCAGGATCAATCCAATATGAATGGCGTTATTCCGTTGGCTGACGCATAGTTTCCCGGACCGGGCCGGCTCTGCCTGGAACCTGAAAAAGCAAGCCAAAGCACATAGATAGGCAGCAATGAACCCCGTCAAGAAACTCGAACGACACGGCCAGGCCGTCTGGCTCGACTTCCTCGCGCGCGGCTTCGTCGCCAAGGGCGACCTGAAGCGGCTGATCGACGAGGATGGCGTCAAAGGCGTGACCTCCAATCCGGCGATCTTCGAGAAGGCGATCGGGAGCTCGGACGAATACGACGCGCCGATCGCCAGGGCGCTGAAGAGCGGCGACCGCTCGCCGACGCAGCTGTTCGAGGCTGTCGCGGTCGAGGATATCCAGAACGCCGCGGACGTGCTGCGACCGGTCTATGACGAATTCGACGGCAATGACGGCTTCGTCAGCCTGGAAGTCTCGCCCTATCTGGCGATGGACGCCAAGGGCACGATCGCCGAGGCCGAGCAGCTCTGGAAGGCGGTCGACCGCAAGAATCTGATGATCAAGGTGCCGGCGACCGACGCCTGCCTGCCGGCGATCCAGCACCTGATCTCCAAGGGGATCAGCGTCAACATCACGCTGCTGTTCTCGCAAGCCGTCTATCGCCAGGTCGCCGAAGCCTATCTCGCCGGCTTGGAAGCCTATGTTGCCGATGGCGGCGATCCGTCACATGTGGCGAGCGTCGCCTCGTTCTTCGTCAGCCGCATCGACAGCGTCGTCGACAAGCAGCTCGACGAGAAGATCGCCCAGGCCAATGATCCCTCCGAGAAGGAACGGTTGACCGCGCTGAAGGGCAAGATCGCGATCGCCAACGCCAAGATGGCGTATCAGGACTACAAGCACCTGTTCTCGGGCGAGCGCTGGGAGAAGCTCTCCGCCAAGGGCGCCAAGCCGCAGCGGCTGCTATGGGCCTCCACCGGCACCAAGAACAAGGACTACCGCGACGTCCTCTATGTCGAGGAGTTGATCGGGCCGAACACCGTCAACACCGTGCCGCCGGCGACGCTGGACGCCTTCCGCGACCATGGCGAGGTGCGCGACAGCCTCGAAGAGAACGTCGAGGCGGCCGCGGCCGCGCTGGAGGAGCTGGCGAAGACCGGCATTTCGCTCGACGAGATCACCGCAGACCTCGTCGTCGACGGCGTCAAGCAGTTCGCCGACGCCGCTGATAAGCTCTACGGCGCGGTCGCGCACAAGCGCGCCGTCGTGCTCGGCGAGCGGCTTGGGCAGCAGTCGATCGCGGCGGCTGCTGATCTGGAGAAGAAGGTCGCCGCAGCCACCGAGGAGTGGCGCAAGGACGCCAAGATCCGCCGGCTCTGGCACAAGGATGCCTCGGTCTGGACCGGCAAGGACGAGCACAAATGGCTGGGCTGGCTGAGCAGCGCCGAAAAGGCCGACCTTGCGGATTACGAAGACTATGCCCAGCGCGTGAAGGGGCAGCAGTTCTCCGACGCGGTAGTGCTCGGCATGGGCGGCTCCAGCCTCGGTCCTGAGGTGCTCGCCAAGACGTTCCCGCGCAAGGCCGGCTTCCCCCGGCTGCACGTGCTCGACTCCACCGATCCGGCGCAGGTGCGCGCCATGGAGAAGAAGATCGACATCTCCAGCACCGTGTTCATCGTGTCCTCGAAATCCGGCGGCACCACCGAGCCCAACGCGATGAAGGATTATTTCTTCGCGCGCGTGAGCGAGGCGATCGGCGCCAAGAAGGCCGGCCATCGCTTCATCGCCGTGACCGATCCCGGCTCCTCGCTGGAGAAGGCGGCCAAGGCGCAAGGGTTTGCGCGCATCTTCCACGGTGAGCCGACCATCGGCGGCCGCTATTCGGTGCTGTCGCCGTTCGGCCTGGTGCCGGCCGCGACCGCCGGCATCGACGTCCGCAAGCTGATCAAGAACGCACTGTCGATGGTCCGCTCCTGCGGTCCGGATGTGCCGCCGCTGCAGAATCCGGGCGTGCAGCTCGGGCTGGCGATGGGGCTCGCCGGTCTCGACGGGCGCGACAAGATGACCATCTTCGCCTCGCCGAAGGTGGCCGATTTCGGCGCCTGGGCGGAGCAGCTGATCGCCGAGTCCACCGGCAAGGAAGGCAAGGGCCTGATCCCGATCGACGGCGAGCCCTTGGCGTCGCCCGACGTCTACGGTCACGACCGGTTCTTCATCGACATCAAGGTCGACGGCGACGACGTGGCCGGTCACGACGCCAAGCTCAGCGCACTCGAAGAGGCGGGTCATCCGGTCGTGCGCATCGTCATGAACTCGATCGACCAGCTCGGGCAGGAGTTCTTCCGCTTCGAGATCGCCACGGCCGTGGCCGGGGCCGTGCTCGGCATCAACCCGTTCGACCAGCCCGACGTCGAATCCGCCAAGATCAAGACCCGCGAGCTGACGGCGGCGTTCGAGCGGACCGGCGCGCTGCCGCCAGAGCAGCCCGTCATCGCCATCAAGGGCTGCGAGCTCTACACCGACGCGCACAATGCCGAGAGCCTGCGCGAGCATGGGGCCGACGGCACGCTCGCCTCCTGGCTGAAGGCGCATCTCGGCCGCGCCGGCGACGGCGATTACATCGCCCTGCTCGGCTATATCGAGCACAACGGCGCCAACACCGACGCCCTGCAGCGCATGCGCGTGCGGCTGCGCGACACCAAGCACCTCGCCACCTGCGCCGAGTTCGGCCCGCGCTTCCTGCACTCGACAGGCCAGGCCTACAAGGGCGGACCGGACAGCGGCGTGTTCCTGCAGATCACCGCCGATGAGGCACAGGACCTGCCGATACCCGGCCAGAACGCGAGCTTCGGCGTGATCAAGGCGGCGCAGGCGCGCGGCGATTTCGACGTGCTCACCGAGCGCGGGCGCCGCGCCTTGCGGGTGCATCTCAAGGGCAATCTGAAGTCGGGCCTGAAGATGCTCGACAGCGCGATCACGGAAGCGCTGAGCTAGGAAGGGCCTCCTCACATGCAATTGGGAATGATCGGTCTCGGGCGGATGGGCGGCAACATCGTGCGCCGCCTGATGCGCGCGGGACATTCGTGCGTGGTCTATGATCGCGACGCCAAGGCGGTCGCCACGCTGGTCTCGGAGGGGGCCACCGGGGCTGCGAGCCTCGAGGAGTTCGTCGGCAAGCTGGCCACGCCGCGGCACGCCTGGATCATGCTGCCGGCCGGCAAGATCACGGAAGCCACCGTGGAGCAACTGACCAAGCTGATGTCGGCCGACGACGTCATCATCGATGGCGGCAACAGCTTCTGGCAGGACGACGTCCGCCGCGGCCAGGCGCTGCGGCAGCGCGGCCTTCATTATGTCGATGTCGGCACCTCCGGCGGCGTCTGGGGCCTCGAGCGCGGCTATTGCATGATGATCGGCGGCGACAAGGCCGTCGTCGACCGGCTCGATCCGATCTTTTTGACGCTCGCGCCCGGGATCGGCGATATCCCGCGCACGCCCGGCCGTGATGGCCGCGATCCGCGCGTCGAGCAGGGTTACATCCATGCCGGCCCGACCGGCGCCGGCCATTTCGTCAAGATGATCCATAACGGCATCGAATATGGCTTGATGCAGGCCTATGCCGAGGGCTTCGACATCCTGCGCAACGCCAACAGCGCGGTGCTGCCCGAGGCACATCGCTTCGATTTCGATCTCGCCGACGTCGCCGAGGTCTGGCGCCGTGGCAGCGTCATTCCGTCCTGGCTGCTCGATCTCACCGCCAGCGCGCTGGCGCGCCAGCCGGGGCTGGAGAAATATTCCGGCTATGTCGAGGATTCCGGCGAAGGCCGCTGGACGGTGAATGCCGCGATCGACGAGGCGGTGCCGGCCGAGGTGCTGACGGCGGCGCTGTTCGCGCGCTTCCGCTCGCGCCAGGAGCACACCTTCGCGGAGAAGATCCTGTCGGCCATGCGCGAAGGCTTCGGCGGCCACAAGGAGCCCGAGCAGCATTCTGATCCCGCGCGGCAGAGCGCGCCCGAGATCGTCAAGCCCAAAGCTGACAAGGCGGATCGCGCGTGACCCCGCTGCATCCGCACCAGCCGCCGCATCAGAAGCCCGAGGCCTGCGCCTTCGTGATTTTCGGCGTGACCGGCGACCTCACGCACCGCCTCGTGCTGCCGTCGCTGTACAATCTCGCGGCCGGCAACCTGCTGCCGGACCGCTTCTGCATCGTCGGCATCGCCCGCAAGGGCATGTCGAGCGAGCAGCTTCGCGTGAACCTGATGGAAGGCTTGCGTAAATACGCGACGCGGCCGATCGAGGACGAGGTCGCGCAACGCCTCTTGCAATGTGTCACCGCGATCGAAGCCGATCCGAAGGAGCCGGACAGTTTTGACGAGTTGAAGGAGCGGCTCGCGAAACTGGAAGCCGCGCGGGAGACGCACGGCAACCGGCTGTTCTATCTGGCGACGCCTCCCGCGGCTTTCGCGCCGATCGCCCAGCAGCTCGGCCGCGTCGGGCTGTTGAAGGAGGACGGCAAGGCGTGGCGGCGGCTGGTGGTGGAAAAGCCGTTCGGCACCGATCTCGCCTCGGCCAAGAAGCTCAACGACCAGTTGCTGGAGCTCGTGACCGAGCATCAGATCTACCGGATCGATCATTATCTCGGCAAGGAGACGGTGCAGAACATCCTGGTGCTGCGCTTCGCCAACGGCATGTTCGAGCCGATCTGGAACCGGCACCACATCGATCACGTGCAGATCACGGTCGAGGAGAAGCTCGGCGTCGGCACGCGCGGCAGCTTCTACGATGCCACCGGCGCGCTGCGCGACATGGTGCCGAACCATCTGTTCCAGCTGCTCTCGCTGGTGGCGATGGAGCCGCCGGCGCGGTTCGATGCGCACACCGTCCGCTCCGAGAAGGCCGAAGTGCTGTCGGCCATTCAGCCGCTCACCGAAGAGGAAGCGCTGCTGAACTCAGTCCGCGGCCAGTACAAGGCGGGCCTGGTGGGCGACACCGAGTTGCCCGACTATCGGAACAGCAAGGATGTCAATCCCGACAGCGCGACCGAGACTTATGCGGCGCTGAAGCTGACCATTGACAATTGGCGCTGGGCCGGCGTGCCGTTCTATCTGCGCACCGGCAAGGCGCTCGGCGCCAAGCGCACCGAGGTGGCGATCAAGTTCCGGCAGGCGCCGTTCGCGATGTTCAGCTGCACGCCGATCGATACGTTGGCGGAGAACTATCTCGTCATCGGCATCGAGCCGACCCAGAGCATCACCCTGCAGTTCAACACCAAGATCCCCGGGCCGACCATCCGCACCGACGGCGTGCAGATGAGGTTCAACTACAAGGACTACTTCCAGGCCGAGCCGGCCACCGGCTACGAGACGCTGATCTATGACTGCATGATCGGCGACAACATCCTGTTCCAGCGCGCCGACAGCGTCGAGGCCGGCTGGAAGGCGGTCGAGCCCTTCATCGAGGCCTGGAAGAAGGCCGGCCGCGACGGCCTGCATAGCTACGAAGCCGGCAGCGAAGGCCCCAAGGCCGCCGCCGATCTGCTCGCGCGCGACGGCCGCAGCTGGCGCAAGCTGGCCTGACGCGATGGGCACGCCGTCTCCCGAGCTCGTTCGTGTTGCCGACAAGGCGGCGATGGCGCAGGCCGCTGCCGATCTGTTGCTCGCGCGGATCGCCGCGAAGTCCGGGCGGATCGCGATCTGCCTCACCGGAGGATCCAGTCCGAAGCAGCTCTATGAGCTGCTGGCGACCGACAGCTATCGTGATCGCATTCCCTGGCCGCGCGTGCACTGGTTCATCGGCGACGAGCGCTTCGTGCCGCCTGGCGATCCCTTGCACAACATGACCATGGCGCGTCATGCCTTCCTCGACGCTTGCGCTCCGGCAGCGAATATCCATCCGATCCCGACCGAGACAAGCAGTCCAGAGACCAGCGCGGACGCCTATGCGCGCGAGCTGATGGCGTTCTATGGCGCGGACGTGCTCGATCCGGCCCGGCCGCTGTTCGACCTTGTGCTGCTCGGCATCGGCCCCGACGGTCACGTCGCCTCGCTGTTTCCCGGCTACCCCGCGGTCGATGTCAGGGATCGCTGGATGGTGGGGGTCGACAAGGCGCATGTCGCGCCATTCGTGCCGCGGGTCAGCCTGACGCTGCCCGTGCTTGCGTCCTGCCACACCATGCTGTTCGAGGTCGGAGGCGCCGACAAGCGGCCGATCTTGACGCGGGTGCTTGCCGGCGAAGACCTGCCGGCCAATCGCGCGCGGTCGAACGAGCGGACGACGTTTCTCATCGATGACGCGGCGTGGCCGGAGAACTCGGCGAAGCTCCCGCACGCGCTCATCATCATGGGGGTTTCGAGCTCGGGCAAGAGCACGGTCGGCGAAGCGCTCGGCCGGCGGCTCGGCTGGCGGTTCGAGGACGGCGACGGCTTTCACCCGCCGGCCAATGTCGCCAAGATGAGCGCGGGCCAGCCGCTGACGGACGAGGATCGCTGGCCCTGGCTGCAAGCGATCGCCGACGAGATCGCGCGCTGCCGCGCCAAGGGCGAGCCGATCATCATCGCCTGCTCGGCGCTGAAGAAGGCCTATCGCAAGATCCTGGTCGGCGACCGCCGCGACGTCCGCCTGGTCTATCTTGCGGGAGAGCGCGAATTGATCGGCGACCGCATGGGCCAGCGCAAGGGGCATTTCATGCCGACCGGGCTGCTCGACAGCCAGTTTGCCACGCTGGAACCACCCGGGGCCGACGAGCACCCTGTCAGGGTCTCGGTCGACGCGCCGGTCGAGAGCATCGTCGACGACATCCTGCAACAGCTTCAGATCGGTCGGGATCGTGCCTGACCACGAATGGAACGGCTCATGACCCGCATCGCCCTCGTGGTGTCCGACGTCGACGGCACGCTGCTGACCAAGGACAAGGTCCTGACCGAGCGCGCCGCGAAGGCGGCGCGCGAGCTTCGCGACGCCGGAATCGCCTTCACCATCACCTCGAGCCGCCCGGCGATCGGCATGGGTTTTCTGATCGCGCCGTTGCAGATCGACCTGCCCGTCGGCCCGTTCAACGGCAGCTCGATCATCGCACCGGACATGCGCCCGCTCGAGCAGAGCCTGATCCCCGCACGCGCCGCCGAGAGCTCCATCGATCTCCTGCATCGGCGCGGCGTCGACATCTGGGTGTTCACAGCGGACGCCTGGCTGACGCGCAATCCGCTGGGCGACTACGTACCGAACGAGCAGCGCGCGATCCGCGCCGACCCCACCATCATCGGCGATTTCGCGCCCTATCTGTCCAGCGCCTGCAAGATCGTCGGCGCCAGCCGCGACTTCGATCTACTGGCCCGCTGCGAGGCCGAGATGCGCGAGCTCCTGGGGACCGAGGCGACCGCGGTGCGCTCGCAGAGCTACTACCTCGACATCACCCCGCCCGGCCGCAACAAGGGCACCTTCGTCACCGCGATGGCGCAGCGGCTCGGCATCCCGCTCGACCAGGTCGCGACCATCGGCGACATGCACAACGACGTCGCGATGTTCGAGGTCAGTGGACTGTCAATCGCGATGGGCAATGCGAGCGACGAGGTGAAGAGCAAGGCCAGGCGCGTGACGACCTCGAACCAGGACGAGGGCTTTGCCAACGCCATGGAGATGATCCTGGCCGAGAACGCGCAGGGTTGAGCTGCCGGCTCAGGCGTCCGAGCGCTGCTTAGCCGGCTTGTCGCTTGTCTGCCTGGCGCTGCACAGGTTCTGCGCCGTGTTGACCAGGGCGATGTGCGTCAGCGCCTGCGGGAAGTTGCCGGTCTGCCGGCGCGCATCGAGGTCGTATTCTTCCGCAAGCAGTCCCACATCGTTGGCAATACCGACCACGCGCTGGAACAGCTTCTCCGCCTCTTCAACGTTGCCGGAGAGCACGTGCGCATCGGCCAGCCACAGGGTGCAGGCCAGGAAGGCGCCCTCGATCGGCTGCTGCTCCTGCGACGACTGTTCGCGCGGATCGTGCCTTAGCACGAAACCGTCGCGCACCAGATGTGTCTCGATGGCCGCGATGGTGCCGCGGATGCGCGGATCGGAGCATGGCAGGAAACCGACCGCCGGCAGCAGCAGCAGGCTCGCGTCGAGCAGCCTGGACCCGTAGGACTCGACGAAGCTGCCGACCTCCGCATCATAGCCCTTCTCGCAGACGTCGCGATGAATGGTGTCCCGCATCCGCCGCCAGCGTTCGAGCGGGGCCTCCAGGTTGAAGCGCTCGGCGCTCTTGATGGCGCGATCGAAGGCGACCCAGGTCATGACCTTGGAAAACACGTAGTGCCGGCCATCGCCGCGGCGCTCCCAGATGCCGTGATCGGGCTTGTCCCAGACGTCGGTGAGATGGTCGACCACGGCGCGTTCGAGCGCCCAGGTGCCGTCGTTTAGCTTCAGCCGGGTCATCCGCGCCTGGTGAAAGGCGTCGATCAGCTCGCCATAGACGTCGAGTTGCAGCTGCGCGTGCGCGGCGTTGCCGATGCGGACGGGCTGCGAGCCTTCATAGCCCGGCAGCCATTCCGCCTCCCATTCGGTCAACCGGCGCTGGCCCATGATGCCGTACATGATCTGCATGTGGGCCGGCGCGCCGGCAGCCGCGCGCAACAGCCAGCTGTGCCAGGCCAGCGCTTCCTCGCTATAGCCGGAGTTCATCAGCGCCAGCAGCGTGAAGGTGGCGTCGCGCAGCCAGCAGAAGCGATAGTCCCAATTGCGCCATCCGCCGAGCTTCTCCGGCAGCGACGTGGTCGGTGCGGCGACGATGCCGCCGGTAGGGCCGTAGGTCAACGCCTTGAGCGTGATGAGGGAGCGGAGCACGAGATCGCGATGATCGCCCTGATAGGTGCAGCGGCCCGACCACTCGGACCAGAACGCCTCGGTGTCGCGGAGCGCCTGCTCGTAGTCGATCGCCTTGGGGACCGGCAGATGCGACGCGCCATAGGTCAGCACGAACGGCGCGGTCTCGCCGGCGGCGACCTCGAATTCCGCCACCGTCGTCATGTCCTCGCCGCGCGTCTCCACCGGCGTGTGCAGCACCGCCATGTCGGGGCCGCACACCGCCAGCAGGGCCGAGCGATCCTCGGAACGTCTCACCCAGGGGATCTCGACGCCGAAGCCGAAGCGGATGGTGAGGTCCATGCGCATCGCGACCTTGCCGGACACGCCGCGGACCAGCCGGACGACATCGGAGGCGCTGCCGCGCGGCGGCATGAAGTCGATCAGCTCGACGACGCCGTCCGCGGCTTCGAAGCGCGTTTCGAGAATGAGGCTGTCGCCGCGATAGCGGCGCGAGGTGATGGTCACCTCGTCGCGCGGCGCGATCAGCCAGCGGCCATTGTTGTGATCGCCGAGCAGCGCGGCGAAGCAGGCATCGGAATCGAACGCCGGCCAGCACAGCCAGTCGATCGACCCGTTGCGGCTCACCAGCGCCGCCGTCTCGCAATCACCAATCAG
>NZ_CAFJ01000205.1 GCF_000239795.1 Bradyrhizobium sp. STM 3809 | reverse complement strand
GCGCGGGGCCCGAGAGCGGCGGGCATCCGGAGGCCAATCCGCCGGCAAGGTAAAAAGCCGGCCCCCGAAATCACGAAGGCCGCGCGATGCGCGGCCTTTTTGCATTTCAAACCAGGCGCTGGAGCGGCCCGGTCAGATCGCGGCGGCGACCTTGTCGAGACCGATGGTCCGCGCGAGCCGCCGCACCTCGTCCTTCTGGTCGTCGCGCAGCTGCCAGAGCAGCGGCATCGCCGCCGATTTCAGCTGCTGCACCTCGTCGGAGTCCGGATCGATCGTGACGGCGCCGGGCTTGGCGGTCTGGCGGGCGGCGTGGATCTTGCGGGCGACGGCGCGCAGCGCGGTCTCCACGGCCGGCCAATAATATTCCTGGCTCGCCGACAGCCGCAGCCGCTCCTTGATTCCGGCGATCTGGGTGTCCGACAGCAGCGAATAGGCCTTCTGCACCTCGGGCTTCAACGGCGCGGCGGGCGCGTCGGTCCGGGCCATGATCTTGGACTTCGGCAGGATCGGCTCGGCCGCAGCAGAGGTCCTGGCAATCTCCCTGGCCGGCTCCTTGGCGATCTCCGGCTCGGAGGGCGCGTAGGCATAGGCCTGGCGCAGCGTGCTGCGGGCCGGCGCGGCCGGCGGCTCCGCTTCGACCGCCGCAACTGTGACCATCGAAAGGCGATCACCCTTGGCTTCGCGGTTGGAAATCGGGCTCTTGGCAACGACGGCCGGCATCATCGCACCGGCCGAAGGGACACTGTCCTGCATCAGGATACTGGTCACGGCGGCGCCGGCGATCAGAACGCCCAGCAAAGCGACAAAAGCGATCGACTTCGTCACGCAAATCTCCGTATCCCGGCGGAAACGCCGCACTTTGCCGAAAACTGGGAGTAAATTAAGGCTTTACGATGCCCCAGAAATACATGGGCCACCATTCCGCCCTGTGAAGGTGGCGGATATTTTTTTTCACGCGGCGGACGACAGCTCGGCCGGGGTCAGCAGGTCGTAGGCGGCCTGGATGTCGGCGACGATGTCGGAGGCCTCCCACAGCGCCGCCGGTTCCACAGAATGCAGGCTGATCGTCCAGTTCCCGCCGCGCGCGGTGCGCGGCACGCTCATGATGTCGAACTGGACGCTGCGGCACAGCGGATGCCGCTGCAGGGCGTGTCCAACCCGGATCCGGATCTCCTCGAGCGTCGCCCGCTCCTTCGTCAGCCCCAACTCGATGCCCATTGCGCAATTCCGCCAAATCGAAACTCGGCGGATTGTGGTCCGGGATGGTTAATGGTGCCTTAAGGACACAGTGGGACCGCGTCGTCATCAGGGAGCCCCTCGCGCGCGTTCGTACTCGTCCGCGGTGCGCGCCACCAGCGTGGCCACGTCAGGAATGTCCGTCACTCCGGACGTCGCATGCCCCGCGCTCCAGATGTCGCGCCACCGCGCCGGCCGGCGCTCGCGCGCGCCGACATCGATATCCTTGCCGATCTCGATGGCGCCGCGCGCCGGCAAGGCATCGGGATCGAGCCCGGCGGCGATGATCGAGGGCCTGAGCATGCTGGTCGGCAGGCCGGTGAAGGCCGAGGTCAGCACGACGTCGTCGGCCGAGCTGTCGACCAGCATGGCCTTGTAGCGCTGATCCGCCATGCTCTCGCGCGTGGCGATGAACCTGGTGCCCATGTAGGCGAGATCGCAGCCGAGCACCTCGGCCGCGCGCAACGCCACGCCGTCGCTGATGCCGCCGGCGAGCACGATCGGACCGGCGAAGAAGCCGCGCACCGCGCGCACGAAGGCGAACGGATTGAGCCAGCCGGTCTGGCCGCCGGCGCCGGCCGTGAGCAGCACCAGGCCGTCGGCGCCCGCTTCGATCGCGCGCTCGGCGTGGCGGATCGAGGCGACGTCGGCAAACACCATCGCGCCCGCATCATGCAGCGGCGCGATCACCGGCGCCGGCGAGCCGACCGAGGTGATGACCAGCTCCGGCCGATACCGCAGCAGCACGGCGAGATCATCCGCCAGCCGCGCATTGGAGCGGTGCACGATCAGGTTCGGACAGACCGGCGCCGCAGCCACGCCCTTCGCATCGCTGCTGCGCGCGCAACGGCCGGCGATCTCGCGCAGCCACCCATCGAGCTCATCGGAGGTGCGGCAGTTCACGGTCGGGAACGCGCCGATCACGCCATTGGCGCAGGCCGCGCCGACCAGATCGATGCCCGACACCAGGAACATCGGCGCCGCAATCAGCGGCAGCCGCAACCGTGCCCGCAGGCCGGTCAAAGGATCCGGACTTCGGCTCGTCTGCATCGCGTGTCCTCCCTGAGGCTCGTTGAGCTCAGGGATAGCCACGCCGGAGCGCGCGATCAATCGTCGCCGAAGAAGCTGAAGCGCGGTCCAGGCATGTCGACCGGCTGCGCGGCATAGGCGCGCGGCGAGGAATCCTCGCGCACCGCCTGCTCGACGGCGCGCAGATCCTGCTCGCGGCGCTGCCGGCGACGCTCGACATATTGCCGGTGCCGCTCGGCGCGACGCTGCTCGGCCGCGCGCTTGCGCTCGGCGTCGCGCGACGCCTGATCCGAAGCCTGCGCCTTGTCTGCAACCTTGTCCTGGCTCTTGTCTTGCGTCGTGTCCTGCGCCTTGGCTTGTGCGTCGCCTTGCTGCGGCATGGTGGACGCCGGCGAAACCGCTGCCGTGGTCGTCGCTGCTGCCGGAGCCTGCGGCTGTGAGGCATTCGCCAAAGCCGTCGTGGCGGAAGCCGGGCTTGCCGTGACCGCGTTGGCCGTCGCGGGCGCGACCTTCACCGGGACCGTCGCGGCCGCCTGGGTTGCAGCGAGATAGGAGGTGGCGGTCGGAGACGGCGACGGCGCATCCGGCGCGGATCGCTCGAGCTTGGCGGTGTCCATCACCGGCGCCCTGGGATTCATGCCCTGCGCAATCATGAGCCCGCCCCCGAGGCCTGCCGCGACGGCGATGGCGACTGTTCCGGCCCCCGCGAAAAAAGCTGTCGACGTGCGCATGGCCTGGCTCCCTGATTGTTCGGCCGGGCAACGCGGCGCGCGCAGCGATGTTCCGACCGGCATGCCGAGGCGGCTTGAGCGCGAGAGGCATTCTGTTAGCCTGCGCGCCAAGCCTCGCGACGCAACAATCAGCGGGGCACCTCGGGAGGATGACCGCATGAGCCATGAGCTGCACTCGTTTCCTGTCGTCTGCGAGCAGACCCTGCTCACGCTGTCGCGCCATCCGCAGCGCACCGCCTTCAGCTGGCCCGGTGGATCGCTGTCCTATCAGGGCGCGATCGACCTGATCGGGCGGATGCAAAGCGTGTTCATGCGACTCGGCCTCGCGCCTGGAACACGCGTCGCGTTCCTCACCGCGAACCGCGCCGACTCCTGGTGTGCCGGCATGGCGGCGCAGCTGTCGCGGCTGGCCATCACCTGGCTGCATCCGCTGGGCTCGCTGGAGGACCAGTTGTTCCAGCTGTCGGATTCCGAATCGCAGGTGCTGGTGATCGATGCCGCGGCGTTCCGCGACCGCGGCGGCGACCTCGCCGCGCGCGCCGACAGCCTGCGCCACGTGTTCACGCTCGGGCAGGCCGGTTACGGCGCCGATCTCCTCGCCGCCATCGAGCAGGCCGGCCACGCCACCGCGCGCAATTTCGCCCGGCCCGACGACATCGCCACGCTCAACTACACCGGCGGCACCACCGGCAAGTCGAAGGGCGCGCTGCGCCATCACCGGGAATATGGCGGCTTCGCCACCGCGATCCTGGCCGACTTCGAGATCCCGGACCGCGCCAGCTATCTGACGGTGGCGCCGATCAGCCATGTCGCCGGCACCAAGGTGCTGCCGACCCTGATGCGCGGCGGCACCGTGCACATGCTCAAGGGATTCGATCCCGAGGCTGTGCTGAAGACCATCGAGCGCGAGCGCATCAACTTCACCCTGTTCGTGCCGACCATGATCTACGTGCTGCTCGATCATCCGGCGCTGGCCAGGACCGATCTCTCCTCGCTCGAGCTCGTGCTGTACGGCGCATCCGCGATGTCGCCGACGCGGCTGGTCGAGGGCATCGAGCGCATCGGCCCGGTGTTCTCGCAGCTCTACGGCCAGACCGAATGCTATCCGGTGTCGGTGCTGCGCAAGGCCGATCACGATCCGAAACAGCCGGAGTTGTTCCTGTCGTGCGGCTTCCCGATCGCGGCCTGCGAGGTCAAGATCCTCGACGACGATGATCACGAGGTGCCGCAGGGCGAGGCCGGCGAGATCTGCGTGCGCGCGCCGCACGTGATGGCGGAGTATTGGAAGCGGCCGGACATCACCGCCGAGACGCTGAAGAACGGTTGGCTGCACACCGGCGACATCGCCCGCCGCGACGAGCGCGGCTATTTGTACATCCTCGACCGCAAGAAGGACATGATCGTCTCCGGCGGCTTCAACATCTTCCCGCGCGAGATCGAGGATGTGCTGACACAGCACGGCGACGTGGCGATGTGCGCCGTGGTCGGCGTGCCCGACGACAAATGGGGCGAGGCGGTCACCGCGATCGTCGTGCCGCGCGCCGGCGCGCAGCCGAACGCGACCGAGCTGATCGAGCTGGTCAAGGCCCGCAAGGGCTCGGCGCACGCGCCGAAGCGCGTCGAGTTCGTGACCGAGCTGCCGGTGACCGGCGTCGGCAAGATCGACAAGAAGGTGCTGCACGCGAAATACTGGGAGGG
This sequence comes from Bradyrhizobium sp. STM 3809, assembly GCF_000239795.1. GTDB lineage: Bacteria > Pseudomonadota > Alphaproteobacteria > Rhizobiales > Xanthobacteraceae > Bradyrhizobium. Next base: position 794 of record NZ_CAFJ01000205.1, on the reverse strand, counting down.
CCGCGGGCGGATGGTGGGGTAGCGGCACGGGCAGCTCGCTCAACTGGACACCGTCATTGCGAGGCGCCCTTGCGCCGAAGCAATCCAGGGGCGGCACGCGTGGCCCTGGATTGCTTCGCTGCGCTCGCAATGACGGAGGTCTCGCGGCCACAGCGCGGCTACTCGCCACGGACACCACTCGCCACGACGAAGACGAGGTACACGGCCCATCGAAGATCCGGTCGGCCGCGCGCAGGGCCGCCGCACTCCGCTGTCGTCCCGGGCAAGCGAAGCGCGACCCGGGACCCATGACCACAGGAGGGCGTGGTGAGCCGTGATCTCGCGACAGGCGTGCCTCATTCGACGTCCTGTGGTCATGGGTCCCCGCGTTCGCGGGGACGACACCGTTTGCAAGGCACGATTGCCGGCACACACTATGCGCCACTCGACCGAGACGCGCCCCACGCGCCGATCTGACCGTCGGTGGCACAAACTGCGCACGCGACCTCGCCGCCTCGCGGCGCGTCGGCGTCCGAGTGTTGCTGAATTCTCCCCTCCATCAGGACGGAGGGTGCAGGGAAGGCCAGGCCTCGACCGAGGCCTGCGGTCCGCGTGCAGCAAAAAAAGCACGCGGCAGAACCACAGGTTCGGCCGGACAGACCCGGCCTTCCCCGCGCGATGGTTTGACGGATTATACGCAGTCTCCCCGGCGACCGGGCTTGTTTGCCACCGTCGTCCCGCGAGATGCATCTGGCGATCTCACGAAACTTGACCTCAGCGTCGGGAGGCCAGGACCCTGCGACTTCACCGTCCGC
>NZ_CAFJ01000206.1 GCF_000239795.1 Bradyrhizobium sp. STM 3809 | reverse complement strand
ATCGACGGCACCGGCGCGCCGCCGATCGGGCCGGTGGACATCATCGTCGAGCAGGGGCGCATCGTCAGCATCAAGAAGGTCGTCGGTTACGGCTATGCCGGCAATTCCGGTGAGCCTGCCGATCACGAGATCGACTGCCGCGGCAAATGGGTGACGCCCGGCTTCGTCGACTGCCATGCCCATGCCGGTGTCGCCTATCACTCCGCCAATGGCTGGGTGCCGCCGGTCGACTATGTCTACAAGCTCTGGCTCGCGCATGGCGTCACCACGGTGCGCGAGATGGGCTCGATGAACGGCCTGTCCTGGATGCTCGACCAGAAGCGGCGCTCGGAGAACAACAGCATCGCGGCGCCGCGGCTGCTCGCTTACGCCTATTTCCCGGCCGTCAACGACATGGTCAAGACCATCTACACGCCGGAGCAGGGACGGGAGTGGCTGCGCGCGGTCAAGGAGCGTGGCGCCGACGGCATCAAGTTCTTCGGCGCACCGCCCGCGATCATGGAAGCCGCCCTCGACGAATGCAAGCAGATCGGCCTGCGCACCGGCTGCCACCACGCCCAGATGGCAGTGTCGCGCATGAACGCGCTGACGACGGCAAAGTGGGGCCTCACCAGCGCCGAGCATTATTACGGCCTGCCGGAGGCGCTGTTCGAGGATCGCGTCATCCAGAATTTTCCGCTCGACTACAACTACACCGATGAATATTTCCGCTTCTCGGTCTCGGGCCAGATGTTCAGGCAGGGCGCCGAGCCCGGATCCGCCAAGTGGAACGAGGTGCTGGAGCAGTTCCTTGAGATCGGCTTCACCTTCGTGCCGACCTTCACGATCTACGATGCCAACCGCGACCTGATGCGGGCGCGCCAAGCCTATTGGCACAAGGAGTATACCTGGAAGTCGATGTGGGACTACTTCACCCCGCAGCGCGGCGGCCACGGCTCATACTGGTATCGCTGGTCGACCCAGAACGAGATCGAGTGGAAAGAGAACTACCGGCTCTGGATGGCGTTCATCAACGCGTACAAGAACCGCGGCGGCCGCGTCTGCACGGGCTCGGATTCCGGCTTCATCTACCAGATCTTCGGCTTCGGCTACGTCCGCGAGCTGGAGCTATTGCAGGAGGCCGGCTTCCATCCGCTCGAGGTGATCCGCTCGGCGACCTCGCAAGGTGCGGCGCTGTGTGGCCTGGAAAATGAGATCGGCACGGTCGACGTCGGGATGCGCGCCGACCTGCTGGTGCACGACCACAATCCGTTGACCGACTTCAAGCTGCTCTACGGCACCGGCGCGATGCGCTTCAACGATGTGACCAACGCGGTCGAATGGCATCGCGGCCTGAAATACACCATCAAGGACGGCATCATCTACGACACCGAGGAGCTGCTCGCCGATGTGCGCGAGCTGGTGAAGGCCAGCTGGGAAAGCGACGTGCCGGAGAAATACGCCACCAAGGACGCTGCGGCGCCATGAGCGCCGGCGCAATCGACTTCTTCGTCCTGACCGGCTTCCTCGGCTCCGGCAAGACGACGCTGCTGCGCGACGTGCTGAGCGCAGAGACGGCGTCCGACACGGCCATCATCGTCAACGAGGCCGGCGAGGTCGGGCTCGACGGCGTGCTGTTGCGCGAGAGCGGCGACGATGTGCCGATGGCGATGCTGTCGAACGGCTGCGTCTGCTGCCAGGTCGGCAGCGATCTTGCCTTCACCATCGACCGCCTGATCGTGACGCCGCGCCCGGACGGCCTGCCGCAGCTCGCGCGGATCATCCTGGAGACCTCCGGCCTGTCGATGCCCGGGCCGGTGCTGCGCCAGCTCGCAACGTTGGCCGAGCACCGCATGCGGGTCGCTGTGATCGCGACCTATGATCTCACGCGGGGCTTGGACGTTGCGACGTTCGAGGAAGCTGCCGCGCAATGGGCCGCCGCGCATCGCATCGTCGCGACCAAGGCCGACCTCGCGCCGCAGGCACTCGCGTCAGCGCCGGTTGCGATCGCGCAGCTCAATCCCGTGGCCGAGGCGATCGCCAGCGCTGATCGCGCCACTGCCGTGGCGGCTGCCTTCGCTCCGCTGACGGCATCATTGCCGCTGCGCGAAATCGCGCCCGACCTGTCCGCCCCGCACCCGCGCCTGGCGCTCTGTCTCGTCCGGCCGCTCGCCGAACTCGGCTTTGCCGATCTCGCCGGCTGGTTGGACAATGCCGCCGGCCGACTCGGTGAGCGCCTGCTGCGCATCAAGGGGCTGGTGAAGGTGCACGAGGCACCGCGGCCGCTGCTGGTGGAGAGCGTCGGCACGGTGTTCTCGCCGCCGCGCCAGCTGACGGCCGAGAAGCCACCGGCGCCCTTCATTGTGGTGATCGCACGCGACATCGAGCGCGCAGAGCTCGAACAGGTCGAGCCATCAGGGCTTTTCAGCTTTTCCTGGCGGGAGCCGGAGCGCGGCGCAGAGACCGCCGGCATCCGCGCGGAGTGGGTAACCTGAGCCGCTGCTGACAGCAGCGCCGCCCCAAGCCACCCGCCGTCATTCCGGGGCAATCGGGCATACGCGCTTGCGTGTGCGCGATTGAACCTGGAATCCCGAGATTGTTGAAAATGTACGCAAGCTAAGCTCGGGATTCCTGGTTCAAGGCCTGCGGCCTTGCCCCGGAATGACGTTGCTGGGGATGCAGAAGGATCAATTCGCGCCGATCGTGCTCAAGCTGCGCGACGGGTAGCGCAATGCGACGTCGAACGGGTTGAGCTTTCCCGCCAGCGCCTGGGCCTCGCTCTGCAGGATCCTCACCACATGCGGCAGGCGATCCGCATTCAGCCGCTCCGCCAGCGTGCCGACGCTGAGCGCGGCGACTGCGCGGCCTTGCGCGTCGAGCACGGGCACGCCGACGCCGGCCATGCCGGGGATGAGCCCGGTGCTGGTGTTGACCCAGCCTTGCGCGCGCGCCTGCGCCAGGGCGCCGCGCAGCGAGGCCTCGTCGAGAAAGCCGCGGTCGAGCAGGCGCGGGATGTTGAAGCGGATCACGGCCTCCTGCTCGTCCTCGGGGAGGTTGGCGAGAATCGCGAGGCTGCCCTGGCCGAGGCCGAGCGGCACCTTGCCGCCGATGTCGCCGGTGAAGGAGCGGATCGGAAACGGGCCCTCGACGCGGTCGAGGCAGACCGCATCGAAGCCGTTGCGCACCAGCAGGAAGATCGTATCGCTCAACGTCGCCGACAGCCGCAGCAGCGCCGGCCGCGCGGCGTCGCGCAGGCCGCTGGCTTGTCCCGCGCGCGCGGCGAGGACGTAGAAGTCGAGCGCAAGCCGATAGCGCTTGCCCGCGGCCTGCTCGGCAAAGCCTTCGGCAGCGAGATCCTGCAGCATGCGATGCGCGGTCGGCTGGCTGCAGCCGGCGGCTTCGGCGATGTCCTTCAGCCGCAGCCCCTCGGGATTGCCCTCGCTGAGGATACGCAGCAGCTTCAGGGCGCGGCGCAGGCTGGAGGCAGAGTCCGTATCTGATGTCGTCATCTGATTGAGTGAATTCGTTGAGACCATTTAGCCTCTGAATTTCATATATCAAAAATACAAAAAGATAAATTCAGGATGTCGGAATTCGGGATTGACCCCCTCGACCGTGCCCCGGCATGAAAGAGCCCCAGGGCGGCCATCCCTGATGTGCAGGGAGCCTCCCGCGCGAGGACGCATGGGTTTCCTGACGCTGGACGGCCTGACGAAGCGCTACGGCGAGGCCGCTGCGGTCAGCGATGTCAGCCTCGGCGTCGCCAAGGGCGAGTTCATCTCGCTGCTCGGTCCGTCCGGCTGCGGCAAGACCACCACGCTGCAGATGATCGCCGGCCTCGTCGAACCGAGCGCGGGGCGCATCACGCTCGACGGCCGCGACATCACTCACGAGAAGCCTGACCGTCGCGGCCTCGGCATCGTCTTCCAAAGCTACGCGCTGTTTCCGCACATGACGGTGGCGCAGAACGTCTCGTTCGGCCTGGAGATGCGGAAAGTGCCGCGTGCCGAGCGCGACACGCGTGTCAAACAGGCGCTCGCGCTGGTGCAGCTCGCGGCGCTCGCCGACCGCTATCCGCGCCAGCTCTCCGGCGGGCAGCGCCAGCGCGTCGCGGTGGCGCGTGCGCTCGTCATCGATCCGCCGGTGCTGCTGCTCGACGAGCCCTTGTCCAATCTCGATGCCAAGCTGCGCGAGGAGATGCAGTTCGAGCTGCGCGGCATCCAGCGGCGCGTCGGCACCACGACGATCATGGTGACGCATGACCAGAGCGAGGCGCTGTCGATGAGCGACCGCGTCGTCGTGATGGAGCAGGGCCGCATCATGCAGGTCGACGCGCCCTATCGCTTGTATGAAAGCCCGGCGACGCCTTTCATCTCCACCTTCGTCGGCAAGATGAACCGGCTGCCGGGCGTCTGGCGCCAGGGCGGCATCGAGGCTGGCGGCCGCCTGCTGCCGTGCGACGGCGCCGGTCTCGCCGAGGGCGCGGCGGCCGTGCTGGCGATCCGGCCGGAGAAGATCGGCCTCACGGCTCCGGGCGGCGGCGTGATCGACGGCTGCATCAAGGCCCGCTTCTTTCTCGGCAGCGCCTGGTTCTTCACCGTGGAGACGTCGGCCGGACTCGTCGGCGTATCGCTGCCGAATGCCGGCGCGGAGCCGGCGTGCGAGGGCGAGGCGGTGGGGCTCGCCTGGAGCAGCGCCAGTGCCAAGGCCGGACGACCCGAGGGAGTGCTGTCGGCATGAGCAGCGCGCGCGCCGGCACGACGCCCTGGCTGCTCGCCGCCCCCGGCGCGCTGCTGTTCACGGCGCTCGTGCTGGTGCCGCTCGTGCTGACATTCGTGCTGTCGTTCCACGTCTACGACACCGCGAGCGGCGTAAAGGACGAGACCACGCTGGCGCACTACGCGACCATTCTCACCGACAGCTACTTCCTCAACATTTTCTGGCGCACCCTGCGGCTCGCCGCGCTGACGACCATGCTCTGCGCCACGATCGGCGCGCCCGAGGCCTACATCCTGTCGCGCATGGGCGAGCCCTGGCGCTCGATCTTCCTGCTCGCGATCATCGGCCCGCTGCTGGTTTCGGTCGTGGTGCGCGCCTTCGGCTGGAGCATGCTGCTCGGGCCCACGGGCCTCGTGAACGAAGTCTTCCGCGCGCTCGGCCTCGGCACCGTCAAGATCCTCTACACCGAGACCGCCATCGTGATCGCGCTGGTGCATGTGATGCTGCCGTTCATGGTCATCCCGGTCTGGACCTCGCTGCAGAAGCTCGATCCGATGGTCGAGGCCGCCGCCTGGACGCTGGGAGCCTCGCGCTTCACCGCATTGCGCCGCGTGGTGCTGCCGCAGGTGACGACGGGCCTGTTGTCCGGCAGCCTGGTCGTGTTCGGCCTGTCGGCCTCGGCCTTCGCCATCCCCGCGCTGCTCGGCGGCCGCCGGCTGAAGATGGCGGCGACCCTGGTCTATGACGAATACATGCACGAATTGAACTGGCCGCTCGGCGCGGCGATCGCGATTTTGGTGCTGGTCATCAACCTCGTCATCATGCTGGCCTATCAGCGCGTGGTCGAGGCGCGCGCCAGGCGGACGCTGGGGTGAGCCGCATGCACCGCAACGGCCCGATCGCATTGCTGTTTCACACGCTCGTCGTCGGCTTCGTGCTGGCGCCGCTCGTCGTAATCTGCCTGGTCGCGTTCACGCCTGCGAACACCCTGACGCTGCCGACGACGCAAGTCTCGCTGCGCTGGTTCGCAGCGGTGTTCGAACATCCGGATTTCGTCGCATCCTTCCTCAACAGCCTGTGGGTCGCGGCGATAGCGGCGACGATCGCCGTGGTGCTCGCGGTGGCCGCGGGCCTCGCGCTGGACCGCTACGATTTCCGCGGCCGCGCGGCGCTGAACGCGCTGTTCCTGTCGCCGCTGATGATCCCGCATCTCGTGCTCGGTGTCGCGCTGCTGCGGCTGTTCGCCCTGCTCGGTGCCACCGGTAGCCTCGTCTGGCTCACCGCCGGCCATATCGTCGTGGTCGCGCCCTATGTGCTGCGCCTGGTATTAGCGGCACTGTCCGGCCTCGACCGCAGCGCTGAGCAGGCCGCGGTCACGCTCGGTGCCTCCAGCTGGATCGTTTTCCGCCGTATCACCGTGCCGATGATCCTTCCGGGCATCACCGGCGGCTGGCTGCTCGCCTTCATCAACTCCTTCGACGAGCTCACGATGTCGATCTTCATCACCTCGCCCGCGACCGTCACATTGCCGGTGCGCATGTACATGTACGCGACCGAGTCGATCGATCCGATGATGGCTGCTGTTTCGGCGCTGATGATCGCGGTGACGGCGGCGGCGATGCTGCTGCTCGACCGCATCTTCGGCCTCGACAAGATCCTCGTCGGGCAGGGCTGATACCATGCCGCTGCTGCATCGCCTCGTCCGCCAAGACAGCGCCGTCGTCCCGTTCACGATCGATGGCGTGCCCTGCAACGGCCGCGCCGGCGACACCGTGCTGACGGCGGTGCTCTGCCATGTCGAGCAATTGCGCGAGACCGAGTTCTCCGGCGCGGCGCGGGCCGGCTTCTGCCAGATGGGCGCGTGCCAGGACTGCTGGGTGCAGCTCGCCGCTGGCGAGCGGCTGCGCGCCTGTACGACTGAACTCGCCGAGGGCATGCACATCGTCACGCAACGGGGACTCCGCCATGGCTGAGCGTGCGCCGCCCCTGATCGTCGGCGCCGGCCCGGCGGGCATCCGCGCCGCGGCGACATTGGCGGCCGCCGGGCTGCGGCCGGTCGTCGTCGACGAAGGCCATGCCTGCGGCGGCCAGATCTATCGTCAGCCGCTCGCGCAGGACGGCCGCGATGATCGCGCCCGCTACGGCTCCGAGGCCGGCAAGGCCGCGCTGCTGCATCGCGACTTCGCGGCGCTCGGCCCGGATGTCGATTATCGTCCGAACACGCTGCTGTGGAATCTGCGCGACGGTACCGCCGACGTTCTTCGCGACGGCGTCAATCACCGCGTGGGCTACGACGGCCTGATCCTCGCCACCGGCGCGACCGATCGCGTGCTGCCGATCCCGGGATGGACCTTGCCCGGGGTGTTCACGCTCGGCGGCGCGCAGATCGCGCTGAAGGCGCAGGGCTGCGCCATCGGCCGCCGCGTGGTGTTCGCCGGTTCCGGGCCGCTGCTCTACCTCGTCGCCTGGCAGTACATGAAGGCTGGGGTCGAGGTCGCAGCGGTGCTCGACGCGGCGCCGCTGTCCGCGAAACTCAATCTGCTCCGCGCGTTGCCGTTGGCGCCGGATATCGTGCTGCGCGGGCTGCGGATGGTGGCTGCGCTGGGTCTCGCCGGCACGCGCGTGCAGCTTGGCGTGTCCAGCCTGCGCATCGAGGGCAAGGACAAGGTCTCGCGCATCGTCTATCAGTCTGGCGGCCGCGAGCACCGGATCGCCTGCGACGGCGTCGCCTATGGTCTCAATCTGCGCTCCGAGACGCAGGCCGCCGATCTCGCCGGCTGCGCGTTCCGGTTCGATCCGCGCGACCGCGCGCATCTGCCACTGCGCGAGGCGAGCGGCCGCAGCAGCGTGGCCGGCGTCTATCTTGCCGGTGACGGCGCGCGCATCGCGGGCGCCGATGCCGCTGAGGCGGCCGGAGAGCGAGCAGCGCTCGCGCTGCTGGAAGATCGCGGCCTGCCACATGATGCCGCGCGCGCCGCTGCGCTCGAGCTCAGGCTCGCCAAGATCGACCGTCTGCGCGGTGCGCTCGAAGCCGCGTTTCCGTTCCCCGCGCATTGGGCCGCCGAGATCGCCGACGACGCGCTGCTCTGCCGCTGCGAGGAGATCAGCGCCGGGGAGGCGCGGCGCGCGATCGGCGACTACGTGCTGACCGAGATGAACCGACTCAAGGCCATCACGCGCATCGGCATGGGCCGCTGCCAGGGACGCATGTGCGCCGCCGCTGCTGCCGAACTGCTGGCGGTGCAGACCCAGCGGGACATCGGCGCAGTCGGCCGGCTGCGCGCGCAGGCGCCGATCAAGCCGATCCCGCTGGACGTGAGCCTGTCGGTCGATGAGAGGCAGCATGACCCGGCGCATTGACTGCGATGTCGCGATCATCGGCGGCGGCCTGGTCGGCAGCTCCGCGGCATTGGCGCTGCGCGGGATGGGCCTTTCCGTCACGCTGCTCGACAAGGGCTTTTGCGGCGCGCAGGCGAGCGGTGTGAACTATGGCGGCGTGCGCCGGCAGGGGCGCCCGGCCGAGCAGTTGCCGCTGTCGCAGCGCTCGCATGCGATCTGGCCACGGCTGAAGCAACTGATCGGCATCGACGGCGAGTTCCTGCGCTCCGGCCATCTCAAGCTCGCCCGCAATGCCGAGGATATGGCGAGCCTGGAAAGCTATGCCGCCGAGGTCGCGCCGTTCGGGCTCGATCTCGAACTCGTCGGCCACAATCAGCTCAGCGAACGCTTCGGCATCGAGGGCGATGTCATCGGCGGCTCGTTCTGTCCCGGCGACGGCCACGCCAATCCGCGGCTGGTCGCGACGGCGTTTGCCGCGGCGGCGCGCCGCGCGGGCGCCGAGGTGCTGGAGAATACGAAGGTCATCGGCGCCACCAGGACCAGCGGCGGCTTCGCGCTGGAGGCCAAGGGTGTGGCGATCACCGCGCGTACGCTCATCAACAGCGCGGGCGCCTGGGCCGACAGCTTTGCAGCTGCGTTCGGCGAAAAGGTGCCGCTCGAGCGCACCTATCCTTCGATGATCGTGACCGAGCCGCTCGATCCTTTTCTCGGCGTCAACATCGGCATCGAAGGTGGCGGCATCTATGCGCGGCAGGTGACGCGCGGCAA
>NZ_CAFJ01000207.1 GCF_000239795.1 Bradyrhizobium sp. STM 3809 | reverse complement strand
TTGCCGGCCGCGAGAGCGGAGCGGCGCGCCATCGACGCGGCGCGGCCGGACAATGAGGACTGTGCGGGCATGGCGGCGACCTCTAGCGACCGCCGGCGCGGTAGACGATGAAGGCCATGCCCTGCGACTGTGCGTAGTTGTCGTAGCCGATCAGGCGGACGTGATGGCCGGGATTGGCGCGATGACACGCCTCGAGCTCGCCCAGGATGCGCTCGATCGAGCGCTCGCCGAACAGCGGCAGCTTCCAGAGATACCAGAAGCTCGACATCGACTTCTCGGGCTCGGTGTGCTCGATCGCCGGATTCCAGTTCTGCGCGATCAGATAGGCGATGTTCCGGCGCAGCCGGTCGGGAGTCATCGGCGGCAGATAGGAGAAGGTTTCGCCGCGGCGCTCGGCGGATTTGTAGGCGACGGCTTCGGACATGACGATTCCCTGGCGTTTTCAGTGACGCGTTGATCTCGACAGCGATGTGAGAGAGTTGCGAGCCGGCCGGCTCAGGCGTTGACGACGCGGAGCATCGGGCCGGTATCGAGCTTGTCGACGGTGTCGAACTCGAACTTGATCTCCTTCCAGGTCTCCATCGCGATCTTGAGCTCGGGCGAATGCTGCGCGGCCTCGGTGAGGATCTCGCGGCCCTCGCGCTCCACCGGGCGGCCCTGGTTGCGCGCCTCGACGCAGGCCTCCAGCGCGACGCGGTTGGCGTGCGCGCCGGCCGCGTTGCCCCAGGGATGGCCCAGCGTGCCGCCGCCGAACTGGAAGCAGGCGTCGTCGCCGAAGATCGCGGTCAGCGCCGGCATGTGCCAGACATGGATGCCGCCCGACGCCACCGGCATCACGCCGGGCATCGCGCCCCAGTCCTGGTCGAAGAAGATGCCGCGGGCGCGGTTCTCCGGCACGAACGGCTCGCGCATCAGGTCGACCCAGCCGATCGTCGCCTCGCGGTCGCCCTCGAGCTTGCCGACCACCGTGCCGGAATGCAGATGGTCGCCGCCCGACAGCCGCAGGCATTTGGTGAGCACGCGGAAGTGAATGCCGTGCATCGGATTGCGGTCGAGCACCGCATGCATCGCGCGATGGATGTGCAGCAGCATGCCGTTCTCGCGGCACCAGTTCGCCAGACCGGTATTGGCGGTGAAGCCGGCGGTGAGGAAGTCGTGCATGATGATCGGCGCGCCCAGCGATTTGGCAAACTCGGCGCGCTTGTACATCTCCTCCGGCGTCGGCGCGGTGACGTTGAGATAGTGTCCCTTGCGCTCGCCGGTCTCCGACGTCGCCTTGTGCACGGCCTCCATGACGAACTCGAAGCGGTGCTGCCAGCGCATGAAGGGCTGGCTGTTGATGTTCTCGTCGTCCTTGGTGAAATCGAGGCCGCCGCGCAGGCACTCATACACGGCGCGGCCATAGTTCTTCGCCGACAGACCGAGCTTCGGCTTGATGGTACAGCCGAGCAGTGCGCGGCCATATTTGTTGAGCCGGTCGCGCTCGAGCTGGATGCCGTTGGGCGGCCCGCCGCAGGTCTTCACATAAGCGAGCGGAAAGCGGATGTCCTCGAGCCGCAGGCTGCGCACCGCCTTGAAGCCGAACACGTTGCCGACCAGCGAGGTCAGCACGTTCACGACCGAGCCTTCCTCGAACAGATCGATCGGATAGGCGATGAAGGCATAGAACGCGTTGTCATCGCCGGGAACCGGCTCGATGCGATAGGCGCGGCCCTTGTAGTAGTCGAGATCGGTCAGCAGGTCTGTCCAAACCGTGGTCCATGTGCCGGTGGACGATTCCGCGGCAACGGCGGCGGCTGCCTCCTCACGCGGCACGCCGGCCTGCGCGACGATCTTGAACACGGCAAGAAGGTCAGTATCGAGCGGAACATAGTCCGGCGTCCAATAGGTCTTGCGATAGTCCTTGACTCCGGCCTGATAGCTCTTCTCTGCCATGCCAACCTCCCTGTGTTCGTTGGCGCGAGCAAAGCATCGCGGCCGCGCGATGACCATTCAGACGTTCTTATGCTGGCATTTGCATTCTTGATGATTGGGCCGTGCATGCTATCGTCGGGATGTCTGGTGCAACGCGAAGGCGTGTCATGCACATCACGCTGCAACATCTGCGCATCTTCGAAGCGGTCGGCCGCCATGGCGCGATCACGCGCGCCGCGCACGAGCTGCATCTGACGCAGCCGGCGGTCTCGATGCAGTGCAAACAGCTCGAGGACCAGATCGGCCTGCCGCTGATCGAGCAGATCGGCAAGAAGCTGCAGCTCACCGAAGCCGGCCGCGAGCTCTTGGTGCATGCGCAGCGCATCGCCGCCGGCATGTCCGACCTCAAGGCCGCGATGGATCAGTTCCGCGGCCTGGAGCGCGGCGTGCTGCGGCTTGCGGTCGTCTCCACCGCCAACTACTTCCTGCCACCGGTGATCGCCGCCTTCACGCAGCGCCATCCCGGCGTCCGCGTCAGCCTGCGCGTCGTCAACCGCGATGCCGCGCTTGCGGCGCTCGCCGACCATCACGCCGATCTCGCCATCACCGGCCAGCCGCCCGACAGCGCCGACATCATCGCGCATCACTTCATGGACAATCCGCTCGTCGTCGTTGCTCCACCGGGACATCGGCTGGCCGGGCGCGGCGAGATCGACATCACCACACTCGCCGACGAGACTCTTGTGCTGCGCGAGCCGGGCTCGGGTACGCGCGCGACCGTCGAGCGCTATCTCGCCGAGCACCAGGTCAGCTACCGGCCCGGCTGCGAGCTCAGCACCAACGAGGCGCTCAAGCAGGCCGTCCAGGCCGGCCTCGGGCTCGGCATCGTCCCGGCGCAAACCGTCGAGCTCGAGATCGAAACAAGGCGCCTGGTGGTCCTACACGTGAAGGGATTTCCACTGTATCGGCGCTGGTTCCTGCTGCACCGAAAGGAGAAGCGCCTGTCCGGCGCAGCCGAAGCGTTTCGCAGCCTGCTGGTGCGGGAAGGGTGAGGCTCGCTGCTGCTGCGGCGGGATTGAGCCCCGGAACAGCGCGCTCGCTCACTTGCCCGGACGAACTCTCATCACGCTGCATGCGCCGGCGGCTGCGACGCCGGCAATTTCAGCTGGCCACGAGGTGGTCGACGTCAGGCCAGCAGCGTCACCATGATATCCCTGGTGAGATATGACGCAGGCCGCCGGCCGCACGATCGTTGATCTCTTCACGGCGAGCCGGGGTGCACGGCGAGGGCGACATGCCTTCGCGGCGACCCGCCATCAAGAGCTGCCTCTGCTTAACCTCGCGACATGCGACCTTCAGAAATCCGCGACCTTCTTGCTCCCGGCCCGCGCAAAGCGGGCTGGCTCGTAGGGCCTGGGATCGACGATCGGCGCTGCGGAGGTGACGAGATCGGCGATGAGATGACCCGCACCGGGACCGATGCCGAAGCCGTGGCCGCTGAAGCCGGCGGCGACGATCAGGCCGGGCAGCGCGGCGAGCTCGCCGATTGCAGGCACGCCGTCCGGCGTGGAATCGATGTAGCTCGACCACGCCGCCGTGACGCGGCTTTGCCTCAACGCCGGCAACAGCTCGACCGCGCGCGCATGGGTCAGGCGGATGGTGGCCTGGTCCGGCCTGGGATCGAGGATGCGGGTGACCTCCATCGGCGTCGGCTCATCGAGCCGCCAGCGGCCGACCGTCTCGTGGCCGGCGCGCAGGCCTTCGAGGCCGCCCGGCAGCAGGCTGCGCCAGCGCTTGGCGAACATCGGCAGGAAGTGCGGAGCAAAGCGCAGCTGCTGCAAGGTAGGATCGATGCGGCCGCGGCCGCTGATCGCGAGCGTGTGGCCGCCGTCGCCGCGCCGGGTGATCGAGACAGCGGCGGTGTGCAGCGCCGGCGGCAGCGGCTCGGCCGCCGGTGACAGCGCCAGCGCCGAGGCTCGGATCGAGGCGATCGGCAGCGCGACGCCGAGCTGATGGCAGAACGACGAGGCCCAGGCGCCCGCGGACAGCACCGCGACCGGTGTGCGGATGATGCCGCGTTCGGTGATCACGGCGGAGAGTTTGCCGCCGCTGGTTTCGACGCCGCGCACCGCGCACATCTGATGCACCGAGCCGCCCTGCTTGAGGATCGCGCGCGCCACCGCGGGCGCGGCATCGGCGGGGCTGGCGGTGCCGTCGGTCGGCGAGAACACGCCGCCCCTCCAGCTACGCCCGGTGGCCGCGCCGCGCGCGGTGGCTTGCCTGCTGTCGAGCATGTGCGTGGTGACGCCGGCGGTCTTGGCGAATTCGCCCCAGCGCGCCCAGCCGGCGAGCTCCGCCTCGTCATCGCTGAGATAGAACAGGCCGCAGCGCGAGAAGCCGGTCGCCTCGCCGCTGTCGGCCGCGAAGCGCTCCCACAGATCGAGGCTGAGCGTCGCCATCGGCAGCTCGCGCGCATCGCGGTTCTGCTGCCGGCACCAGCCCCAATTGCGGCTCGACTGCTCGGCGCCGATGCGGCCCTTCTCGATCAGCGCCACCGCGAGCCCGCGCCGCGCGAGGTAATAGGCCGTGAACACGCCGATGATGCCGCCGCCGATGACCACGGCATCTGCATGCGCGGGCAGCGTGGGCGATGTCTCGACGTGCACCAGCGGTGCGGGCATGCGGTCTCTCCGGCTGTGGGCTGCGACAGGTTAGAGCGGCATCCAGCCGCCCGGGCGCCGGATTCGCGGCCCGGACGGCATATCATTCTGCCGGCCGCAACGGCGCCGGCCGATTGTTTTGCATCGCATAATCCAGGCATAGACGGCCCCATTCTTGCTTTGCGGACATTTCATTGGCCCAAGCGCAGAATTTTCTGCTGTAATGGGACCAGACCTCGCGTCACACGGGACCACGGCCTCATGAAGCTCGATCGCATCGACATCAAGATCCTGCACGAACTGCAGAAGAACGGCCGCGTCACCAATGTCGAGCTGGCCGAGCTGGTCAATCTGTCGCCGAGCCCCTGCCTCATGCGGGTGAAGAAGCTCCAGGCGGAAGGCTATATCGAGGGCTATTCGGCGCAGATCTGCGTCTCCAAGCTCGGCCAGACGCTGACGGTCTTCACCGAGGTCACGTTGAAGAACCATCGCCAGATCGACTTCGCCCGCTTTCTCGCCGCGGTCGAGAAGATCGACCAGCTGATCGAATGCCATCTCGTCTCCGGCGGCTACGACTACATGATGAAGTTCGTCACCGCGGGGATCGGCGAGTACCAGACCATCATGGAACGGCTGACCGACATGGACATCGGCATCGAGAAATATTTCAGCTTCGTCGTGCTGAAGTCGCCGATCGTCAAACCCTATCTGCCGCTGACCAGCCTGTTCCAGATGTAGGCGAACGCTCAGCGCTGGCAGTATTCTCGGACCTGCTCGGGATCCTGGCGCAGATTGTCGAGCCAGGCGGGATCGAGCTTCGGCACCGACGACAGCAGGAGCTGCGTGTAGGGATGCTCGGGCCGCGCCATGGCCTCGGGCGTGATCTGCTCGATCTTGCGGCCCCGGTACATGACGACGATGTCGTCGCAGATCGCCTCGACCACCGACAGGTCGTGGCTGATGAAGACATAAGCGAGATCGAGCTCGCGCTGCAGCTCCTTGAGCAGGTCGATGACCGCCGCGGCGACGACGGTGTCGAGCGCCGAGGTGATCTCGTCGCAGATGATGAGCCTGGGATCGGCAGCCAGCGCGCGCGCGAAGTTGACGCGCTGCTTCTGTCCACCCGAGAGCTCGGCCGGCCGGCGCAGCCGCAGGTTCCGCGGCAGCTTCACCATGTCGAGCAGCTGATCGATGCGCGCGCTGCGCTGCTTGCGCGGCATGCCGTGATAGAACGTCAGCGGCCGCCCCAGGATGTCCTCGACCGTATGCGCGGGATTGAGCGCCGTGTCGGCATGCTGGAACACGATCTGCACCTGGCGCAGCTGGTCCGCATTGCGACTGCGCGCGCTACGTCCGAGCTCGCGGCCATCGAACACGACGCCGCCCGCAAACGGCGGCAGGATACCGGCGATGGCGCGCGCGAGCGTCGACTTGCCGCAGCCGGATTCGCCGATGATGCCGAGATTGCGTCCGCGCGCGACGCGCAGGCTAACGTTCTCGACGGCGACGATCGCGGGTTGACCGTCCGAGCGCAGCGGCCCGTAGCCGACCGACACGTCGTGCACTTCGAGTAACGCCTCGGCCGCCGCGGACGCGTCCGATTGCGGTTCATGATGCGGCGCGACGGCGGCGAGCAGCTGCTGCGTGTAAGGGTGCTGCGGGCGCTCGAGAATGTCGGCCGTGTTGCCGGTCTCCTGCACCTCGCCATTGCGCAGCACGATGATGCGGTCGGCGATCTGGGCGACGACGGCGAGATCATGCGACACGTAGATGCCGGCGATACGGTGCGCGGAGATCACCGACTTGAACGCGCGCAGCACCTCGACCTGGGTGGTGACATCCAGCGCCGTCGTCGGCTCGTCGAAGATCAGCACCTTGGGACTCGCGATCAGCGCCATCGCCGCGGCGAGCCGCTGCAATTGGCCACCGGACACCTGGTGCGGATAGCGCTCGCCGATGCTGTCCGGATTGGGCAGCGACAGCGCACGGAACAGCGCCACCGCCTTGCGGCGCGCCTCCTCCAGCGGCATCACGCCATGGATGTGCACGACCTCGATGACCTGATCCATGATCCGGATCGCCGGATTGAACGCGGCGGCGGCGCTCTGCGGCACATAGGCGATCTTGGCGCCGCGCACGGCCGCCTTGTCCTTCTCGGACAGTTTCACCATGTCGACGCCGTCGACCGTGACCGAGCCGCCGACGATGTTGCAGCCGGCGCGCGCATAGCCCATGAGGCTCATGGCGATGGTGGTCTTGCCGGAGCCGCTCTCGCCGATCAGCGCGACGATCTCGCCTTCGGCGATGTCGAGGTCGACGCCCCGGATGATCTCGATGGTGCGGCCGGAATCGGTGGTCGCCTCGACGCGAAGATCGCGGATCTGCACCAGGCTCGTCATCTACGACGTCTCCCGGTCGCGGATCTTGGTCGGCAGATTGTCGATCAGCAGATTGACGGCGATGGTCAAGCTTGCGATCGCCAGCGACGGGAAGATCACGGCCGGCGCGGCGTAGGGCAGGCCGCCGATGTTCTCGCGCACCAGCGCGCCCCAATCGGCATAAGGCGGCCGCACGCCCAGGCCGAGGAAGGACATTCCGGACAGCAGCAGCACGATGAACACGAAGCGCAAGCCGAGATCGACCAGCACGGGGCCGATGATATTGGGCAGGATCTCGGCGCGGATCAAATAGAACAGGCTCTCGCCGCGGATGCGGGCCACCGTGACGAAATCCATGGTGTTGATGTTGACCGCGAGCGCGCGAGCGAAGCGGTAGGCGCCGGGAATGTAGATCACCGCCATCGTCACGATCAGCACCGGGATCGACGATCCCACCGCGGCGACGACGACGAGGCTGAACAGCTTGCTCGGGATCGAGCTCAGCGCGTCGAGCAGCCGGCTCAGCACCATGTCGACGACTCCGCCGGTGATCGCCGCGATCATGCCGAGCGTCACGCCCGACACGCCGGCGATGATCACGGAGGCGACGGAGATGCCGAGCGTATAGCGCGCGCCCATCAGGATGCGCGAGGTCATGTCGCGGCCGAGATAGTCGGAGCCGAGCCACAGCTCGCGGCTCATCGGACCGAAATAGTCGGTGTCGACGATGTCGCCGATCGGATGCGGGATGATGGAAGGCGCGGCGACCGCCACCACGATCCAGAACGCCACGACCAGCGCTCCGGCCACGCCGACGGCGTTGATGCGGTAGCCGAAGCGCGGGCGTCGCGCGGCGGATGGCGCGGCGCTGGTCATCGCAGCCTCGGATTGGACAGGATGGCGATGATGTCGGCCGTGGTGGTCAGCAGCAGGAAGCCGAAGCAGAAGATGATGGCGCAGCTCTGGATCAGCGGCAGGTCGCGGGTCGACACCGCGTCGACCATCAGCTTGGCGATGCCGGGATAGTTGAAGACGGTCTCGATGATGATGACGCCACCCAGCAGATAGGACAAGGACAGGGCCACCGCATTCACGATCGGACCGAGCGCATTCGGCAGCGCATGGCGGAGCACCAGCCGGCCGCGCGAGGCGCCCTTCAGCAGCGCCATCTCCACATAGGGCGTGTTCAAGGTCTCGATCACGGCCGCCCGGCTCATCCGGATCATTTGCGCGGAGATCACGATGGTGAGCGTCACGACCGGCATGGCATAAGCGCGGGCGAAATCATGGACGGTGCGGATCTCGCTGGTGAAGGAGACCGCCGGCAGCCAGTTGAGATAGACCGCGAACAGGAGCACGGCGAGAGTCGCGATCATGAATTCGGGCACCGACACGATGCCGATCACGGCGATGGTCAGACAGCGGTCATACAGCGTGTTGCGCAGCATCGCCGCGGTGATGCCGAGCGTCAGGGCCAGCGGCACCGCCACGATCGCGGTGAGGCCGGCGAGCTTGAGGGTGTTGACGAGGCGCCCGCCGATCAGCTTCGCGACCGGCATATTGTTGGCATAGGAGACACCGAGATCACCCTGCACCACGCCGGCCAGCCAGCGCAGGAAGCGGAAGATGGCGGGATCGTCGAGATGCATCGCCTTGCGCAGGCCCTCGACCGCCTCGGGGGTTGCCGCCTGGCCGAGCAGGATGGTGGCGGTGTCGCCCGGCAGCATCGCGGTGGCGAAGAAGACGGCGAATGAAACAATGATCGCGGTGACCAGCGCGATGGCCAGCCGGGCAAGGATGAGTGAGGCGATCCGGTGTTTCAAATGGATTGTCCGCGAGCCTGATCAGGGAACGGTCGTCGCAGCGGCGCTGGCCTCGGCGGCCGGCGCCCTGCGCGTCAGACGGCATTCACGAATCGAGCCAGACATATTCGGCGAAAGCATATCCCATCATGCCGCCGAGCGGGCTCGGCTCCAGGCCCTTCAGCTTGGACGACGTGGCGTCGATATTGGAGATGTAGGCGGGAATGATGGTGCCCGCCTCCTCCGCGATCATCGCCTGCATCTCGGCATACATCTGCTTGCGCTTGGCTTGGTCGAGCAGGCCGCGCGCCTCCAGCATCATCTTGTCGAACTTCTCCGACTTGAAGCGGCTCTCGTTCCACGGCGCCTCAGACGCATAAAGCAGCGAGAACAGGATGTCCGGCGTCGGGCGCGGATTGATGTTGCCGAAGTGCACCGGCGCCTTCAGCCAGTAATTGTCCCAATAGCCGTCGGAGGGAACGCGCTGCACGTCCAGCGTCAGGCCGATCGCCGCAGCCGACGCCTGGATCACCATGGCCATCTCGATCGCCGAATTCGCCGCCTCCGAGGTCACGACCGGGATCGAGGTGCCGAGCACGCCGGCCTTCTGGAACAGCGATTTCGCCTTGTCCGGGTCGAACGGCTTCGGCTTGAGGTCGGGGTTGTGGAAGAAATTCGCCGGCGAGACCGGCTGGTCGTTGCCGAC
Organism: Bradyrhizobium sp. STM 3809; assembly: GCF_000239795.1. Classification (GTDB taxonomy): domain Bacteria; phylum Pseudomonadota; class Alphaproteobacteria; order Rhizobiales; family Xanthobacteraceae; genus Bradyrhizobium. Next base: position 5,679 of record NZ_CAFJ01000207.1, on the reverse strand, counting down.
GACGCCGAACCCGCGCAGCACCGACTTGACGATCTGCTCCCGGTTGACCAAGTGCTTCATGCCATCGATGAAGTCCTTCTTGTTGCCCGGCGCCATGTCGAGGCGGATGTTGAGATCGGTGTAGTTGCCGGTCGTCGATTTCGACAGCGCAATCCCCTCCTTGCCCTCGATGAGCCGGAGCGAGCGCGGGTTGATGCTGGCGGCGAGCTGGATGTCGCCGGACAGCAGCGCGTTGACGCGCGCATTCTCCTCGGTGATCGCAATGAACTCGATCTGGTCGAGATAGGGGCCGTCCTTGAAGTAGTTCTTGTTGCGCACGCCGATCGAACGGACGCCGGGCTCGAACGCCTCGCGGACGAAGGCGCCGGTGCCGTTGCCCTTGGAGAAATCGGTGGTACCGTCGGCGACGATCATGAAGTGATGCAGCGCCAGGATCATCGGCAGGTCGGCGTTGGGGCTCGCCAGCGTGATCTCGACGGTGGTCTTGTCGACAGCCTTGAAGCCGGTCATCTGCGCCGCGATCTTGGCGACCTTGGAGCCGGTGGCCTTGTCGAGATGCCGCTTCAGCGAGAACACGACGTCATCGGCCGTCAGCGGCTTGCCGTCATGGAAGGTGACGCCCTTCTTGAGCTTCACGGTCCAGGTCTGCGCATCCCCGGACTCGACGGATTCGGCGAGCTCCATCTGCGCCGCGCCGGTCTTATCGAGCGTGGTCAGCCGGTTATAGAACGAGCAGCAGCGGACATAGTCGGTCGAGAACGAGGCCTTGGCCGGATCGAGCGTATCGGCCGTCGAGGTCGACCAGCCCGCTGCCTTGATCGCGCCGCCCTTCTTCGGAGTTGCCGCGAATGCGCGCTCGGCGCGGCCGAGGATGGCGCTGCCGGCAGCGAGCGCGACGCCGCTGGCGAACATCATCTTCAGGAGATCCCGGCGCGAGGCGCCGCGCCGGATCGCCGCCTCGACCAGCACATCGTCACGCGAAGTCCAGTTGGTGATCCCGTTGCTCATGTCATCCGTCTCCTGTTTCGATCCGGCAGAATGAAATTCGTCAGTCGCGCATCATTTGGCAGGCACGTGGTCCATCGCGTCGGCCAGTTCGGCCATCGAATGGAAGTGGAAATCGGGCTTGGTGAAGGAGGCCGGCGCGATGGTGCCGCCATAGCCCTGCTTGTCGTGGCGCCGCTCGATCCAGCAATTGGTGATGCCGAGCTGCCGGGAGATGCCGATGTCGTGGTATTGGCTCTGCGCCACGTGCAGGATCTGCGACGTCGAGCCCCCGTCACGCTCGACGAAATCGAACACCTGCGTGAAGAAGGCGGGATCCGGCTTCTCCGTCCCGGTGTCGTCCACGGTGAAGGTTGCGTAGAACGGCGAGCCCAGTTCGCGCTCGAAATGATCCAGCGCCCAGCGCCGCGCATTGGTCATCGCGATCAGCTTGGAGCGCCTGGCGAGGCGCGCCATGGCGGCCACGCTGTCGGGAAAGGCTTTCCAGCGCGCGGCGGAATCGCGGAAGCGCTCGCCGAGCGCGGTCTGCCGGGGCAGGCCGAGTTGCGGCGCAATGACGTCGTAGACGCGGACGAGATCATCCGGGAAGCGGTCGGCGTCGGCGGCGTAGCGTGCGGCGCGGTACAGGTTCAGCGCCTGCTCGCCGTCGATCGCCGTGTTCGCCTCGACCGCGATCTCGCCGAGGCTCGCGACGATCCCGCCTTCGAAGTCGATCAGCGTGCCGACCACGTCGAAGGTCAGATACCTGAATTGGGTGAGATCGAGCTTGGTCATTCTGTGCGGCCCTTTCCGCGTCGTCGGTCCTAGTGTGAAGCCGGGTTCCGGCGAAAACTTCCGAATTGCGAGGACCCGACGGCAGGAAATTGCGAAGTGGGGGAGCCGCCGACATATCGGCGCTGCTGCCCACGCGGCGATCCGCCTCTGCCCGCTTTCACGTCATGGCCTTGCGGACGTCCGGGTCGGCCAGGGTCTGATCCAGCGTCCGTACGGTGCGTTCGAGAATGCCATCGATATCGGCGTCGGTGCAGCACAAAGGCGGGGCGTAGCCGAGCACCCCCGTCGGGAAGGCGCGGATGACGAGGCCGTTGGCCCAGGCGCGGTCGAAGATGCGGCGCGACGGCTCGGCGCTCGCCGGCAGCGGCGTCTTGTTCTCCTTATCGGTGACCAGTTCGATGGCCGCCAGCAGGCCGCGGCCGCGGACCTCGCCGACCAGCGGATGATCCCGTAGCGCATGCAGGCCTGCCATCAGCCGCGCACCGGCGCGCCGGCCGTTCTCCAGCAGGCCATTCTCATAGAGATCGAGCACGGCAAGGCCGACCGCCGCGCTCACCGGATGCGCCGAATAGGTATAGCCGTGACCCACGGCCGAAGCCCCTGCCCCGTCGGCGATGACCCCGTAGACGTCGTCGGACATCAGCACCGCGCCCATCGGCACGTAGCCGGAGGTCAGCCCCTTCGCCACGGTCATGAGGTCCGGGACGATGTCGTCGTCGGTGCAGGCGAACAGCGGTCCGGTGCGGCCGAAGCCGGTGATCACCTCGTCGGCGACGAACAGGATGCCGTGCTGCCGGCAGCGCGCGCGCATCGCCTTCATCCAGCCGTCCGGCGGCACCAGCACGCCGCCAGAGCCCTGGATCGGTTCGGCATAGAACGCCGCCACCCGCTCCGGCCCGCCGATCTCGGCGATCTTCGCCTCGAGCGCCGCGAGCGACGCCGCGATGACCGCATCGGGATCGCTGCCAACGGGATTGCGGTACGAATAATGCGACGGGATCTTGTGCTGCCAGTTGAGCGGCACGCCGAAATTGGCGTGGAAGGCCGGCAGCGCGGTCAGGCCGGCGCCGACCGTCGAGGAGCCGTGATAGCCCTGCTGCAAGGTGATGAACTGGTCGCGTTGCGGCTGTCCCCGCGCGTGCCAATAGTAGTGGATGAAGCGGACCGTGCTGTCGACGGCATCCGAGCCGCCGAGCGTGAAGTAGACATGGTTGAGATCACCCGGTGCACGCTCGGCCAGCGCCGCCGCCAGCCGGATGGCCGGCTCCGAGGCGAGGCTGAAATAACCGGTGGCATAGGGCAGCTCGCGCATCTGCCGCGCCGCCGCCTCGACGATGCTGTCATGGCCATAGCCGGCGTTGACGCACCACAGGCCGGCGAAGCCATCGACCAGCTGATGGCCCGAGGCATCGGTCACGACAGCGCCCTTGGCCGATGTCAACACCCGCGCGCCCGCGGCCTCGTGTCCGCGATAGGACGCGACCGGATGCACCAGATGGGCGCGATCGAGTTCGATGAGCGAGTTGCTGAGCATGATGATCTCCGGTTCAGCCGAATGCCTGGCTGGCCAAGGCGAATGAGGTCGGGGTGCGCCGCCTGGTGTCATCAGCGGCCGGCCTGTGCATGACGATGCCGCCGCCGACATGAGCGAGGCCGAGGCTCGTCAGCCAAGGCGCGAGTCCCGTATCGACACCGGTGTCGACGCGGATGAAATCCCCCTGTCGGCCCGCGAGAAAATGCGCGACGAGCGCCTTGGCGTCGTCGAGATCGAAAGCGACCACGGGGCCGATCACGAGACCGCGGCCGAAGCGGCGCTGCGCGGCGAAGCCTGCCGCCCGGCCCTGCCGCTCCAGCACCGCGAACGCGCCAAGGGATGCGATATGGGCGATGAGCGCGCCGCGATCCGAGCCAAAGGCGGCGACGTCGAGCGCTGTCATGGCGGCCATGTCGTCGAACGTGGCCGCACGCACGGCCTCGGGCGGCGCGACGGCAGCCGCGAGATGTCCCTGGTGCTGCACGATCTCGCCGCTGCGGCGGAAGCCGAGCGTCTGGTAGAGCGGCAGCCCATCGTCCGTCGCGACGAGCTGCAGCCGCCGGTCGCCGGCGAGCGTCATCGCCTGCTGCATCAGGCGCCGTCCGAGTCCCCGCCCGCGCTCGGCCGCGTCGACGATGACCATGTTGATGGTGCCGGCGTCGTCGCCATAGGGCGTCATCAGCACGGTGCCGATGACGCGGCCGTCGGCGGCGACGGCCACGCAGCCCTGGCTCAAGGCGAGCGCCATCTGCCAGTCCTCGCGGCGATGCGGCCAGCGGACCTGCTGCGACAGCCGCATCGCTGCATCCAGGTGCTCCCCGCTGAAAGCGATGAAGCTCGCGGCGTCGGACGTCATCTCATGCACTCCCATGTCGGCGGGAGTCTGGGCGAGCGGCCCCCGGCAGATCGTCTGAAGGCGATGATGCCGACGATATCTTCCGCCGCAGAATCGGGGCAAAGCCGCATCTTATGCCGGCGGGCCGGCCTATCATCGGACGCCGAGACCACGACCGGCATGAGGATCCATGAGCCGCTTTCGCCCGAAATACGTGACCTTCGACTGCTACGGCACGCTGATCAATTTCGAGATGGCGGAAGCCGCGCGCGATCTCTACGGCGCGACGCTGTCCGCGCCGGCGATGGCCGAGTTCGTGAAGGTGTTCTCGGCCTATCGCCTGGACGAGGTGCTGGGCGCCTGGAAGCCGTATGCCGAGGTTGTCAGCAACGCGCTGGCGCGCAGCTGCCGCAGGATCGGCATCCCCTTCGAGCCCGAGCACGCCGAGGTCGTGTATCAGCGCGTGCCGGGCTGGGGCCCGCATGCGGACGTGCCGGCGGGTCTCGCCAAGGTGGCCAAGGAGATTCCGCTGGTCATCCTCTCCAACGCCATGAACGTACAGATCCCCGCGAACGTCGCGAGACTCGGCGCACCGTTTCATGCCGTGTTCACCGCGGAGCAGGCGCAGGCCTACAAGCCGCGGATGCGCGCCTTCGAATACATGTTCGACATGCTCGGCTGCGGCCCGGAGGACATCACCCACTGCTCCTCGTCGTTCCGCTACGACCTGATGACCGCGCACGACCTCGGCATCACCAGCAAGGTCTGGGTCAACCGCGGCCACGAGCCGGCCAATCCCTATTACGGCTACACCGAGATCAAGGACATCTCCGAGCTGCCCGGCGTGTTCGGTCTCTGATCAGGGTGCCCGCGATGAAATACGTCTCCTACTGGCGCGACACCGCGACCGCCTTTGCCGGCGGCCACACCGGGCCCGTGGAGGGGCATTACGACGTCGCGGTGATCGGCGGCGGCTTCACCGGCCTCGGCGCCGCGCTGCAACTCGCCAAGGCCGGCGCCCGGGTGATCGTGCTCGAAGCCGACCAGGTCGGCTCGGGCGCCTCGGGCCGCAATGGCGGGCATCTCAACAACGGGCTGGCGCACAGCTATCCGGCCGCCAAGGCGGAGCTCGGCCGCGAGCGCGCGATCGCGCTCTACAAGGCGTTCGACGACTCGATCGACACCTTGGAGCGGCTGATCGCGGAGGAAGGCATCGCCTGCGATTTCCGCCGCTGCGGCAAGCTCAAGCTGGCCTCCAAGCCCGCGCATGTCGCCGGCATCGCGGCCAACTTCGAGGCGATCCACCGCGAGGTCGATCCGGACACGGCGCTGCTGTCGGCGGCCGAGCTGGCCTCGGAGATCGGCGCGCCGTTCCATGGCGGCATGCTGTTCAGGAAGAGCGCGATGATGCATATGGGCCGCTTCGCCGCCGGCCTCGCGACGGCCGCGAGCCGCCGCGGCGCCGTCATCGTCGAGCAGGCCGCCGTCACCGCGCGGGTGCAGGACGCCAAGGGTTTTCGCCTCACCACGG
>NZ_CAFJ01000208.1 GCF_000239795.1 Bradyrhizobium sp. STM 3809 | reverse complement strand
TAGCCGAACATGCCGGTCACCAATTGCTTCGCCTCCTCGCGCACGGCCTTCTCCTTGAAGCTGCCCGCGCCAGCGAAAGGCTTGGCGCGCGGCCCGCGCTCGCTCGGATTACGCTCGACCGTGAAGGCGCCTTCGGTGCCGGTGACGCGCGAGGTTGCGGACCAGGCGTCGCCGGTGACGCGGCCATGACTCATTCCCTCGCCAGTCAGGCGGCCGTGCCCTGCGGGATCATCGTCCCGGCGCAGCCGCGGCCGGCCGGCGAATTCGAGATTGCCGGTGACCTTGTGGCCGCCGGCGGCGAACGCGCCGGTGATGCGCTCGCTCGTCGGGATCGTCTCGCCCGACGCCGCGCGCAGCTGGGCCTCGCGCTGCGGCGAGCGGATCGAGAAGCGGCGGCCGATCGCGTCGAGCGTGATGTCGCCGGACGTCGTGTCGGCGCGGTCATAGGGCGTGCCGGTGATATCGCGGCCGGCGCCGCGCGCGGTGCCGGTGACGGCGCCATCGCTGCGCGGCGTATCACCGGTCACGGCAAGCGAAGAGGCGCGGCGCTGCCGGCGCGCGGTGGCCTCGGGCTCCGACCACTGCGCGGCGGTCGCGGGTCCCTGATACTGGCTGCCGGTCAGCAGCGCTGCGGCCGCCGGCGCGTCGCCGGTGACGCGGTGATGATGCTCGACGTCGGAGCCGGTGATGCGCTGGCCGCCCCAGCTCTGCGCGACGGCCACCTTCGAACGTGCCGCCGCCGCAGGCGGCGCGCCGGCCCGCGCCAAATGCTGCACGCCGGTCACCTGCCGGCCGCTCGCGGCGACGTCGTCGCCGGTGATCCGCGGCGAGCAGCCGGGCGAGGAGCCGGTGACCGGCTGGCCGCTCTCGGTCATCTCGATGCGCTGCGGCCGCATCCGCGCCCGCGCGCCGCGCGCCGACATCGGCGATGCGCGTCGGGTGACATCGTCGTCGGGCGACTGCTCCACCTCGCCGGTGATGGTGACGCCGCGGCCCGGCTCGTCGCCGGTGATCGCGACCGCGCTGCGCGTCAGCGTGCCGGACACCACGAGACCGCCCTGGGTGCGCGCCAGCCCGACCTTGGTCGACACCGCGGCGAAGGCCGCGCCCGAGTTCGCACTGAGATATTGCGTGCCGGACACCGGCTGGCCCACGCCGCGCGCATCGCCGGTGACCTGGCCGCCATGGCCGACGCTGCGGCCGGTGATGCGCTGACCGCCCTGGGTGTCGGACTCCGTGACCTTCGGCACGTAGCTGCGCGGCCGCTCGCGCAGCTGATGGCGCGTCGGCGGTGGCGGCTCGAGCGCGACCGGCATGTTGTCGGGCAGCGCCGCGGCGCCGGCCTTCAGCGCCTGCTTGCCACCGGACAGCAGCCGCCGTCGCTGCATCGACAGCGACCGGCCCGATGCGCCGGGTATGAGTTGCGGCGATCCCGCGGAGGGCGGCGCTGCCGGAGCGGAGGCCGCGCGCGCCTGCGGCGCGCTCGGCAATGCTGCGCCGGCGCCGGCCTCGGGCAGCGAAGCGCTGCGAAACCCGTCACGCACGCGTTCGGACGCGGGC
>NZ_CAFJ01000209.1 GCF_000239795.1 Bradyrhizobium sp. STM 3809 | reverse complement strand
ATGAGACTGGAAGGAGCGTATCAGCTCCTCGTGCTACTGTTCCGGTCAGGCACCCGCCATTGTGTTTCGGCGTTCGCCACCGCATGATCTCAAAGATGAGAAAAAATACCTACATCCGGGTACGCTGGCTGCATGATCTTGAAGACGAGCCGGTCGAGCTGTGGAGCGAGCTCGATGGAGAGCGCTTCGAGACACGCAAGCTTGAGATCTTTCGAAATGGCAGAATAGGTTTCGCAAGCGCGAGTGAGACGACGGAGGGGACCGCGCTCGGGGAGATTGCCGTGCCTCCGCTGGACGAGATCGTGCGGGATCGCGCGTTTGTGGCAGAGGAGGTTTCGCAGGAAGCCTTCGAGCTCCGCTGGCAGGTCAGGCAAGCTCGTTAGGTCGTGTCCACAAGATGTCTAGCTTACCACGGCCACAAACCAAAACGACGGACCTTTCGGTCCGCCGTTTTGTCTTGATGGATTGCCGGGTCAAGCCCGGCAATGACGATCGAACCAAACGTCGATCAGTTATCCAAGAACGACCGCAGCTTCCGCGACCGGCTTGGATGCTTCAGCTTGCGCAGCGCCTTCGCTTCGATCTGGCGGATACGCTCTCGGGTCACCGAGAACTGCTGGCCGACTTCTTCCAGCGTGTGATCGGTGTTCATGCCGATGCCGAAGCGCATGCGGAGGACGCGTTCTTCGCGCGGGGTCAGCGAGGCGAGCACGCGGGTCGTCGTCTCGCGTAGGTTCGACTGGATGGCGGCGTCGATCGGCAGGATGGCGTTCTTGTCCTCGATGAAGTCGCCGAGGTGGCTATCCTCCTCGTCACCGACAGGAGTTTCGAGCGAGAGCGGCTCCTTGGCGATCTTGAGGACCTTGCGCACCTTCTCCAAGGGCATGCCGAGCTTCTCGGCGAGCTCCTCGGGGGTCGGCTCGCGGCCGATCTCGTTCAGCATCTGGCGCGAGGTGCGGACGATCTTGTTGATCGTCTCGATCATGTGCACGGGGATGCGGATGGTGCGGGCTTGGTCCGCAATGCTGCGGGTGATCGCCTGCCGGATCCACCACGTGGCGTAGGTCGAGAACTTGTAGCCGCGGCGGTACTCGAACTTGTCGACCGCCTTCATCAGGCCGATGTTGCCTTCCTGGATCAGGTCGAGGAACTGCAGGCCGCGGTTGGTGTACTTCTTGGCGATCGAGATCACGAGACGGAGGTTGGCTTCCACCATCTCCTTCTTGGCCTGACGGGCCTCGCGCTCGCCCTTCTGCACGGAGTGCACGATCTTGCGGAACTCGCCGATCTCCAGACCGGTGAGGGCTGCCAGCGACTGCACCTCCTGGCGCAGGTCCTTGATGCGGTCCTTCTCGTAATGGACGAAGTTCTTCCAGCCCTTGGCCGACAGCTTCGAGACGCGGTTGAGCCAGCGCGGATCGAGCTCCGAGCCCTGGTAGTTGCGCAGGAAGTCCTCGCGGGCGACGCCGTGGGAGTCGGCGAGCCGCATCAGCCGGCTCTCGAACGAGACCAGCTTCTTGTTGATGTCGTAGAGCTGCTCGACGAGACTGTCGATGCGGGCCTGGTTGAGGCGCAGCGACTTCACCTCGACGATGATCTCGTCCTTGAGCTTCTTGTACTTGCGCTCCTGCGACGGCGACAGCGACTCGCTCTGCAGCTGGTTGGCGATGTCCTGCTCCTGCAGGCGGCGCAGCTTCTTGTACTCGGACGCGATCTTGTCGAAGGTCTCGACCACCTTCGGCTTGAGTTCGGCCTCGATGGCGGCGAGCGACATCTGGTTCTCGAACTCGTCGTCGTCCATGTCGGCTTCGGCCGCCGCCTCGCCGGGATCCTTCTCCTCGGCCGGCGCGCCGTTCGGCGCGGCACGGAACGGCGTGGCCTGCTGCGGCGCGGCCGGCGGCGCAGCAACCGCCGCCTGGATCTCGCCGCCCTCGCCCGCCTCGCCGTCGCCGGCCGCGGGCGCCGCGATCTGCGGGTTCATGCCGCCCTTGGAGTCGGGGCCGGCATAGGTGGCTTCGAGATCGATGATGTCGCGGAGGAAGATCTTGCCTTCGTTGAGCTCGTCGCGCCAGATGATGATGGCCTGGAAGGTCAGCGGGCTCTCGCAGAGGCCCGCGATCATCGCCTCGCGGCCGGCCTCGATGCGCTTGGCGATCGCGATTTCGCCCTCGCGCGACAACAGCTCGACGGTGCCCATCTCGCGCAGATACATGCGCACGGGATCGTCGGTGCGCTCGCCGGGTTCGGACTTCTTGACCTCGGTGACGGCCTTCTGCGTGATCTCGACGAGCTCGTTGTCGGTCTCGTCGTCGCCGTCGTCCTTCTCCTCGGCCTCGTCGGTTTCCTCGGCCTCGGTCACGTTGATGCCCATGTCGGACAGCATCGACATGATGTCTTCGATCTGCTCCGGCGAGGTGGTGTCGGGAGGCAGCACTTCGTTGAGCTGATCAAAGGTCACGAAGCCGCGCTTCTTGGCCTGCTTGATCATCTTCTTGACGGCGGCGTCCGACAGGTCGAGCAACGGCGAAGGCGCGTCGGCGGCATCCTTTTCGGGAGCGTCCGCGGCCTTGTCGTCCTTTTCCTTGTCCTTCACCTGCAGCGTCTTTGCCTTCGTGGCCATTCATTGCTCCCGAAACGCGCCCGCTTCGCCCGTGGCATCTTCGCCCTTGGCATCGCGGCGCCCGCCTGCTCTACTCAAACTGTTCTCGACGCGGAAAGGGCGGCGCACATTTCACGTCGCCACCCCCAAGGTCTGTCGCTGGTGTCGTCCCGTTTTGGACCGGCGCGCGTTTCTTGCAAAAGCGATACCGGTTTTGCAATCGAATCCGGCGCGAGTCCTGGCATCAAGACTCGGCGCGGTGTCCGACAGCGAAACCAACCCGTCACCTGCAGAAAATGCCCCGGACCTCTTAAACTTCGATTAACCCTGTTTTTGCAGCCAAACCATGGATTTGGCGAGTCTTTTCGCGCGGCCTGGAACCGGCTTGGATGGACCGGGCCGAAATGTGCTCGTCAATGACAGGGCGCCGGGCCCGAATTCTACACGTTGCGGTTGGTACGCCCGGACAGTTCTCCGAAGCCCTCGATCAGCGCCTCGGTGCCGTCCATCTCGGCCATCCTGGCCTTCACGTCCCTCAACCAGCC
>NZ_CAFJ01000210.1 GCF_000239795.1 Bradyrhizobium sp. STM 3809 | reverse complement strand
AACGACGTGGATGGCCGGGACAAGCCCGGCCATGACGTTGTGGAAATGGACCGGCGCCAAACTCCGATCGTCATATGCGATAGCCCTGCCGCAGGGTGGAGGGGAGCTCACCGATGTCGGGGTGAGGTCGCATTCAAGCGTGCGGAAATGACCCCTCGCGCGGCGCATGCATCGCAGCCGCTCCTCTCAAGTCCCCGGCTTCACCAGCCCCAGCTCCTTGAACTTCAGCTCCGTCGCCGTCACCGCGTTCTCATACACCTCGCCGCGCTCGACGAAATAGTTGAAATAGCCGGCCGGCGTCTCCGGCTGGATCTCGACCAGTTCGACGCTCTTGTATTTGGGGTCGGTGATGACGCCGGCCGCGATCAGGTCGTTGATGCGCTTGAGCGCGTCGACCTCGGCCTTGTAGCCGACCGAGAACCACATCTCGGTGGTCCAGTCCTGCACCTCGAACCAGTTGGCGGGCGCCTGCCCCCGCCAGCCCTGGGCGAGCGGACGGACGGCGAAGACGCGGTCGAAGCCGTGCAGCTCGGAGACGATGCAGGCGCGGTGATAGGCGCCGTCCATCTGGCCGTCGGGCAGCTTGGTGAAGCCGTACAGCGACAGCCACAGCGCGGCCTTGATCGCCTCGGGCGTGATCGGGCGGATGGCGCGCTCGGCGCTGATGTCGGAGGCGTAGCGCAGGTCGCGCTTCGCGGCGGAGCGCTGCGCCTTGGCGGCATGGGCATTCGGAATCGACTTCTCCGCCGGCAGCAGGGCGCGGGCGGCATCGTTGCCGTAGAGATGGCCGGTGCCGGTCTCGGGATCGTAGGTGTTGAACACGACGCCGATCGCGGTGCCGTTCAGGGTTTCGGCGGCCTGCATGAAATCAGCCTCGCTACGCACCGGGACATATTGCTGCGCGGGCAGCAGCCGGTCGGCGAGCACGTTGAACGGCCCGTCGCGCCAGTCCGGCCAGGCGGCAAAACGCGCCAGCGCCTCGGCGTAGGCCGGACGGAAGACGCCGGGATAGCCGAACACCAGGGTGCGCAGTTGCGAGGCTGGATCGCGGGCACGGTCCGAGGAAATCAGCTGGTCGCGCAGGTCATGGCCCTGCAGCCAAGCCGAAAGCACCAGGATCTGGCCCGAGCTTGCGGTGACCAGGTCCGGCGTGACGCCCCAGGTGCGGGCGGTGTCGAGAAAGCCGGCGCCATGGGCATTCAAGCCGCCCAGCCCGGCGAGCGCGAAGGCGACACGCACCGCATTGCTCCGTCAGCAGAAGGACGAGCGAAAGACTACCTCAGATTGTTTCGGCGATGCAAACCGGGATGTGCAGCCCGGTTCGCAAGCTGAACGAAGGCGCGCGGCCCCGAACATGATCATCGCTCAAAGGTTCAAAATTCTGCGGTGATTCGCGGGCATAAGGCCGCTGCGACAGGGTCAAAATCTGCAGCCGGCAGCTGTGCCGAGCGTCACAACCTCATGTTGCGCGCGTGCAGGCAGCGCTATCCACCTACCGCCGGTTGCCATGATCCCAAAAAGTTACATAACTTGGATGGGCCGGCGGGCAACACTGTTGTCTATCTGCAATAGTGTGGCAATGATTGGTTAACCATATTGAATTACCTTGGTTAACATGGCTCGCGGCAAACAGCCTTCCGTGTCGCATGCGCTCCCGAAGCAGCAGACGCTGCTCGATTGCTTCCTCGAGGCGCAGGCGAAAAGGACGAAGCGTCGTCGGCGCTCCGCCGACTCGGCGCCCTCGGTCGACGGCCCGGACCAGCCGGACGGACTGGCCGCCGATGATGCCGAGCCGCTGCAGGACGAAGCTGCCGAGAAGGCCGCCGGCGCGGCGTGAGACCGCGCGGCGCAACCGCAAAAGCAGCGCGCCGCTCCCCTCACCTCATCCGAGATGCTTGTGGAAGAACGCGGTGGCGCGGCCCCAGGCGAGTTCGGCGGCGGCGCGATCGTGCACGGTCATGCGCTGCTCGTTCACGAAGGCATGCTCGGCGTCGTAGCGATACAGCTCGAGCGACTTGCCGGCGGCCTTCATCGCCGCCTCGAAGCCATCCACCAGCGCCGGCGTGCACCAATCGTCCTTGTTGGCGAAATGCGCCTGCAGCGGAATCTTGACGTCGGCGGGCTTCGCCGCCTGCTCCGGCGGGATGCCGTAGAATACGACGCCGGCGGCGAGCTCGGCGATCTTGGTGGCGCCGATGATCGTCACCGCGCCGCCGAGGCAGAAGCCGGTCAGGCCGACCTTGGCGCCGTTGCGTGCCAGATATTGCGCGGCGCCGCGCACGGTCTGCGTCGTCGCATCCATGAAGTCGAGCGAGTTCATCTCGCGGCCCGCCGCGTCCGTGTCGTGATACGGCACCACCGTGCCCTTGTAGAGGTCGGGCGCCAGCGCGTTGAAGCCGGCGAGCGCGAAGCGGTCGGCCATGCCCTTGATCTGGTCCTGCAGGCCCCACCATTCCTGGATGACGACGACGCCGGGCGCATCGGCCTTGGCCGCCTTGGCGAGATAGCCCTTGGCCTCCTGGCCGTCGGGCCGCTTGAAGCTGATCAGTGTGCCCATGATGATCCTCCGCAGTTTCTGGTCGGGACATTGCGACTGCGGTTTAGCGCAAATACGTGCGCGGCGCGACTGGCCGAGTCTCACGGCCGTCGCGCCGTGGACGATCCCTCCGCTCGGCGGATCAAGGGCTGGTGATCGCTGCAGGCGGCACGAAACGATCGCGATCATCGGCCGCTGCAGCCTTTCTCTTGCGGCGGCAGCGATGGGAACTCTCCAGCGGACCCGACCCAGACCATCTCGCCTGCTGCACGCGGCTCGCGTCCAGAGAGAAGGTCGTCAAGCGAAGAACGTGATCTTCTCGGTCAGGCTCATGCGGCGAATGGCCGAGAGCACATCGGACGCCGGTTCGGCCTGCGCGTGGGCGGCGAACGGCGTCGGCCCGAGCGAGGGATGCAACTGCAACGGCGGTTCGGCCGCGCTGTGGCGGCGCGCCGGGGCCGACGATGCGGCGCCGGCGGCCTCGCATGATCCTGGTTCGATCCGCCCAGCGTCGAGCGACGCCGGCCGCGCCCGGAGCTCGACACGGGCCTGTCGACCGTCCTGGCCCGCCAGCGGCATGTCCGCGGCCGCGGGGTCGACGATCGGCTGCGTCTCGGCGGCCCGCGGAAGCTCGACGCCGCTTGCTTCGGCAAGTTCCCTGAGCCTCCTCCGCATCAAGTCGAAGGCCGCGCTCATCGTGTCCGGGATCCTAATCGCCGAGAGCTGCCGACAGCTGTCCTGGATGGCCTGTACCTGCGCATCGATCGAGTCGCACGTCCGCGCCTCCGAGCCGATCTCCCGCCAGCGCCACGAGATCTCCTCCAGGATTCGCGCACCCGTCCGGATCGGCGCCAGCCGGGCGTCGATCGCGAGGCTTGCCGCGGCCACCGCGGCAACCTCCGCAGCCTCGTCGACGAGGCTCATCATGGCCGCGACCATCTCGCTCGGCGGCGGCTCGATCGGTGCCGGCTGCAGCGCCGCGACGACGCGTTCGAGTCGCGCCACCTCGTCGAGCACCATGCGGGTATCGGAGTTGCGGTTGCGCTTGGCGTATTCGCCCAGAAACCAGCGGCCGCGCTCGGTCTCCATGAACGCCTCGCGGATCGCTTCATAGTCGCCCTCGTCGGGACGAGTCGCACGCGCCGAGATCGGCGACAACGCAAAGGCCTCATGGGTCATGAACGACTCGCCTGAAAAAGCCAACGAGAACCAAGGATGACCCCGAGACCATGACGCGCAATTCAGGCATTATCGTGAAGACCGAACTTATTTGTTACGTCCTGAGATTATTCTACTAACTCCTACTAATTAGGACATTCCTTCCGTCGTCAAAAAATGCCCACCGGAACATCTTTCCGTACGCAAAAACCGCCGACCTCCCATCGACTCTCCGGCACGAACGAGATCGGTGCGAGCAAGCCATGAACTACATGGCATCACCAAAACTTCCGACCGACGATTCACACTTCACATCGCGACAATCTTTCGAGAACATCGTTAATTCAAATTGCACGGCTCAAAGCGACCGCATCCCCACTCCATCGCCCATCCCAAATCAGTCCTGTTTTCTTTCACTTACGTCGACAAACAAGATTTGACAGACGAACTACTCAGGCTGCCGCGTCACCGGTTGCACGCATCGATCACCGCTTCCCGCATCGTCCGCACGCGCGATCGGTCGCACTTCGGTCTCATTGTTTGCCACGATTATGGCTCGACCAAGCGCACACATGTTGGAGGTTACGATGGACGGCCCCGCCACCGCTCGCCCGCCGGGCTACGGCCTTTTCAGATGGATCATCGCAGGCGCGATCGTATGGCTGGGATCGCTGATGATCTCACCCTCTGCGCAAGCCGGCTATTATGGAGACGGCTATTATTACCGCCCGAGCTCGTGCGGCTATCGTTGCGGCTACAGCTACGGTCCTTATCGATGCTCGCCATGCGGATGCTATCGACGCTGCCATACGGCGCGACCCGGCCTCGTCTACGAGCGCCGTTATCGCTACGTCGAACGCGAATATGTCGAGCGGCGCTACGGCTCGCCTGCGCGCCACTACGGCTGCTCATATTGCGGCTACGGTCGTCACGGCGGCGACTATCCCTATCGCAGCTATCGATCCTATCCCTGGGGTGATGGCGGAGTCGGACGCCGCTGGCCCACGCCCTACAGCTCCAACGACGGACCGGGACGCTACGGCTATGAACCCGTGGCCGATCGGTTCGACCCTCCGCCGCGGCCTCCCGCGGCGGTCTGGGACGCGGGATCGGGTGCCGTCCCGTTCAGCGACCAGGCTCCCTATGGCGCCTACAGCGCCGCAGAGGTCTCGCGGCCGTTGCCGCGAGGCCCGCTGGGAATGATCGAGTCAGGGGTGCTGGACTTCCTCGGCAGCTTCGGCTCACCGTGAGCGCGCGACGATCGCAGCAGCCACCCCCGGCAAGGAATTCAGCACGACGGCACTATTTCGTACCGGCAAGCATGACGTAGGCGCCCACCGCGAACCAGAACGCGTAGTTGCTCACGATCGGGATCTCGATGAAGACGCTCAGCACGGCAAGAATGACCGTCAGCAACGACAGCACAAAAACAAAGTTCACTGCGTGTCTCCCCTCACGCTGCGATGAGAACTCGAAGGCGCTCGCGCGATCGAGCACGACAAGCACGGCACGGATGCCGCCCGCGGCTGATACGCACTGCCCGCAACACCAATGCTCGCAACACCAATGTTCGAAACAC
Organism: Bradyrhizobium sp. STM 3809; assembly: GCF_000239795.1. Lineage (GTDB taxonomy): Bacteria > Pseudomonadota > Alphaproteobacteria > Rhizobiales > Xanthobacteraceae > Bradyrhizobium. Next base: position 1,544 of record NZ_CAFJ01000210.1, on the reverse strand, counting down.
CATTATTCAGAACAGCTGGCCTGACACGTGCCGTTGCTTTCCCCGCGCCGCGCATTGTGCCCTGGATGCTGCCGGCGAGGCGACCTGGTCGCCGCCCCGTGCCTGGATGGTCGCGACTCCCCATCGCGCTTGCCCTTAAAAGGCCGCCTGATTCGGACATTTTTGCGGGATTAGTTGGAACGTTCAAGGCCGCAAGCCGGTTTCCGCCGGAGACGCAGCGGCCCGTGATGCTGCCGGCCGGCGCACGGCGCGACCGAAGCGGAGCTGCCGGACGCCACGCCGCAATCCGGAATTTCCCACCATTCACCGACACATGAGAGTCGTAGACCATGGTCAGAGAATCGAACCAGCGACCAGCCGATAGCGGATGTTCGTACTTCGCCGCCGGGCACCCGGCGAGGCGCGACGACATCCGGAGTCTCATTCGGCCGACAAACCACTGCGACTGCTCGCCTCATTCACGGCAGCACAACACCCGGAGTGCATGATGCGTCGCCATGTCGTGATCATCGCCGCAGCGCTGGCATGGCTCATCAGCCTCGACAAGGCCGAGGCCAGACTGGACATCCTCGTCGACAAGTCGACGCAGCGAATGCTCGTCATCCAGAACGGCTTCATCCGCTACATGTGGCCGGTCTCGACCGGCCGCGATGATCTCGCGACTCCGAGCGGGGTCTACGCCCCGCAACGGATGGAGCGCAACTGGTTCTCGAGCTCCTACTACAACTCGCCGATGCCCTATGCGATCTTCTTTCACAACGGCTACGCCATCCACGGCAGCTATGCGATCGACCGGCTGGGCGGCCCGGCGTCGCATGGCTGCGTGCGGCTGCATCCGCAGCATGCCGCGCGGCTGTTCGATCTCGTGCTGCAGGAAGGTCCGGAACACACGACCATCGAAGTGACCGACGCGCCGCGGCCGGACGATCCCGCCCCGAGAGCCGAGCCCGCCGCGGGACAGGGACCGTTTCCACCGGAGCCGCGCATGGTCCGCTATCGAGAGCCGCCCGAGGGGGAGCCGCCGCCGCAGCCGCGCGGCAATCGAACGATGGCGGCGAGGACTCCGCCAGCGCCGAGGCCCGCGACGCCGGAGCGGCGCCTATCGACCAGTCTGTTGGCCCAGAACGCGCCGCCGGAACCGGCGCAACCGGCTCAACCGTCGTCGACTCTGTACGGCTTCAAAGTCCTGCCTGCATCGTGCTGGTCAGGCGGTGCATCGCGATGGCGATGGTGGGCCTCGAGCCAGACCGCATCCTGCAAATAGGTCCATGCGCAGAATGGCACGCCGATGATCGTCATCGTGACCATCAGCTAACAACGTTCGATACACGGTCGAAAGTTCGTCGGTCGCGAATGCGACCGTCATCGCTAAATGTCATCGCTAAATTTCGTCGAGTGAGTCGCAGGTCGGCTCGGCCGAGCCGCGCAACCGGTGACGAACCTGGCCTGTTGTTGTGATGCAGCAGGACGACACCAGCGTTGGAAAGTCGCTCGCTAAGCGTGTTCAAGGACGATTTCCTCGTGTGCGCCGCGGAACAGCCCCG
>NZ_CAFJ01000211.1 GCF_000239795.1 Bradyrhizobium sp. STM 3809 | reverse complement strand
TTCGGGGCATGCTGTCGCGCGCCGTGCCCACCATCGTCCAACAGAGCAGGCGGCAAGACGGTGGGCACGGCGCCACCGCGACTTCCCGTGAGGAGAGAGCGCGGCAGCGCCTTTGCCCGCCCTACAGTTCGAGCGCTTGGCGCCGCTACTCGCGCGGCTGGACGATCTCGACGTTGTCCTGACCGCGCGAGCCGTCGTCGAGCGATGATTTCACCAGCCCCGCCGCGACCCGTTTGGCGAACTCCGTGGTGCCGCCGCTCGCCAGCTCCTTGGCCTGGCTGATCCATTGCTCGCGCTCGATCCGGCCGGCGAAGGCGAGATAGGAGCCGACCCATTTGGCGTGCTCGGGGGTCCAGGCGGCGATCTGCGCGAAGTGCCAGATGCCGAGGCCGTGCAGCCGCGCCTCGTTCTGCTTGCCGATGCCCTTGATCAGCTTGAGATCGTCGGCCTGGCCGCCGCGCGGCTCCGCGAGGCCGAGCGGCCGTGCGCCGCCATGGGCGTCCTCGTTCTCGACCTTGGGCATCAGCGCCGGCAGATGCGCGAGGAGATAGCTCGCCTCGTCCTCGCTCAGCGGCGCGTCGGCCTGGTCGTCGATCGCGACGGCGCCGGATTTGACCGCCGCCGAATGCGCCGTGTCGAGGCCGGCCGCGAGCAGCTTGGCCTGCGCGATCCAGTGCTCGCGCTCGATGCGGCCGGGGAAGGCCATGTGGTGTCCGACCCACTCCGCATGCGCCGGCGACCACTCCGCGATCTGGCTGAAATGATGCACGCCGATATCGTTGAGGATGCGTTCGTTCTTCGGCCCGACGCCCTTGATGAGCTTGAGATCGTCGGCGATGCCGTCGGGAGCGGGCAGGGCCGGGGGCCGACCGTCATCGGCGCCATTGCTGATCGGCGCCGGCTCGGCCGCCGATGCCGCGACCTCGGCGGCGAGGCGATCGGCTTCCGCGCTCGCCGCGGCGTCCGCCGCGAGACGCTCGGCCTCGGCCTTGGCGGCGGCTTCGGCGGCCAGCCGCTCCGCTTCTGCTTTGGCCGTGGCCTCCGCGGCGAGCCGTGCAGCCTCCGCCTCGGCCTTTGCGACGGCTTCTGCCGCAAGACGTTCGGCGTCGGCCTTGGCCGCGGCTTCCGCAGCGAGACGATCGGCCTCGGCCTTGGCGGCAGCCTCAGCCGCGAGCCGATCGGCCTCGGCCTTCGCGGCGGCCTCAGCAGCGAGGCGCTCGGACTCGGCTTTCGCAGCAGCCTCGGCGGCGAGGCGCTCGGCCTCAGCCTTCGCGGCAGCTTCAGCGGCAAGATGATCGGTCTCGGCCTTCGCAGCAGCCTCGGCAGCGAGACGCTGGGCCTCGGCCTTCGCGGCAGCCTCAGCGGCGAGACGCTCGGCCTCGGCCTTCGCGGCAGCCTCAGCGGCGAGACGCTCGGCCTCGGCCTTCGCGGCAGCTTCAGCAGCGAGACGGTCAGCCTCCGCCTTGGCAGCCGCCTCGGTCGCCAGACGATCGGCCTCGACTTGGGCCGCGGCCTGGGCGGCCGGCGACGGGCTGTCCGCCCAGGGACGGGCCGCCGGCGCCGTGAACGCCACCGTGCCGCCGGGCCCCCCGGGGGACATCGCGCTGGAGTCGCCGATCCCGACATAGTCCTTCAGCTGTCCGCCGACCAGGCAGCCGACCACGTAGCCGCCGACCATCAGCAACGCGACCTCGAGCCACAGCCCGGCGCGGCCCGGCAGCACGCTCAGCATCGCCATCAGCGCGCCGATGACGAAGGCGAGAATCGCCGGCAACAGCCAGCTCCGCATCCAGTCCGGTTGCTTCGCATCCGACCAGGTACGCCAGCCGACGAAACCGCCGATCACGACACACAGCAGGATCCAGAAGAAGAACGTCGTCAGGTCGTACATCATGATGTCAGCGCCTCACTTCACGACGAATTCGATGCGGCGGTTCTGTGCGCGGCCTTCCGCGCTGTCGTTGGAGGCGACCGGCCGGTTCTGGCCGTAGCCTTCCGAGGACATCCGCGACGTATCGATGCCGGCCTCGCTGATGTAGCTGACCACGGCCTCCGCCCGCCGCTTCGAGAGGTCCATGTTGTCGGCCTCGTCGCCGACATTGTCGGTATGGCCTCCGATGGTGATCTCGGCCGCCTTGCAGCGCTGGGCGACGTCGACGATGTGGTCGAGCAGCGCCAGCGACTCGCGGCTCAGCTCGGCGCTGCCGGTCGCGAAGCGGATGCGGCCCTTGGCGAGCAGGCCTTCGAACGCCGGCTGGCATTCGGCCACCGGCAGCGCCGGGCCTTCCGGCTTGACCCCGATCTTGACCTCGTCGAGCTTGAGATCGCCGCCCGCCGCATCGGCCAGCTCCTTGCGGACCTGCTCGGCGGCCTTGTCGTAGATGGCAAGCGCGTCGATCGACAGCGAGGCATCCTTCGCCGTCAGCGCGCCCGACCACAGCCGGGCCAGCGCCGGGAACGTCGCCTTCAGCGATTTGACGAAATTCCGCGGCGCCCCGCCGCCGATCTTCAGGCCGTCCTCCACTGTCTCGGTGACGAACGTCGCGGTGGCGGCGTCGACGAGTTCGCGGCGGGCGGTCTCATCGGGCACGTAGCCGCTCAGCCGGACGCGGCCGTCCTGTTTCTGCAGTCCGAATGCGTAAGGCGAGATCGGACCGTCGCGGACGTCGACCGCGGCGAGCGTGAACGGCGCGGGCAGGGTGCCCGCCAGCTCCTCGCGCACGGCGGCGCCAGTGACGTTGGCGAGGCCGACGCCGGTGATCGACACCTTGGTCTCGTTGATTTCGGCGCGGCCCTGCGCCAGCCGCGACAGCTGCTTCAGCAGGCTGGCGCTCGCGGTGGCGACGTCGCCGTCGGGAGCGCCGCGCGCGATGCCGATGTCGCTCCTGATCGGCTTGCCGTCGAACGGTCCGCTGGCCGAGCCCATCATGGCCTCGCGCACGGACGTGGCGGGCGCGAGGCCGGCCAGGCGCAGCGCGGTGCCGTCGAACTCCGCCGACCAGCGGTACGGCTTGATCTCCGGCGGCAGGATCTCGGCCTTGGCCAGCGTCAGCCCGCTGGGCAGCTTGCCGAGGCCTGCCATCGCCTCGTCATAGGCGGCGCTGGACGGCGCTTCGCCCGAGATCGTGTAGCTGGCGTCGGAAATGACGACGCGGCCCGTGGTCAGCCGCGCCAGCTCCGCCAGCGCATACGTCGTATAGGCGTTGAAATCGCCCGCCGGCGCGCCACGCGCGATCTGCATCTGCTGCGTCACCGACGATCCGGACCATGTCTGGCTCGCGGCCGCCTGCAGCGCGCGCCTGATGTCGTCATTAGGAACGACGCCGGACATCACCACCGACTTGGCGTCGCGCACCGCGGTCCAGATGAACGGCTTGGCCTCCGGCGGCAGGATCGCCACCTTGTCGAGCACGGCGCCGGCCGGCAGCTGCCGCGTCGCGGCCACCGCCGCCTCATAGATGTCGGACGAGGTCGCGGCTCCGGCGATCGAATAGGCCTTGTCCGCGAGCGCGAAGGTGCCGCCATTGAGCTTCGCCGCCTGCGCGAGACCATGGCCTGCGATGGCGGCGAAATTCACCGGGGCGCCCAGGGCATAGCCGAGCCGATCGGCGACCTCGCCGCCGGCCGCGGCCGCGCGGGCGGCGCCGACGATGGCCTGACGGACCGCGGGAGTCGGCACGCCGCCCTCGAGCACGAGCTGTGTGCCGTTGCGTGCGGCGCGGAAAGCATAGGGTTTGGGTGTCGGCAGCTTGTCATAGCTGCCGTCGACGAGGCGGACGCCGTCCACCGTCGCCGCATCCTCCAGCCGCTCCGACTGATCGGCGCTGAACTCGGGCCCTGTGATGCTGATGTCGCGGCCTGCGACCGTGACCTTGAGGGCCGCGGCGGTATCGGGTGCGGCCGCGGCGACCGCCGCCTGCGCCCGCGGTGCGATGTCCTCCTCGACACCGGCCGTCTTGAAGATGATGGCCACCAGCCAGAGCACGGCTACGGCGATCAGTCCCGTCCACCATTTCGATGGTTGATGCATGTGAGAGCCCCCGTTTCCCCACCTGCGCCCGGTTCACCCGGATCGTTCCGTTGTCGTGAACCACGCGTCGAGCGTACCAGAATCACCCTCGGAGACCAGCCGTCTGCGCGTTGTGCCGTTCGCTATGCACAAGCGGAGATCGTGTCCATGATCGGCAGCCGGCTCCTCAAGTCGCAATTCGTCGATGGCCGATCCCATCGAGGTTGCGATCAAAGTGTGACCGTTCGACGACGACGGACGGGCGCCCGCGGCCGGGACGGCGAACGTGTCATTCCTCGAGCGCCCGCCGCAGGCGGCGGATGATGACGCCGCGCGCGCGGTCGTCCGCGGCCTGCTCGAGGCGCGCATGAATGTCGAGCAGGAGGCCGGACATGTCGTTGTGCCAGTCGAGCCGGGTCACGGCCTCCGGGGCCAGCCGCCGCCGGCGGGCGGCATCGAGCGGCGTCGGCACGGCGCTGGTGAGCTCGTAGATATCGTCCAGCAGCGGCGAGAACACCTGCGCCGCCGGCACGATCCGTTCGGCGATCCGCGCGGCCAGCGCATCGATCGCCGCGTCCTCGCCATGCGACAGGAACAGTCCGCGCCCGATCGGCCGGCGCGCCGCGATCCAGCGCGCGATCTCGGCGCCGTCGGCATGGCCGGAGTAGTCGTCGATCATGCGGATGCGCGCGCCGACCTTGATCTCCTCGCCCTGGATGCGCACCGCCTTGACGCCCTCCTGCAGGAAGCGGCCGAGCGTGCCGTTGGCCTGGTAGCCGACCAGCAGCACGGTGGCGCGATTGTTCCACAGCCAGCGCTTGAGGTGATGACGGATGCGCCCGGCATCGCACATGCCGCTGGCGGCGATGATGATGTGGAAGCCGGTCAGCTTGGCGATCGCCTTGCTCTCGTCCACCGTCTCGGTGAAGCGCAGATGCGGCGACGACAGCAGGCGGCCGACATCGCTGCCGCCGTCGAGGCTCGCGGCGTGCGCGCGAAACACCTCGGTGGCGTGGATGGCGAGCGGCGAATCCAGGAAGATCGGCGCGGCCGGGATCTCGCCGCGCTCCATCAGGCCGACGAGATCGACGATCAGCTCCTGCGTCCGCTCCACGGCGAAGGCGGGGATCAGCAGCGCGCCCCTGGCGGCCGCGGCATCGCGCACTTCGCCCGCGAGGCGGCCGCGCCGCAGCTCCGGCGTGGTCGGTTCGCGGATGCGGTCGCCATAGGTGGCTTCCGAAATCACGTAGTCGAAGCCTTGCGGCGCCTTCGGGTCGGGCTGCAGCAGCTTGGCGTCGGGGCCGACGTCGCCCGAGGCGAGCAGCCGCAGTGGCGCGCCGCCGGCGCCTTGTCCGGCGAATTCGATCTCGATCGAGGCCGAGCCCAACAGATGCCCGGCATTCCAGTAGCGCGCGCGAACACCGGGGATGATGTCCGTCCAGCTCTCATAGGCGACGGCTTGAAAGTACTGCAGCGAGGCGATCGCGTCGGCCTGGGTGTAGATCGGGCTGACCTCGCCGCGGCCGCGCGCGGTGTTGCGGCGGTTCAGCGCCAGCACCTCCTGCTCCTGGATGTTGCCGGCGTCGGGCAGCATCCACGAGCAGAGATCGATGGTGCCGCGCGTGGCGAAGATCTTGCCGTCGAAGCCCAGCCGCACCAGCTTCGGCAGCAGCCCGCTATGGTCGATATGCGCATGCGTGAGCAGCACCGCGTCGATGTCGGCGGGCCGGAACGGGAAGTCGCCGTAGTTGAGCTCCTTCAGCGTCTTCTGTCCCTGGAACAGGCCGCAATCGATCAGGATCTGGCCCTGGTCGGTCCGCAGCAGATAGCAGGACCCGGTGACGGTGTGCGCGGCGCCGCAGAAGCGAAGGGTCACACTCATGCGGCGATCTCCGGAATTCGTTTGCGTACGATGTTCGATCAGCGATGGCCGTTCGGCCCATCGAGGGCATAGCCGTGGTTGACGCTCGCGGCCGATGCCGCCAGATCATGCTCCGACGGATCGCAGGCGAACACGCGGTACAGTGGCTCACCCTGGTCGACGCGGTCGCCGATCTTCTTGAACAGCCGGACGCCAGCGCCCTTGTTCACGGGCGCGCCCGCGGTGCGCGCGAGGCGGTTCAGCCTGAGGCAGTCGATCGCGGAGACGATGCCGTCGTGCTCGGCCCTGACGTCGAAGGCGAGATCGCCGAGCTCGCTGCGGCATTCGGACGGCCCCTGCGCATCGATGATCTTCTGCATCTGCTTCAGCGCCGCGCCGCTGTCGAGCAGCTCGCGCGCGCGTGCATAGCCGGCGCCGCCGCGCAGCTTCGGATCATATTCGAGCAGATGCGCCGCGAGCCGCAGCGACTTCTCGCGCAGATCGGCCGGCGCGAGAGGCTCGTTGCCGAGCACCGCCATCACGTCGCGCGCCTCCAGCACCGGGCCGATGCCGTTGCCGATCGGCTGGCGGCCATCGGTCGTGATCACCTCGACCTTGAGGCCGAAGCGGTCGCCGACGAATTCGAACAGCTTGCGCAGGCGCATCGCCTCCGCGCCGCTGGTAAGCTTGGCCGTCGGGCCGACCGGCAGGTCGAGCAACAGATGCGTCGAGCCGGCGGCAAGCTTCTTGGACAGGATCGAGGCCACCATCTGCTCGCGGGTATCGAGGCTGAGCGGCCGCTCGACTGAGATCAGGATGTCGTCGGCTGGCGACAGGTTGACGTGGCCGCCCCAGATCACGCAGCCATTGCAGGCGGCGACGATCGACTTCATCTCCTCGGCGCCGACATTCACCCGCGCCAGCACCTCCATCGTATCGGCGGTGCCGGCGGGCGAGGTGATCGCGCGCGAGGATGTTTTCGGAATCGTCAGGCCGTGGGCGGCGACGATCGGCACTACCACCATCGAGGTGCGGTTGCCGGGAATGCCGCCGATGCAGTGCTTGTCGACCACCACCGGCTCCGGCCATTTGAGCTGGGTGCCCGCATTGGCCATCGCGCGCGTCAGCGCCAGCAGTTCGCCCGAGCTCATGAAGCTCGCCGAGCCGATCAGGAAGGCCGCGATCTCCATGTCGGAATAGCGGTAGTGGGCGAGGTCGCCGATCACGGCGGCGATCGCCTCATCGCTGAGAGTCTCGCCACGAATCTTGGCGCGCACCGCCTCCAGGCTTTCGGGCGGGGTCGCAGGCGAGACGGTCGCCGGCGTGCCGACCGGCTCGGCGAACCGCCGCAGCGCCGGCTCCGACAGGCCGATCTCGTCGGGGCCCACCAGGGCGTCGTCGTCGGTGATGAGCAGGGTGGCGAGCAACGTCCGCGAATTGCAGCGCAGCTCGACCCGGGAGAAGCCGCTGATGACCTCGGGCCGCAGCGCCCGCGAGCGCCGTGAGATCACGACGACGTTCTCGCGTCCGGTGTCGAGCGCGACGCTGCGGATCTTCAGCTGGGGGCGGGCGGTATCGGCTGGGGTCATGATGATCAGGATGGACCTTAGGCCCCGGCCTCGTGCTGGCGGTTGACCCAGATCATGGGACGGCATCTCCGGCGACAGGCCGAATTTTTTCTAAATGTGTCGGCGGAGAATCCGGGCCGGGCGCATCCGTCCGGGGGCGGCGTCCGGAACCGCGGCCGAAAGCAAAATGCAATGGTTTCATGGATTTGCCGTCCGCTTCGAGCAAGGAGGCAGAGCGTCAGGACGGGCGCATCCGCGATTGCGGCGCCCGGATCCGCAGGACGGGAGTCGCAGATCGGATTAACCGATTGTTGAATCCGATGAACGAGGGTTTGGCGTGGGGCGTCCGTCCCGGCCTCTGCTCGCGCCGTTCCGGCGCATCAGATGATCGAGCCCGACCGGAGAGGTAGATGCGGCAGTTGATTGCGAGCTTTTTCAGGGATCGAGCCGGCGCGACCTCGATCGAATACGCGATCATTGCCGGCGGGCTGAGCATCGTGATCCTGGCGGCCGTCAACGGCCTGGGATCCGGCCTGAGCAGCAAGTTCACGTCGATCAACAGCTCGATCAAGTAATCGACCTCGCTGCTGCGTCATTCCTTCAGTCCGATC